>NZ_JBWLKN010000003.1:0-425316 GCF_059026195.1 Streptomyces sp. A01 | reverse complement strand
ACGGAGCACGGAGCACGGAGCACGGAGCACGGAGCACGGAGCACGGAGCACGGAGCACGGAGCACGGAGCACGGAGCGCCGGGCAACGCGGTGCGGCGGCACAGGGGCGCGCGGTACGCGGTGCGCGGTACGGGGCGCCGAGCGGCAGCAGGCAGGGAGTGCGGCGCTGAGTGGGCCGCAGATGTGGTGGCGTGTGCCCCACCGCGCCGGTTGCCGCGAGGCGGGACGCGGCGGCGGGTGGGGCCTCGCGATCAGTTGGCCGGGTCCGCGGCGAGGGCTTCGTCGGTGGTCCGCAGGCGGGTGGCCAGCCAGGCCGGCACGCCGCCGAGCAGCCGGACCAGGCGGCCCGCCTCCGCGCGCAGCCGGGCCGCTTCCGGCTCCGGTTCCACGCTGGCGAGCGCGACCAGGGCCGGTGCGATGCCGATCAGGTAGCCCAACTCCTCTCGTATGCGCAGCGATTCCGCGAAGCCGTGCCGTGCTTCGGCGCGGTCGCCGTTCTCCTCGGCCATCGCGGCGAGGTGCCGCCAGGTGAACGAGCGCAGCAGCTCGTCACCGTGCGCGGTGGCTCCGGCGTGCGCGCGCTGGAAGGCGGCCAGCGCGCTCGAAGCGTTACGTGCCAGGTGCTGGGCGAGCAGCCCGCGCCGGAAGTCGAGCAGCGGCCGGACACGCGAGTCGGGGGCGAGCAGCGCCGCCGCCCTGCCCAGCGCGGAACGGGCCTCGTCGGCCCGGTCCCGGTTGCCGAACAGCGTGGCCGCGTAGGCGAGATGGCCGCGCTCACACGCGGCGGCCCCCCGTTCGTCGTCGGTGTGCGCGATGGCCTCCGCCGCGCGCAGCGCGTCCTCGGCCGCCTCCCACCCGGCCGCGGTGAACATGCACTGTTCGGTCAGTACGGAGCTGCGCAGCCGTGCCGCGGCCGGATCGGTCGTGGCGAGCGGATTCAGCAGCTCCGCGGCGTCGTACCAGCAGCCGCGCGAGCGCAGCCGCCACACGGCCGTATGCAGCGGGTCGTCCAGGAGGCCCGCACGAAGGCCGCCTCCTCGCCCTACATCGGAATCCGACGATCCAGAACATGACATGGCGGTGTCCGCCACATTGCCCTCCCCAAGCGCGTCATTGAGCCGGAAGCCGTGCGCGCATCTCAACACGGAACAGCGCGCTCGGCCAAGAGCTCGGTGTGAATTGCTTCACAATCTTGGTCGAGCCATGGGCTGGCCGCTGCCTTAACCGGCGATGAATCGCAGGTGTGAAGGCGTCTCGGGCGCCGCCCCGCCGCCCCGGCGCCCCGTCGGCGGGAAGCGGTGCTCATCGGCCGCGCTCGTCGGCGGCGTCGGCGGCGTCGGCGGGTGGCGGCGGTCGGGGTACGGACCGGCCGTCCGGCCTGGCAGCGGCCTCGGCGCACCCGAACGGCCCAGCCCCCGTTTGCCGGAAGCCGAGGCGGGGCCGTGGAGCGTACGCGTATGATCAACTCCACGCTTGGCGCGGGGGGTTGGTGGCCGTGCTTGGCTACGGTGAAGATCCGCGGCGGTGGCCCGGTGGCCCGGTGGCCCCGTGGCCCGCTGCCGGTGGCTGCCGGGCGGGGCCCGGGCGGCGCCGTCGCGCTTGGCCTGTGCGGGCCCGGCGACGCTCGTCGCGGGCGCCGGGTCCGGTTACCCGGGTCCGGTTACGCCGTACGGGGTGTTCACGCGGCTGATGTCTTGATGACGGGCAATTGTTCACGGTCGATGCCACCGTGCGTGGCGTTCCGCGCGTCGCGGTTCAGTCGATGGTCCCGCCGCTGAGGAGTGTTCATGGTGTCCGTCCGCCCCCGTCCGTCCCGGCCTGTCGCGCTGGCCGCCGTGGTCGCTGTCGCCCTCGTGGTGACCGGCGCCAGTGCGCTGGAGAACGGCGCCACCGCACACGAGAGCGCGGCCCACGCGAGCGCGCGCGGTGCCGCGCCCGGGCCCTCCGTCCCGAAACGGCTCGCGGGCTGGAGCCACGAGCGGCTCGCTCCCGGAGCGGACCTGTACGAGGACGTCATCGAGGGGCGCGCTGGAGCCGACCACTGGACGGTGACGGTGCGGGCAGGCGGGGCCGTGCTCGCCACCGACGGTGCGGCCGACCAGCTCGCCGACCGGCTGCGCGCGGCCGGGTTCACGCCCCGTACGGAGCGGGTCGAGTGGCCGGACGGAGCCGACCGGGAGGGCGTGCTCGGCGTCCGGGTCAGGGTGGGCCGGTTCGACGACCGGAAGCAGGCGGACGACCAGCGCGGGGCGCTCGCGGCGGCGGGCTTCGAAGCGGTGAGTGAGTGGACCGGCGGTGATGGAGCACCGGACACCGGCCGCGCGCGCGTGAGGGTCGCCATCGTCGACCCCGGCCGGTTCGGCGGCGGCCTGAACGCGACGTACGGCACCTCGGTCGCCGGACGGGAGAAGGTCAGCGACATGGCCGCGCGGACGGACGCGCTGCTCGCGGTGAACGCCGGGTTCTTCGTCATGGAGGAGAAGGACGGCGTGCCGGGCGCGGCGGCCGGGATCGGCGCGTACGACGGCGAGCTGGAGAGCGCCGCGACGAACGGGCGCGTGGCCATGGTGCTGCGCGGTGACGGCCTGCGCCCGGAGTTCAAGCACCTCAGCACGCGGCTGCGGGTGCGGGCGGGCGGCAGCTCCGAGGTCGTCGACGGCGTCAACCGCACACCGGGCGCCGTCCGCAACTGCGGCGGTGTCGGTGGCGACCAGCCGACGCAGCGGCCACGGCACGACGTGACGTGTACGGACACCGGCGAGATCGTACGGTTCACCGGCGCACTCGGCGCGGACACCCCGGCTGGAGCGGGTGTCGAAGCCGTGCTGGACGAGTCGGGCAGCGTCACGCGGGTGCGCGCGCGTAGCGGCGCCGTGCCCGAGGGCGGCAGCGTCCTCGCCGGGGTCGGCGCGGGGGCCGAATGGCTGCGCGCGCACGCGGTGCCGGGCGCCAAGCTGACGCTGGAGCAGCAGATCCTTGACGAGCACGGTCGGCGGGTCAGGCTCGGGCCTGACGACGACATCGTCAACGGCGGGCCCCGGCTGGTGCGGGACGGCGAGGTGGCCGTGGATTACGGGGCCGACGGAATCGACCATCCGGGTGACCCGTCGTTCGCGTACACCTGGGGGCTGAAGCGCGGGCCCCGGACCGCGATCGGCGTCGACCGCGACGGCCGCCTCATCGTGGTGACGGCGGAGGGCCGCAGGCCCGGTCAGAGCGATGGGCTCGGGGTCACCGAGCTGGCGCGGCTGATGCGGTCGCTGGGGGCTCGGCAGGCGATGAACCTCGACGGCGGGGGGTCCACCGGCATGGCGGTGAACGGCGAGCTGGTCACCGTGCCGTCGGACGCGAACGGTGAGCGCCCGGTCGGTGACGCGCTGACCCTCACGCGTACACGCTGACCCTCACGCGCTGACCGTCGAGCGCGGTCCGGCGCTGACGGCCACGCGTGGACGCGCGGGCCTGATCTCGGCCGCGTCCGGCGGACCATGCCCGGGGGAGCGGGGGTCCCTGTCCGTGCGTCGCGGACCGCGGGTGCGCTGCGGCTGGTCGCGCGGTTCCCCGCGCCCCTGACGGGGCACCCCCTCGCGCCGTGCCAGGGCTGCCGCTCTGGGCCCGGCGTCCTGGGGTGCCGGCCCGTCAGGTCATCCGCAGGGCCAGGAAGAAGTCCAGCTTGTCCTCAAGACGGGCCAGATCGCGGCCGGTCAGCTGCTCGATGCGGCCCACGCGGTACCGCAGGGTGTTCACGTGCAGGTGCAGCCGGGTCGCGCAGCGGGTCCAGGAGCCGTCGGAGTCGAGGAACGCCTCCAGGGTCGGCACCAGCTCGGCGCGGTGGCGGCGGTCGTAGTCGCGCAGCGGGTCGAGCAGCCGGGCGGTGAAGGCGCGGCGTACGTCGTCGGGGACGAAGGGGAGCAGCAGGACGTGTGAGGCCAGCTCCTGGTGCCCGGCGGCGCACACGCTGCCGGGGCGGGCCGCGGCGACCCTGCGGGCGTGCCTGGCCTCCTCCAGGGCGCCGCGCAGGCCCTCGGCCGAGTGCACGGCGGCGCTGACGCCGAGGGTGAGGCGCCCGTCGTCGGCGAGGCCCCTGCTGAGCGGTTCGCCCACGGCGGTGAGCAGGGCGTCCGCGTGCACCCCGGTCCCGGTGTCGGGCCCGCCGTCCTCGGCCCCGAGGGCGGGCAGCGGGACCAGCGCCACCGCCTCGTCGCCGGTGTGCGCGACAGCGATCCGGTCGGACGGCTCTGGCCCCGGCGCGGCCGGGTCGACAAGGATCTCCTCAAGCAGCGCCTGGGCGACCGGGCCGCCGGGGATGTCGCCGTCGGTCCACTCGACCCGCGCCACGACGACCTGCCAGTGCGGGGCGGCGCCCGCGCCGGGGAGCAGCACGGGGGCGGCGACCCGGAGGCGGGCGGCGATCTCGGCGGGCGGGGCACTCGTCTGCACCAGTTCGAGGATTTCCTGGGCGAGCCTGCGCCGCACGGTGCGGGCCGCGTCGCGCCTGTCACGCTCCACGGCGATCAGCTGGGTGACGCCGTGCAGCAGGTCGAGGCGTTCCTCCGGCCAGTCCCCGGCGTCCGCCTCCACCGCGAGCAGCCAGTCGGAGAGCACCGTCTCGCGTACGTCGCGCGCCGAGGCGCCCCTGCCGCCGTTGTGGACCGCGAAGAGCGAGTACGTGGCGCCGCCGGTCGTGACCCGGTGGGGGCCCCGGCGTCCGGCGCGTACGGCGGCGAGGTGTTCCCCCGCGAGCCGCGCGCACAGCGCGGGAGGCAGCTCGGGGCCCGCCCCGGCCACCCGGGAACCGGCGATCCGGCGTCCGGCGGTGGACAGCACCCAGGCGCGCAGGTCGAGGTCCGAGCCGAGGAGGTCGAGGACGACGTCGGGGCCGCCGCCGGCGGGACCTGACGTCATCAGCCTGCGGTGCCGGTCGACGACGGCGGCCAGGTCTCCGGCGCGTTCGCTGGAGACCTGGCGCACCACGTGTTCGGTGATGGACGCGAACGACACGTCCTCGTCGACGGAGAACAGCGGCAGCCGGTGCCGGGTGCAGGCGGCGACCAGGTCGTCGGGGATGGAACCGAGTTCCGCCTCGCCCGCGGCGAGCCCGGCGACCCCGGCCGCGGCCAGGATGCGGACGAAGCGTTCGGAGTCGGCGGGCTCGCGGTGCCAGGCGAGTCCGGTGAGGACCAGCTCACCCCCGGAGAGGTAGCGGCTCGGGTCGCGCAGGTCGGTGGTCATCACACCGCGCACCGTGCGGTCGAGCTCTTCCTCGCCGCCGAGCAGGCGAAGGCCGAGGGCGTCGGTTTCCAGCAGTGCGCGCAGCCGCATCGTCTCGTCAGCCGATCTGTGTCGTGGGGAGGTGGTGGGAGGGGCGGGCGGAGTGGGTGGGCGGGGGAGTGTGGGGGGTGCGGAGTGTGGGCCCCGCGCGGCGGTAGCGACCGTATCGGCCGTCGCGGCGGGTGAGGAGCCCCTCGCGACGCCTCGCGGAGCGACCCCGCGGGCTGTGCCCGGGCGGGCGCCCGTGGCGCAGGTCACGTGGGGTGAACGCCGATGTTTCCGTTTCTTGTCTTTCGTTCGAATCTACAAGACGGAGTCGCTGGCCAGCCAACTGCTTCATGTGTTCGGTGACTGCACCAGGCGGGCCACACGTCGGTGTACTGAGGCCAAGCCGCGTGAACAGGACATGAACAGCCCCACCGGGTAGCCACAGAGCCCGCCCCCGCAGCCCCTGACAGTCGAGAAGAGAACACCCATGGACTTCCTGCGCCCCGCCAGCTGGGAGGAGGCGCTCGCCGCTAAGGCCGAGCACCCCACAGCTGTGCCCATCGCGGGTGGCACGGACGTCATGGTCGAGATCAACTTCGACCATCGCCGTCCCGATTACCTGCTGGACCTCAACCGCATCGGCGACCTGCGGGAATGGGAGGTCGGCGCGGAGCATGTGCGGCTCGGCGCCTCCGTCCCGTACACGCAGATCATGGACCACCTGCGCGCCGAACTGCCGGGACTGGCGCTCGCCGCCCACACCGTCGGCTCCCCGCAGATCCGCAACCGGGGCAGTGTGGGAGGGAATCTCGGTGCGGCCTCCCCCGCCGGGGACTCCCATCCCGCGCTGCTCTCCGCCGGAGCCGAGGTCGAGGCCGAGTCCGTGCGTGGCACCCGGCTCATCCCGGTCGAGGACTTCTTCACCGGCGTGAAGCGCAACGCGCTGGAGCCCGACGAGCTGATCAAGTCCGTACGGATCAAGAAGGCCGACGGCCCGCAGCATTTCTCCAAGGTCGGCACCCGCAACGCGATGGTGATCGCGGTGTGCGCCTTCGGGCTGGCGCTGCACCCCGAGGACCGGACGGTGAAGACCGGTATCGGCTCCGCCGCCCCCACTCCCGTACGGGCCCGCGCCGCCGAGGACTTCCTGAACGCGGCGCTCGCCGAGGGCGGTTTCTGGGACAGCGGCCAGGTGATCACCCCCTCGATCGCCCGGCAGTTCGCCGAGCTGGCCTCCGGCGCGTGCAATCCGATCGACGATGTGCGGGGCACCGCCAAGTACCGCCGCCACGCCGTGGCCGTCATGGCCCGCCGGACCCTGGGCTGGGCCTGGGAGAGCTACCGGACCACAGCTGGCACGTCCAAGGGAGACCCGCGATGCGCGTGAAATTCACGGTCAACGGCCGGCCGCAGGAAGCCGACGACGTATGGGAGGGCGAGAGCCTGCTGTATGTGCTGCGTGAGCGGCTTGGTCTTCCCGGCTCCAAGAACGCCTGCGAACAGGGCGAGTGCGGGTCCTGCACGGTGCGTCTCGACGATGTGCCGGTCTGCGCGTGCCTGGTCGCCGCGGGCCAGGTGGAGGGCCGTGAGGTCGTCACGGTCGAGGGCCTGGCCGACTTCGCCAAGCAGCGGGCGGCGGCCTGCGCGAGCGGCGGCGAGGGCTGCGCGGGCGGCGCGGCGCACGGCACGGGCCTCAGCGAGGCGCAGCGCTGGCAGGCCCAGCCGGACGGTGCGGTGAGTGGCGAACTCTCCCCGATTCAGCAGGCGTTCATCGACGCGGGCGCCGTGCAGTGCGGATTCTGCACCCCGGGCCTGCTGGTCGCCGCCGACGAGCTGCTGGAGCGCGTCGGTGAACCGTCCGATGCGGACATCCGCGAGGCGCTGTCCGGGAACCTGTGCCGTTGCACGGGCTACGAGAAGATCCTGGACGCGGTGCGTCTCGCCGCGGCCCGCGAGACAGAAGAGGTGTGACCATGGGTGTCACCCGCGTTCCCACCAGTCTCACCCAGGGCAGCCGGACCAAGGGCGGCGTCGGCGAGTCCACGCTGCGCCCTGACGGCAATCTGAAGGTCACCGGCGACTTCGCGTACGCCTCCGACCTGTGGCATGAGGACATGCTGTGGGGCTTCACGCTCCGCAGCCCGCACGCGCACGCCGAGATCGTGTCCATCGACGTCGCGGAGGCGCTCATGACGGCGGGCGTCTACGCCGTCATGACCCACGACGACCTGCCCGCCGGGACTCATTACGGCCTGGAGATCTGCGACCAGCCGGTGCTGGCGAAGGACGTCGTACGGTTCCACGGCGAGCCGGTGGCCCTCGTGGCCGCCGACCATCCGGAGACGGCACGGCGCGCCGCCGCCAAGATCAAGGTGGTGTACCGCGAGCTGCCGCTGGTCATCGACGAGGCGACCGCCACCGCCGAGGACGCCCCGGTGCTGCACCCCGGCCGCGACGACCACCACGCGGGTCACGTGGCGCACCCCAACATCGTGCACCAGCAGCCCATCGTGCGCGGCGACGTCGCCGCGGCGAAGGAGCGGGCCGACGTCGTCGTCTCTGGCGAGTACGAGGTCGGCATGCAGGACCAGGCGTTCCTCGGCCCGGAGGCCGGTCTCGCCGTGCCCGCCGAGGACGGCGGCGTGGACCTGTACATCGCCACCCAGTGGCTGCATTCCGACCTGCGGCAACTCGCCCCGGTCCTCGGGCTGCCCGAGGACCGGATACGGATGACGCTGTCCGGCGTCGGCGGCGCGTTCGGCGGCCGTGAGGACCTGTCCATGCAGGCGCACGCCTGCCTCCTCGCCTTGCGCACCGGCAAGCCGGTCAAGATCGTCTACAACCGGTTCGAGTCCTTCTTCGGCCATGTGCACCGGCACCCCGCCAAGCTCTGGTACGAACACGGGGCCACCAGGGACGGCAAGCTGCTCTACATGAAGTGCCGCATCGTGCTGGACGGCGGCGCCTACGCGTCCGCCTCCCCGGCCGTCGTCGGCAACGCCGCCTCACTGAGCGTCGGCCCTTACGCGATCGACGACGTCGAGATCGAGGCCGTCGCGCTCTACACCAACAACCCGCCCTGCGGCGCCATGCGCGGCTTCGGCGCGGTCCAGGCGTGCTTCGCCTACGAGGCGCAGATGGACAAGCTCGCGGCGGAGCTCGGCCTGGACGCGGTCGAGTTCCGGCAGCGGAACGCCATGTCGCAGGGCACGCTCATGCCCACGGGACAGGAGGTGGACTCCCCGGCTCCGGTCGCCGAACTCCTGCGCCGGGTCAAGGCGATGCCCATGCCGCCCGAGCGGCAGTGGGTCACCGCGGGCGCCGGCGGCGAACAGGCGGATGTCCGGGCGCTGCCCGGCGGCCTGTCCAACACCTCCCACGGCGAAGGCGTCGTGCGCGGCGTCGGCTACGCCGTCGGCATCAAGAACGTCGGCTTCTCCGAGGGCTTCGACGACTACTCCACGGCTCGTATACGGCTTGAGGTGATCGGAGGTGAACCGGTCGCCTCCGTCTACACCGCGATGGCCGAGGTCGGCCAGGGCGGCGTCACGGTGCACGCCCAGATAGCCCGCACCGAACTCGGCATCAGCCACGTGACGATCCACCCCGCCGACACCCGGATCGGCTCGGCCGGTTCGACCTCGGCCTCCCGCCAGACCTACGTCACCGGTGGCGCGGTGAAACACACCTGCGAGGCCGTCCGGGAGCGGGTGCTTGAGCTCGGCCGTGCCAAGTTCGGCACGTACCACCCGGCGTGGGCCACCGCCGAACTCCTCCTGGAGGGCGGCAAGGTCGTCACCGACGGCGGCGAGGTGCTCGCCGACCTGCTGGACGTCGTCGAGGGCGAGGTGGTCGACGTCGAGCGCGAGTGGCGGCACCGCCCGACCGAGGCGTTCGACCTGCGGACCGGCCAGGGCTTCGGCCACGTCCAGTACTCGTTCGCCGCGCACCGCGCCGTGGTCGAGGTCGACACCGAGCTCGGCCTGGTCAAGGTCGTGGAGCTGGCCTGCGCCCAGGATGTCGGCAAGGCGCTCAACCCGCTGTCCGTTCTCGGGCAGATCCAGGGCGGCACCACGCAGGGGCTCGGCCTGGCGGTGATGGAGGAGATCGTCGTGGTGGACGGCAAGGTCCGCAACCCCTCCTTCACCGACTATCTGATCCCCACCATCCTCGACACCCCGAGCATCCCCGTCGACGTGCTCGAACTCGCCGACGAGCACGCGCCGTACGGGCTGCGCGGCATCGGCGAGGCCCCGACGCTGTCCTCCACCCCGGCGGTCGTCTCCGCGATCCGCGCGGCGACCGGCCTGGCGCTGGCCCGCGTACCCGTACGGCCGGAACACCTCACCGGCACCTGATCCCGCCGAGGGCGCCCCACGCCCTCAGCGCCACAGCCCTCCGGGCGGCACCCGTCGCGCCGAGGATCGTCCGTCCCCGCAGGACGGCGCCGCCCGGAGCCTCCCCCCACACACCCGCTCGATCACACCTCCACACAGCACCCCCTCACCCCACACCCCTCACACCCCCCACGTGGCACCACCCACCCCCACCGCAGCACTCCATCGTTCGTCTCGGGCCGTCCCCCGGGTCGTGCAGCCAGCCCAAATCTCGCAGCCCCTGCGGGTGCCCCTATGAACCTTGGGAGACAGGCACCATGACCCAGTCGTCAATAGAGCCGAAGACCTCGGCGGAGGACGCGGGCGCGGGCTCGCGCCCGCCCGCCGGCCGGTCCTGGCTCGACCGGTATTTCCACATCTCCGACAGAGGCTCGACCGTCGCGCGTGAGGTGCGCGGCGGCATCACCACCTTCATGGCCATGGCGTACATCCTGCTGCTCAACCCGCTGCTGCTGGGTGGCCCCGACGCCGACGACCACGTCCTCAGCCGCCCCGCGCTGATCACGGCCACCGCGTTCGCCGCGGCGGTCACCACCCTGCTCATGGGCTTCGTCGGGAAGGTGCCGCTGGCGCTGGCCGCCGGGCTCAGCGTGTCCGCCGTCCTCACCACTCAGGTGGTGCCGGACATGACCTGGCCGCAGGCTATGGGCATGTGCGTGATCTACGGTGTGGTGATCATGCTCCTGGTCGTCACCGGGCTCCGCGAGATGATCATGAATGCCATCCCGCTGCCGCTCAAGCACGGCATCACCATGGGCATCGGCCTGTTCATCGCGCTCATCGGCCTCGTCAAGGCGGGCTTCGTCGGCAAGGGGGGCCCCGTCACCCTCGGCGTCGAGGGCGAGCTGCAAGGCTGGCCCGTCCTCATCTTCTGCGTCACCCTGCTGCTCATCTTCATGCTCCAGGCCCGCGACGTGCCCGGAGCGATCCTCATCGGCATCATCGCCGGCACCGTGATCGCCGTCGCCGTCAACGCCATCGGCGACCTGCCCGCCAAGACCTGGGGCGGCACCGCGCCGGAGATCCCCGGCAACGCCGTGTCCAACCCGGACTTCTCGCTCTTCGGTGAGGTCGAGTTCGGCGGCTGGGGCGACATCGGCGGCATGACCGTCGGCGTCATCGTCTTCACCCTCGTCCTCGCCGGGTTCTTCGACGCGATGGCCACCATCATCGGCGTCGGCACCGAGGCCAAGCTCGCCGACGACAAGGGCCGCATGCCGGGCCTGAGCAAGGCGCTGTTCATCGACGGCGCGGGCGGCGCGATCGGTGGCGTCACCAGCTCCTCGGGGCAGACCGTCTTCATCGAGTCGGCCACCGGCGTCGGCGAGGGCGCTCGCACCGGCCTGTCCAGCGTCGTCACCGGGCTGTTCTTCGCGGCCTGCCTGTTCTTCACGCCGCTCACCCAGATCGTGCCCGCCCAGGTCGCCGCCGCCGCCCTGGTCGTCATCGGCGCGATGATGATGCAGAACGCCCGGCATGTGGACTGGGCCGACCGCGCGGTCGCCATCCCGGTCTTCCTGACCGTCGCGCTGATGCCGTTCACGTACTCCATCACCGCGGGCGTCGGCGCCGGTGTCATCGCGTACACCGCTATCAAGGCCGCCCAGGGCAAGTGGCGCGAGCCCGGGTTGTTCATGTGGGTGCTGACCGTCGTCTTCACGGTCTACTTCGCCCTCCACCCCATCGAGGACTGGCTCGGCGCCAAATAGCGCCCACGCCCGCCACGCATCCGCAAGGGAGATGATCGCCAATGCTGGACATCGCCGAAGAGCTGAGCCGGTGGTGTGAGCTGGGACGCGACTTCGCCGTCGCGACGGTGGTCGCCGTGAGCGGCAGCGCCCCCCGGCAGCCCGGCGCGGCGCTCGCCGTCGACCGGGACGGCGAGGCCGTCGGGTCCGTCTCCGGCGGATGCGTGGAGGGCGCGGTCTACGAGCTGTGCCAGCGGGCGCTGGAGAGCGGCGAGAGCGCCGTCGAACGCTTCGGCTACAGCGACGAGGACGCCTTCGCCGTCGGGCTCACCTGCGGCGGCGTCATCGACATCCTCGTCACGCCCGTCCACCACGACGCGCGCGCTCCTGAGCAGGCGGACGGCCCCACGGCGGACAGCACCCCGGGGACGCTCGCCGACGCGCTGGCCGCCGCTGCCCGCGGGGAGGCGGCGGCGGTCGCGCGGGTCGTCGAAGGCCCGGCCGGAATGCTCGGCCGTGCCCTGCACGTACGGCCTGGAGGTGAGTACACCGGCTCCCTCGGCGGGCGACCTGAGCTGGACCGCTCCGCGGCGGCGGAGGCGGCCGCCCTGCTGGACGCCGGCCGCACCGGAACCGTCACGATGGGCGCCGCCGGAAGGCTGTGCGGGCAGCCCCTCACGCTGCTGGTCGAGTCCAGCGTCCCCCCGCCTCGCATGATCGTCTTCGGGGCCATCGACTTCGCGAGCGCGCTCGTGCGGGCCGGGAAGTTCCTGGGCTACCACGTGACGGTGTGCGACGCGCGCCCCGTGTTCGCCACCGCCCGCCGCTTCCCCGACGCCGACGAGATCGTCGTCGACTGGCCGCACCGCTACCTGGAAGCGCAGGCCGAGCTGTCGGCCGGGGCCGACCAGCCCGAGCCGGGGCAGGGCATCGACGGCCGTACGGTGCTGTGCGTCCTCACCCACGACGCCAAGTTCGATGTGCCGCTGCTGCGATGCGCCTTGCGGCTGCCCGTCGGCTACATCGGCGCGATGGGCTCCCGCCGCACCCACCTCGACCGTCTCGACCGGCTCCGCGACGTCGGCGTCAGCGAACTGGAACTGGCCCGGCTGCGGTCCCCGATCGGTCTCGACCTCGGCGCCCGCACGCCGCAGGAGACGGCCGTGTCCATCGCCGCCGAGATCGTCGCCAGCAGGCGCGGCGGCAGCGGTCTGCCGCTGACCGGCGCGCACACGCCGATCCACCACGACCCGGCGTCGCCCATCGGGCGGATCGGCTCGGTGGCTTAGCGCGGGTGCCTTACCCGCGATGGGGCCGAGCCGGTCCGGAGGAGGCGGTGTCCGGCGGACGCCGTGTCCGGCGGATCGTGCTGCGTGCCGGGGGAGCCCCTGTCCGTGCGTCGCGGCATGCGGGTGCGTCGTGGTTGGTCGCGCAGTTCCCCGCGCCCCTGGCAGGGCACATCCCCGCGCCCCTGGCAGGGCACATCCCCGCGCTGTCCGGGAAGGGCTGCTTGCCCTGGGTCTGGCGGGCTGGGAGGCCGCATGCGCAGTACGGTGCCGGGGCCGCGTTCCGCCGGGCAACCCCGGCCGACGCGGAAGGCGGGGCACGGTGCGCGCGACGCGGGTCCGTGGACTCCTCGCGGGAGCGGGGCGGGCGGCGGTGGGGACGCCGCCGTGACAGAGGCGTCGCAGGGGCCGGGAGACCGTCATCCGGCGGTGCCCGCCGCGCCGGAGGCCGCCGTGCGGGCGGGGCACGGGCAGGCGCGGAACCGTCAAGGGGAAGGAATTCCACCGGAGTTCGGTGAGGCGTGGGTCACATTCCCGCATCGCGATGTCACACTCCGGGCCCCGCGCCGCCTCTCAGGGGGAAGCGCGCAAAGGAGGCTCCCGATGTCCGACCGTCCGGCAGGCAGTGCGGCAGATGCCCAGGCAGGGTGCGGGACGTCGTTGGCGTCCTGTCACCTGGTGCGGCCGCGCCGTGCCGGGCGCATGCCACCCGGGCCTCTCCGGTGCCGTGGCCTGGCGCTGCCCGACGGCGCCGTCGGCACGGGACGCGCGCCTGAAGGGCGCGGAGCACCACCAGGGCCCGGCGGCGGGCGGCTGGGGCCGGTGGCCCGCTGCCGTCATGCCGCCTTTCGCTCACCGCCGGAGCGCCGGCCGCGAGCGAGGCCGCCATGCCACCGCCCACCGCCCGCAGGCCGCCTTGACCGGCGCGGCGCGGGGGAGCCCTGGCGGGACCGCCGACGGCCACTGGCCACGGCGAGCCCGCCGGGGGCCTCTCCCGGACCCTGAACCGCACGACCCCGCCCCGCGGAAGCGCTTTCCGCCGCTGGCGACGCGACGATGAGGTCAGCTCCGTCGCACCGCACGGAGCGTCGCGTTCCCAGTAGCGTCAGACGGGGTGTTTTCGCCGGGTGGCGGTCGTGCCCGCCCTGCCTGCCGTTCGCGTGATGAGGGAGCCCCCCGTCTCCCCGTCCGCGAAGGGCAGGCAGGGCCTCCGGCCTCCCCGGGCCGCCAGGCCCAGGGGAACCGCCCTGGCGCGGCGAAGGGGTGTGCCCCGTCAGGGGCGCGGGGGAACCGCGCGGCCAGCCGCGACGCGTCCGCACTCCGCGACGCACGGGCAGGGGGGTTACCGCGGCTCCCCTCCGCATGGTCCGCTGGACGCGGCTCAGCTGTCGGACGGTGGGGATTCCGCCATCGCCGCCACGAGTTCCGTTAACTCGTCGAGGTCGTACAGCGCGCGGCCCGGACTGCCGTGCCGGGTGAGCTTGCCCCGGCTCGCCCACTTCCGGATGGTCGCCTCGGGGACTCCCGCGGCCAGCGCGGCGAGTTGGGTGGGGACGAGCCGGTGGCCGTGCGGGTGCGGGGTACTCACGCCGCACCCTCGGGCCGCTGGGGCGCGGCGTGCGGACGGTGTTTCTCCCGTTGTAACTGGCGGAGCAGTTGCAGCCATTGATGCGGTTGCCAGGAATGACCCGCCGTACAGCGCACCTCGCGGGTCCGATGCCCGTCACACGCGGTCGGCGCGGTGTCCAGGGCCGCCTGGCAGCCAGGGTGAACACATTGCCCGAGATCCATCCGCAGGGCCGGCTGCGTGTAAGCGGAGCGGCGGGCGCAGGTGGTGATCCGGTGCGTCTCATCGGCGAAGTCGCCCGCCGCCGGATGGGCGAGCAGCCAGTTCAGGTGACCGACCAGGAAGGCGGCGAGTTCCGGAGGGCGCCGACGGGGCGGCCGGACGATCGCGCGTTCGTCGGCGACCAGCGCGCACCAGGAGGCGAGGAAGCTGAGAATGCCCGAACGGGTCATGAGGGCTTCCTCGTTGAGCGCCATGCCGTTCGGCTGGTGATTGCCGCTGACCCGCTGGGCGGTGGGATCGTGCCGCGGCAGCAGGGCGGCCTCGCAGTCGCCGTAGATCTCCGGCAGTTCGATGAGGTTGGCCTTGAGCTCGTGGTAGCACACGCTGCAGAGCCGCAGCCCAGGCACCGTGGTGCGATGTGGTCGCGGCCTGTGCAGCCGATTGCCGCAATTCTGTCCGACACATCGAGAATTATTCATTTCATCACCTGACCGTCACGTGGCAGAAATGGGTGACGCAGGGCACAGTGATTGGCCCGCTTAATGGCCGGTGAATGAATGCCCTGGTGTGGAGTGTGCCGAGGAATGTCATCGGCGCAGGTGTGCGACGCCTACCCGGTACGTGTCGTATGCCGGGTCGTTCGTGACTGTCGTCAGGAATGTCGCCGCTGGATCGGCCCAAGCGCAATGTAGAGGCGGTTGTGCGTGCCTAGTCTTTGGCGCGTTGAATCTTCGTTCATGACGATCCGGAACCCCCGCTCCCGAGTCATGCCCTGTTGATGTGTGCAGCGTCTCTGGGGCATCAAGATCGGGTTCTGCTGAATCTGTGCGTAGCCCACCCGATGATGCGTCAGATGAGGTGGAACCATACATAGAAAGTTTGACCGCGTCTATACCAGCCTTACCTGCCGCGGGCGTCGGCGGGGTCAATTCCGGTGCTGGTCAGGGAAGTACGGAACTCATTATTCCCCCATGGGTGGCAAGATCACTGCCGGTGCGTGAATGGTTGTCGTGGGCACATTCTCTGGACCCGTTGCCCATGCAACTCGGCAATGCGTGCGGTAATCGGTGCCTAACGCTACGGAGTATGCCTCATCCCGGGCCAACGTCAAGAAAGTCGTTGATAGCGGCGCGAACCAAGACAGTAGGGATGACAGGGCAGGCAGGGTGGGCGGAATGGCGCCGGTCCGCGCCATCGCACCCTGGAGTCTCGTACCGCTGGTAATCCGATGGTGGGCGGGTGGTGGAAGGGGCGGTTGACATTGGCCGCCCGCTACTGTCACGCTCTTGGTGGCGGCAGGACTCTGTCCATATCCGGCCCAGGCGGGGCGAGTTGGCCCCGATCGGGTTGCGGGATTTCCCCTCCACGCGTGACGTCTCCGACGTGCTCAGCCCGTTCGGACCTGCGTGGATCGCCGTTCGCCGCAGGCCGCTTCGCCGCACCGAAGGCGCCCCAGTGCGCCGGTCGCGAGCGTTCTCACTCGTTCCAGCCGCAGGTCCGCCGCGCTCCCGAACTGCGGGTTCCTGGCGGCCGAGCGGCATGGTCCCGCATGTTCACGACGGAAGCCGATGCCCGGACCGCAGTTCCGGACCGCCGTTGCGTGACGCCACCTGGCAATACGCGGGATTCTGGTATCGGCGCCGCCGTCGACGACACCGAAAGGGGTTGACGGCGTTGAAGGAAACGTGTCACGCTTTTTTCGGCGGTCGAACTGTGCCTGCATTCAGGCTGCGACCGCCCACCTCTCTCTGAGGGCTATCGATCAGCACCTCATCCCTTACTGATGCCGGGCGGCACCTTCACGGTGGCCCGGCATCACGTATTTCCCATGCCATTCCCTTCGCGAGTTCACGAACGGTCTGCGCAGGTCAAGGAGAGATCATGGATGCCCCGGTCATTGTCGTAGGCGCAGGTCCATCGGGACTCGTGCTGGCCGCTGAACTGCGGCTCGGCGGAGTCGATGCCATCGTCCTGGACAAGCTCGAAAAGCCCTCCGGGGAGTCCCGGGGACTGGGTTTCACGGCCCGCACCATGGAATTGTTCGACCAGCGCGGCCTGTTGCCCCGGTTCGGCGATATAGAGATCAGCCCGCTGGGGCATTTCGGCGGCATACCGCTGGACTACAGCGTGCTGAAGGACGCTCATTTCGGGGCGCGCGGTATTCCGCAGTCGCGCACCGAGGCCATCCTCGGTGACTGGGCCGCTGAGCTCGGCGCCGAGGTGCGGCGCGGCTGGGAGGTCGTGGGGCTCACCGACGACGGCGACGGCGTCAGCGTCGAGGCCAAGAGCCCGCGGGGCCCCCGGACGCTGCGCGCCCGGTACGTCGTCGGCTGCGACGGCGGACGCAGCACCGTTCGCGCGGCCGCCGGGTTCGACTTCCCCGGCACCGAGGCGACCATCGAGATGTTCCTCGCCGACGTCGCGGGCTGCGACCTGCGGGCCCGTCAGATCGGTGAGAAGAAGCCGGGCGGCATGGTCATGTCCGCTCCGCTGGGCGACGGCGTCGACCGCGTCATCGTCTGCGAGCGCGGCACCGCTCCCCAGCGGCGCACCGAGCCGCCCGCGTTCGCCGAAGTCGCCGACGCCTGGGAGCGGTTGACGGGCGAGGACATCCACGGCGGCACCCCGCTGTGGGTCAGCTCGTTCGGCGACGCGACCCACCAGGTCACCGAGTACCGCAGGGGTTCTGTTCTGCTGGCGGGCGACGCCGCCCACACCCACCTGCCCGCGGGCGGCCAGGGCATGAGTGTCAGCGTCCAGGACGCCATGAACCTCGGCTGGAAGCTCGCCGCCACCGTGCGCGGCACGGCACCTCCGGGCCTGCTGGACACCTACCACGCCGAGCGCCATCCGGTGGGCGCCAGCCTGCTGACGAACACCCAGGCGCAGGGCCTGCTCTACCTCAGCGGCGCCGAAGTCGAGCCGCTGCGCACGGTGTTCGCCGAGCTCATGACGTACCCGGACGTCGGCCGCCACCTGGCCGGACGGGTCAGTGGCCTGGACATCCGCTACGACATGGGAGCGGAGGGCCCGCAGCTGCTCGGCAGGCGCGTCCCGAACCAGGAGCTGCTGAGCACCGGTGGCAAGACCACCACGGTCGAACTGCTCCACCAGGGCCGCGGCGTCCTGCTCGACCTGGCCGACGTGCCCCACCTGCGCCGTATCGCCGCCGCCTGGTCGGACCGGGTCCAGGTGGTCACGGGGCTGCCGCACGAGATGCCCGCCGACAGCCCGCTCGCCGGGATCTCCTCGGTGCTCATCCGCCCCGACGGCTACGTCGCCTGGGCGGGACTGGACTCCCACGCCCTGGCAGACGCCCTGACCCGCTGGTTCGGTTCGCCGCTCCAGTGACCACTTCCGGTGAGAAGGAGACACACCGATGCACAGCACTCTGATCGTGGCACGGATGGAACCAGGCGCCAGTGGCGACGTCGCCCGGATCTTCCGCGAGTTCGACGGCACGGAGCTGCCGGACCTCATGGGCACCAGGCGCCGGCAGCTCTTCTCCTACCGCGGCCTGTACTTCCACCTTCAGGACTTCGTCTCCGACGACGGTGGAACGGCGATCGAGGAGGCGAAGAACCACCCGCTCTTCGTCAAGGTCAGCGCCGACCTCACGCCGCACATCCAGGCGTACGACCCGGCGACCTGGCGGTCGCCCGCCGACGCCATGGCGCGCCGTTTCTACCACTGGAGTCCGTCCGCGTGACGCACCTCTTGCCGAAGGGAGTGACGTCCACATGGGACGACGAGTAGTGATCACCGGCATCGGGGTCGTGGCTCCGGGAGGTATCGGCGTCAAGGACTTCTGGAGCCTGCTCAGCAGTGGCCGCACCGCCACCAGGGGCATCACGTCCTTCGACGCCGCCCCGTTCCGTTCCCGTATCGCCGCCGAGGCCGACTTCGACCCGGAGTCGCACGGCCTCGGACCGCAGGAGATCCGCCGCATGGACCGCGCCGCGCAGTTCGCCGTGGTGTCCGCAGCCGAGGCGGTGACCGACAGCGGACTGGAGACCACCCGGCTGGACCCGCACCGGGTCGGCGTGAGCGTCGGCAGCGGCGTCGGCGCCACGATGGGACTCGACCAGGAGTACCGCGTCGTCAGCGACGGCGGCCGGCTCGACCTCGTCGACCACACCTACGCCGTCCCGCACCTCTACGACTACTTCGTCCCCAGCTCCTTCGCGAGCGAGGTGGCCTGGTCCGTAGGGGCCGAGGGGCCCGCCGCCGTCGTCTCGACGGGCTGCACCTCGGGCATCGACTCGGTCGGTTACGCCGCCGAGCTGGTCAGGGAGGGCAGCACCGACGTGATGATCGCCGGTGCCTCGGCCGCGCCCATCTCACCGATCACCGTGGCCTGCTTCGACGCGATCAAGGCCACCACACCGCGCAACGACGACCCGGAGCACGCCTCCCGGCCGTTCGACAGGTCACGCAACGGATTCGTACTCGGCGAGGGGGCGGCGATGTTCGTCCTTGAGGAGTACGAGCAGGCCAGGAAGCGCGGCGCGTATCTCTACGCCGAGATCGCGGGGTTCGCCAACCGGTGCAACGCCTTCCACATGACGGGCCTGCGTCCCGACGGCCGCGAGATGGCAGAGGCCATCCGTACCGCGCTGGCCGAGGCACGCATGAACGGCGACGAGATCGACTACATCAACGCGCACGGCTCGGGCACCAAGCAGAACGACCGGCACGAGACGGCCGCCTTCAAACGCAGCCTGGGCGTGCACGCCTACCGCACCCCGGTCAGCTCCATCAAGTCGATGATCGGGCACTCGCTCGGCGCGATCGGCTCGCTGGAGATCGCCGCCTCCGTGCTGGCCATCGAGCACAACGTGGTCCCGCCCACCGCGAACCTGCACGAGGCGGACCCGGAATGCGACCTGGACTACGTGCCGCTCACGGCCAGGGAGCAGACGACCGACGCGGTGCTGACCGTGGGCAGCGGCTTCGGCGGCTTCCAGAGCGCCATGGTCTTGCGGAGGGCGGCGTGAGCGCGTCCGTAGTGGTGACGGGGATAGGTGTCACGGCCCCCAACGGGCTGGGCACCGCGGACTACTGGGCGGCGACCTGCGACGGGAAGAGCGGCATCGGCGAGGTCACCCGGTTCGACGCGACGGGCTACCCGGCCCGGTTCGCCGGCGAGGTGCCCGGCTTCGTCGCTGAGGACCACCTGCCGAGCAGGCTGATCCCGCAGACCGACCACATGACCAGGCTGGCCCTGGTCGCCGCCGACTGGGCCCTGGCCGACGCCGGGGTCCGGCCGCGGGAATGGCCCGGCTTCGACATGGGGGTGGTCACAGCCAGCTCCTCCGGGGGCTTCGAGTTCGGCCAGGGCGAGCTGCGCAACCTGTGGAGCAAGGGCGGCCAGTACGTCAGCGCCTACCAGTCCTTCGCCTGGTTCTACGCCGTCAACACCGGCCAGATCTCCATCCGGCACGGGATGCGGGGGCCCAGCGGGGTCGTGGTCTCCGACCAGGCCGGTGGCCTGGACGCCATCGCCCAGGCGCGGCGGCAGATCCGCAAGGGCACCCCGCTGGTCGTCTCCGGCGGCATCGACGGCTCCATCTGCTCATGGGGGTGGGTCGCACAGCTCGCCAGCGGGCGGCTCAGTACCCGCCGGAACCGCGACCGGGCGTATCTGCCCTTCGACGCCGACGCGAGCGGCCATGTGCCGGGCGAGGGCGGGGCGCTGGTCATCATGGAGGACGCCGCGGCGGCCCGCGCCCGGGGCGCCAGGATCTACGGGGAGATCGCCGGTTACGCGGCGACGTTCGACCCGAAACGGGGCAGCGGGCGCGAGCCCGGCCTGCGGCGCGCCATCCAGCTCGCGCTGGACGACGCGCGCGTGACGCCCGACGCGGTCGACGTGGTCTTCGCCGACGCGGCCGCCGTCCCCGAGCTCGACCGCATCGAGGCCGCCGCCATCAGCGCCCTGTTCGGGCCGCGCGGCGTCGCCGTCTGCGCGCCCAAGACGATGACCGGACGGCTGCTGTCCGGCGGCGCCTCGCTGGATGTGACCGCGGCCCTGCTGTCCATCAGGGACGGGCTGATCCCGCCCACCGTGAACGTCACACCGGACCCCGACCACAACCTCGACCTGGTCACGGCCGAGCCGAGGAACACGCCGGTGAACACGGCACTCGTGCTCGCCCGCGGATACGGCGGCTTCAACTCCGCATTGGTGGTGCGCCGGTCCGCCTCATGACCGGTGCCGCAGCAGAAGAAGGCGAAGGACCGAGATGGCTGCTCACGAACTGACCATCGAAGACCTCAAGCGCGTCCTGCGCGAGGCGGCCGGCGAGATCGAGGGCATCGACCTCGACGGCGACATCATCGACACCCCCTTCGAGGACCTCGGCTACGACTCGCTCGCGCTGCTGGAGGCCGGCAGCCGCATCGAGCGCGAGCACGGGGTCGATCTGGAGGACACCACGCTCACCGACGCGGGGACGCCACGCGCGCTGCTCGCACTCGTCAACGAGCAGCTCGCCGCCGGACAAGCGGCCTGAGCCCCTGCCGGGCCGCCGCCCCGCGAGGAGCGGCGGCGGGCACCGGAACCACCGCGACTTCTAAGGAGAAGGCATGTCGCTTGAGGGGAAGCGGGTCGCCCTCGTCACCGGGGCAACCAGCGGAATCGGCCTGGCCGTCGCCAGGACCCTGGCCGCCCAGGGGCACCAGGTGTTCGTCTGCGCGCGCTCGGCGGAGACCGTGCGGGTGACCGTCAAAGAACTGCGGGACGAGGGCCTCGACATCGACGGGACCGCCTGCGACGTCAGGTCCGCCGACGACATCCGGCGCTGCGTCAGCGCCGCCGTCGACCGGTTCGGGCCGATCGACGTCCTGGTGAACAACGCGGGCCGCAGCGGCGGCGGGGTCACCGCCGACCTCGACGACGCGCTGTGGACCGACGTCATGGACACCAACCTCAACAGCGTCTTCCGCATGACACGGGAAGTGCTGAACGCGGGCGGCATGCGCCACCGCGACCGCGGCCGGATCATCAACATCGCCTCCACCGCGGGAAAGCAGGGCGTCGTCCTCGGCGCCCCCTACTCCGCGTCCAAACACGGCGTCGTCGGCTTCACCAAGGCCCTCGGCAACGAACTGGCCCCCACCGGCATCACCGTCAACGCGGTCTGCCCCGGCTACGTCGAGACGCCCATGGCACAGCGCGTACGGCAGGGCTACGCCGCCGCGTACGAGACGACCGAGGACCAGATCCTGGAGAAGTTCCAGGCGAAGATCCCCCTCGGCCGTTACTCCACCCCCCAGGAGGTCGCCGGTCTGGTGGGCTACCTCGCCACCGACACCGCCGCCTCGATCACCGCCCAGGCGATCAACGTCTGCGGCGGCCTCGGCAACTTCTGAGGCCCCGGCAGCAGACAGAGGCCCCGGCAACAGAGGCCCCGGCAACAGACAAAGGAGAACGCGCATGACGGAGCTGGGCCACCGCGAGGTGGAGCACGAGGTCATGGTGAACGCTCCGGCCACCGCCGTCTACCGGCTCATCGCGGACGTGGAGAACTGGCCGCGCGTCTTCCCGCCGACCGTGTACGTCGACCACGTCGAACGCTCGGAGCACACCGAACGCATCCGGATCTGGGCCACCGCCAACGGCGAGGCCAAGAACTGGATCTCGCGCCGCGAACTCGACCCCGGGCGGCTGCGCGTCGAGTTCCGCCAGGAGGTCTCCACACCGCCCGTGGCGGCCATGGGCGGCACCTGGCTGATCACACCGGTCACCGAGACGGCCTGCCGGGTGCGCCTGCTGCACCACTACCGCGCGGTCGACGACGACCCCGGCAGCCTGGCCTGGATCGATGCCGCCGTGGACCGCAACAGCACCTCCGAGCTCGCCGCGCTCAAGACCAACGTGGAACTGGCCACCGGCTCCGCCGACGACCTCACCCTGTCCTTCCACGACACGGTGCGGATCTACGGCGCCGCCAAGGACGTCTACGACTTCATCAACGAGGCGCGGCTGTGGCGCGAGCGCCTGCCGCACGTCGCCCGGGTCGAGCTGACCGAGGACGCCCCCGGTCTCCAGATGCTGGAGATGGACACCCGCACCAAGGACGGCTCCACGCACACCACCAAGTCGGTGCGGGTGTGCTTCCCGCACAGCAGGATCGTCTACAAGCAGATCACGCTGCCCGCCTTGATGAGCCTGCATACCGGCTACTGGCAGCTGGCGGAGGACGGGGACGCGGTCGACGCCACCTCCCAGCACACCGTGGTCATCAACACCGCCGCCATCAAGCGGGTTCTCGGCGAGCGGGCGGGTGTCGCCGAGGCCAGGGCGTTCGTCAAGAACGCCCTCAGCACCAACAGCACGGCGACCCTGGGCCACGCCAAGCGGTACGCGGAAAGCCGGGCCTGAGATGGACAGCCAGGTGATCGTTGCCGGCGCCGGGCCCGTCGGCCTGATGCTCGCCGGTGAACTCCGCCTCGGCGGCGCCCGGGTGACGGTCCTGGAACGGCTGGCCGCGCCCACCACCGAGTCCAGGGCCTCCACCCTGCACGCCCGCACCATGGAGATCCTCGACCAGCGGGGCCTGCTGGAGACCCTGGGCACTCCGCCCAACGACCCGATGAGCCACTTCGGCGGTCTGCCGCTGGATCTGAGCGGCCAGCCGACCCGGTTCCCGGGCCAGTGGAAGGTCCCGCAAGCCCGGGTCGAGGCCCTGCTGGCGGAGTGGGCGCGCGGGCTCGGCGCCGACATCAGACGCGAGCACGAGGTGCGCGCGCTGACACACGGCGAGGAACTGGTGGAGGTCGAGGCAGCCACCCCCAGCGGTACGGTCCGGCTGACCGCCGCGTACCTCGTCGGATGTGACGGCGAGCAGAGCACCGTACGGGACCTCGCCGGGATCGGCTTCGAGGGCAGGGACGCCAACCGCGAACTGCTGCGCTGCGACGTCACCGGCGTCGACATCCCCGCCCGCCGTTTCGAGCGGTTCCCGGGCGGCCTCGCCATAGCGGCGACGCGCGACGGCGTCACCCGCGTCATGGTGCACGAGTTCGGCCGGACGCCGGAACAGCGCACAGGGCCACCGGAGTTCGCCGAGGTCGTCGCCGCGTGGGCGCGGGTGACCGGCGAGGACATCAGCGGCGGCACCCCGCTGTGGGTGAACGCCTTCGGCAACGTCAGCCGCCAGGCGAGCCGCTACCGGCAGGGCCGGGTGCTGCTGGCCGGCGACGCCGCCCACGGGCAGCTCCCGGTCGGCGGACAGGCACTCAACCTGGGCGTCCAGGACGCGGTCAACCTCGGCTGGAAGCTGGCCGCGCAGGTCACGGGCCGCGCCCAGGCCGGGCTGCTGGACACCTACCACGACGAGCGGCACCCGGTGGGCCGGCGCGTCCTGGACGGCATCGAGGCCCAGACGCTGCTGCTGCTCGGCGGCCGGGAAACCGAGGCCGTCCGTGCCACGACCGGCGAACTCCTCACCCACACCGTCGTACGCGACCGGCTCGGCCGGATGATCGGCGGCCTCGACATCGACTACGACCCCGGGGACCAGCCACTGGTCGGCTCCCGCATGCCGCATATCGATCTCGTCACCGGCGCCGGACTCACCAGTACCACCGCGCTCCTGCGCCGTGGCCGGGGCGTCCTGCTCGACCTGTCGGGCGACGCCGAGCGCCGGACCGCGCTCACCCGCGCCGTCGCCGGATGGGCCGGGCGGGTGGACATGGTGACGGCCACGGCCGCGCGGAACGCCCCCATCGAGGGGCGGGAAACGGTGCTGCTGCGCCCGGACGGCCACGTCGCCTGGGCCGGTGACCGCCACGCGGACCCGGTGACCGCCCTCGTCGGCTGGTTCGGCGCCGGGGAGCGTACGACCGCCCCGCGGCGCGCCCGTACGACCCGCACGACCCGTACGACCTCGGCCCAACGGGCCACCAGCCTCCGCGCGCCACGCGGACACGACTCCGAAGAGAAAGGCGGGCCGATGCCCAGCAAGATCAAGGCACCGTACGAGGCCAAGGGCTCCCAGCAGGTGCAGCAGTGCGACGTCCTGATCCTGGGCTCCGGACTGGCGGGCTCGGTGGCCGGGGCGTGCCTGTCGAGGAAGGGCGCCGATGTGGTGCTCGTGGACGCCGGGCAGCATCCGCGGTTCGCGATCGGCGAGTCGATGACGCCGCAGCTGATCGAGTGGCTGCACATTCTGCGCTCACGCTTCGACGTCCCCGAGATAGGGCACCTGCTCGACGTCAAGGCCGTCACGAAGAACATCGGCCCGCACCACGGCAAGAAGCAGAGCTTCGGGTTCATCAAGCACGACCCGGGTCAGGAACCGGACCCGGAAGAGTCGACCATGTTCGTCATCCCGAAGTTGCTGACCGAGGCCAGCCACCTGTTCCGGCAGGACACCGACCAGTACTACTTCAACGTGGCCGCGAAGTACGGCTGCACCACCCGGCAGAACTGGCGCGCCGCCAACCTCGACTTCGACGACGGCGGGGTCACCGTCACCGGCCAGAACGGCGAGGTCTTCCGGGCGAAGTACCTGATCGACGCGAGCGGCTTCCGCTCGCCGCTGGCGGAGAAGTTCGACCTGCGCGACAAGCCCGCCCGCTTCAAGCACCACTCGCGGTCGCTGTTCACGCACTACATCGGGGTGAAGCCGTTCGACGACGTCTCCTACCACCCGCAGAGCCAGCGCCCGCCGGCCCCGTGGAACGGCGGCACGCTGCATCACATGATCGAGCGGGGCTGGTTCTGGATCATCCCGTTCAACAACACCAAGGACTCGAAGAACCCCCTGTGCAGCGTGGGCCTGACGTTCGACGAGCGCCGGTACCCCAAGCCCGCGGACCTGACGCCGGACGAGGAGTTCCGCCACTACCTCGACATGTACCCGGCGGTGAAACGGCAGTTCGAGGGAGCCAAGCGGGTACGCGAGTGGGTCTCGACCGACCGCCTCCAGTACTCGTCGAAGCGCTCGATCGGCCACCGCTGGTGCCTGATGTCCCACGCGGCGGGCTTCCTCGACCCGCTGTTCTCCCGTGGCCTTTCCAACACCTTCGAGGTCGTGTACTCGCTGTGCACCCGCATCCTCGACTCGCTGAAGGACGACGACTGGTCGGAGGAGCGGTACGAGTACGTCGAACGTGTGGAGCGCGGCCTGCTCCACTACAACGACGCCCTGGTCAACAGCTCGTTCATCGCTTTCGGGCACTTCCGGCTGTGGAACGCCGTCTTCCGTGTCTGGGGCGGGTTCCTCACCCCCGGTGTGATGCGGCTGACCCGCGCCCGGGTCAACTACGAGCTGGACGGGAACGAACAGCATCTGCGGGACCTGGAAAAGGCCCCGTATCCCGGGCTGTGGTTCTCCGAGAGCCACGCGTTCAAGCAGATCCTGGATCTCACCGCCGAGACCTGCGAGAAGTACGAAGCCGGTGAGATCGACGGGGACAAGGCCGCCGACATCATCTTCGAGGCGCTGGGCGCCTGCGAGACCCTGAATCCGGTCTTCGGCTGGAAGGACCCCGAGACCACCCGCTTCATCTACCCGAACGCCCCGATGATGGCCAAATTCATGTACTGGGCCGTCCGGGAGGCGCCCGCCGGGGAAATGCGCGACCTCGGCCGCGCCATGATCAGCGGCGTCGTGCGCTCGGGCCTCAGGGGCAAGAAGCTGCTCTGACCGGCCGTGTCCCACGGGGACGTGGACGTGCGGTGCCCGGGCGCGACACCGGGCACCGCGTACCCGACCCCCTCCGCCCGCCGGACCGGCGGGAAACCCCTGATGACGTCCCACGACGGAGAGGCACAAGCGACATGGCCGATACGACGAGCACTCCGCAGCCCACGCAGCCCACACAGCCCACGCAGCCGGTGGCGACCGCGGCGACTGCGGCGGCGGCGCGGCCGGAAACCGCGCCGCCGCCCCTGGCCGCACCCGCGCCGGACAGTACGGCTGAGCCCCGGTACGGCGTCCCGCGGTCGCAACGGCCGAGGAGTCTGTTCCTGCCGCCGAAGACGAAGCCGCCCACCAGGGCGAACATCACGATCAACAAGGGCGTCGTGCGCGCCAACGTCTGGATCTACCGCAAGACCAAGGGCCGCGTCCTCGGCAGGTTCGGTGGCCTCGACGCCCTGCTGATCACCACGCAGGGCAAGAAGACCGGCAAGCGGCGGACGAATCCCGTCGGTTACATCTACGATCGCGGCCGGTTCATCGTGTGCGCCGCGTATGGTGGCGAAGCCGTCCACCCCGCCTGGTACCGGAACTTGCGAGCCGTACCGAAGGTGACCGTCGAGCTCGGTGTCGAGACGGTCGAGTGCACCGCGCACACCGAACCGCCCGGGCCTGAGCGGGACCGGCTCTGGGAGGCACTGGTAGCCTCCTTCGCCAACTACCGTACGTTCCAGAACAGGACCGACCGCCTCCTTCCGGTCGTCGTACTGACCCCGAACGACCTTGCGCGCCAGGGGGGTTGAGCCGACCGGCGGCCCGGGCCCTGGCCTCCACTCCGCCAGTCGCGAGCCACGTGCCCCGACCGGCCGCCGACGCGCGACACGGCACGGGCCACCCTCGCTACGAGCGCGGCACCCGTCCACGCCACGCCGCGTCGGCGTTCTCCACCGCACCACCGAGTACTGACGGTCAGCGGCGCGCGTCGTGATGACGCGGACCCAGCGAAGGCAGCGGCACTAAGGAAAGGGAAGCCCCACATGAGCAAGCTCACCGGCAAAACCGCCTTGGTCACAGGAGCCAGTCGCGGCATCGGCCGCGGGATAGCCCAGCGCCTCGCCCAAGAGGGCGCCAAGGTCGCGGTGCACTACGGGAGCAACGAGTCGGCGGCGAAGGAGACCGTCGCCGCGATCGAGGCGGCCGGGGGCAGCGCGTTCACGATCCGGACGGAACTCGGCGTTCCCGGTGACGCCGAAGCGCTCTGGGCCGGGTTCGACCAGCACGCCGACGGCCTGGACATCCTGGTGAACAACGCGGGCGGCGAGCCCCCGGAGAAGGGCATCGCCCTCACCACCCCGCAGGGCTTCGACGCGGTCATGGGGCTCAACGTCAAGGCTCCCTTCTTCATCATCAAGCTCGCCCTCGACCGGCTGCGCGACGGCGGGCGGATCATCAACATCTCGTCGGGCCTGAGCCACCGCCCCGGTGACGTGCCCGCTCTCCTGACGTACTCGATGGCCAAGAGCGCCCTCGACACGATGTCCGAAGGGCTGGCCAAACAGCTCGCGCCGCGCGGGATCACCGTGAATACCATCGGCCCGGGCTTCGTCGACACCGACGGCGCCGCCAAGGCGTTCGTCAACGAGGAGATGCGACGCCACGCGGAGTCGATCGCGGCGCTCGGCAGGCTCGGGCAGCCCGACGACATCGCCGCGGCCGTCACCTTCCTCGCCTCGGACGACGGCCGGTGGGTCACCGGCCACTGGCTGGACGTCTCGGGCGGCACGCTGATCTAGGCCCTCGGCCGGGCGTGCGGAACTGGCAAGTCCCCCTGATCGACCCCACAGTGAGAGGTGAAACGCAGATGGTGGACATCAAGCACTTGGACCCCTCGACGTCTTTCGAGGCCCAGCTCCAGCAGCAGGGCGGGCCCGTCACCCTGGTCAACACGATCTTTGTGCCGAGGGAGCGGATGGAGAAGTTCCTGCACACCTGGCGCGAGGACGCTTCGTTCATGAAGGCCCAGCCCGGCTTCGTCTCGACCCAGCTGTACCGGGGAACGGCGGGCAGCCAGCTCCTGTTCAACGTCGCGGTGTGGGAGTCCGCGCAGTCGCTCGCCATCGCGTACTCCAACCCGGAGTTCCACGCGAAGGCCGATCAGTATCCCGACGGGATGACCGCGTATCCGCACGTTTTCGAGAAGGTCGCCGTCGAGGGCGTCTGCGTCGCCTGAACTCCGCCGCGGGGCCCACCTCCAGGGTGGTGCCCCGCGGTGGGCGGCCGGGCTCCGTCCGCGTTCGCCGTACCGGGGCTGCGGTTCAGCGGCTCGGCACCGGCCTCAAGTCCTCCTCCTGACCCGCCGGTGTGGCCTGCGTCTCATCGGCGGACCCCATGTCACATCCGCAGCCGCCCGGGCCCTCTTGGGGGCGTGGAGCTGAGTGGGGTGTGGACCTGTGGCGGACCCGGCCGCGTACGGGGTTGGCGTGAGGACGCGGAGACCGGATGCCCCACCCGGTACGCGACGAGACCGTGAGCGCCTGTACGCCCACGGCAAGGAGGATTTGTGTTGAGGAAATGGCACGGCAACCCGTGGGCGATCCTGACCATCTTGTGCCTGGGGTTCTTCATGACCCTGGTGGATCTCACGATCGTGAACATCGCGATCCCGGATATGACCGATGACCTGGACGCCTCGCTGGACGAGATCCTCTGGGTGGTCAACGCCTACACCCTGCTGCTGGCGACGCTGATCATCACCGCCGGACGGCTGGGTGACCTGCAAGGAAAGCGGAACCTGTACATCTACGGTGTCGCGCTGTTCACCGTGGCCAGTCTCGCTTGCGGGCTGGCACAGGACCCGGCGCAGCTCATCGCCTTCCGGGCGCTGCAAGGTGCGGGCGCCGCGATGCTCATCCCGCAGACGCTGTCGATCATCGCCGACGTCTTCCCGGACGAGAAGCGGGGAGTGGCGCTCGGGATCTGGGGCGCGGTCGCGGGCGCGTCCGGGGCGGTCGGACCGCCGCTGGGCGGCCTGCTGGTCACGCATTTCGACTGGCGCTGGATCTTCTTCGTCAACATCCCGATCGGGGTAGTGGTGCTGCTGATGGCGGTGCCGATCATGCCGAAGACGGGCCGCACGGTGAAACACAGGTTCGACATGCCCGGTGTGCTGGCGGCCTCGGGCGCGCTGTTCTGCCTGACCTTCGCGCTGACCGAGGGCGAGCGGTACGAGTGGAACATGTGGATCTGGTCCCTGATCGGCGCGTCCGCGGCGCTGCTCGGAGTCTTCATCGCCTACGAGCGCGGCCAGCAGGACAACGAGCCACTGGTGCCCTTCTCGCTCTTCAAGAGCCGCAACTTCACACTGATCAACTTCGTGGGCATCACGGTGATGTTCGGCGTGATCGGCCTCTTCCTGCCCTTGACGATCTACCTCCAGTCCGCGCTCGGATTCAGCGCCATCAAGACAGGCACGGTACTGCTGCCCCTGGCGCTGGGCACGATGGTCACGGCGGGTCCCGCGGGGGTGCTCTCCGAGAAGTTCGGCGGCAAGTACATCCTGACGACCGGGCTGCTCGGCTTCGCCGGCGGCGTGTCCTGGATCGCACTGGTCGCCGACAACGACAGCGGCTGGACCGCGTTCGTGGGGCCGCTGTTCCTCATCGGCCTCGGCGCGGGGTGCACATTCGCCCCGATGGGTTCGGAAGTCATGCGCAATGTGCCGATCAGCCTCACCGGCGCCGCCTCCGGCGTGAACAACGCGCTGCGCCAGGTCGGCACCGTACTGGGAGGCGCGGTCCTCGGCGCGGTCCTCCAGGCGCAACTGGCCTCCTCACTGCGTGAGGAGGCACGAGAGGGCGCGAAGACGCTGCCCGGTGAATACCGAGAGGGCTTCGTCTCCGGATTCGACGACGCCGGATCGCAGGGCCTGAACGTGGGCACCGAGCAGAGTTCGACCGCGCCCGCCCCGGAAGGCGTGCCGGCCGACGTCGTGGACACGATGCGGGATCTCGCCGGGCGGGTCTTCGACGACGCGTTCGTGGGCGCCTTCAAGCCGACCATGATGGTCACCGCCGTGGTGATGTTCGCCGGCGCGGCGGCGTGCCTCGGCCTCAAGGGCGGCCCGACCCCCTCGGGCAGCTCGCACGGTCTTCCGCCTTCGCAGGCGGAACCCGACGGCGCCGATGGCACGGAAGACGCCCACGTCCCGGGCTGACCGCACCACCCGGCTGACCGGACCCACCGCACCACCCGGCTGACCTGAACCCAGGCTGTGACCGGCGACGCTGACGCGTCCCCGGTCACAGCCTGGTGTGTTGTGTGCCTGTTCCCGGCACTAACTCCCCTTTCGGCAAGGAGATCCTCCATGAGAGTTCCGGGTGCCGTCGCGACGAAGAGGACCAGGACCGCGGCCTTCACTCTGACGCTCGCCTTTCTGGGCTTTCCGTCCCCAGCGCACGCGGACAGCCGGCCGGCGAACAGCAAGCGGTCCTTCGTCGCCTGTTCCGGCACGGCGAAGATCAATTACTCTCCCGGCATGCGGGTCGAGCGGAACCAGGTCAAGGGCGACGTGGACTACCAGTACCGCTCGTGTGTGAGCACGCGGCAGCCCCACGTCACCTCAGGCGGCTTCCGCTGGAAGAAGGACCAGCAGGAGTCCTGTACGGACCTGTCGGCGGGTCAGCCGCCGTACGCCTATCAGATGCCCATCCAATGGAACGACGGGACGACGTCGCTCGTGGCGGTGACCGTCCAGCGCGACACAGCGGTCCCGGCGGTCGCCTTCGCGCTGAGGGGCAAGGTGACGTCGGGTGCCTTCGCGGGTCACCACCTGCGGATGGAGATCGTGTTCAGCGACGTACCGGCCGACCTCCCCGGTTGTGACTCCCCGACCGGACTGACCTCGCTGACCGGCGTACTCGGCCTGGTCCTGACCTCGCCGTCCCGGTAGGGACCCGCCGGACCGCCACCGCGCCGCCGCCCTCGCCGCCTTCCGGACGTGGGCGAGCGGGCCGCGGCCGGGCGCCGGTGTCCCCGGACATCCCACCCACCAGCTCAGGGGGCCGCGGCCCCCGGGGAGGCATCACCGCCATGAGTCCTGAGATCACCAAGGCCGCGAACGAACCGGCCACCCGCACCTGGATCTCACTCGGCGCGCTGACCCTCAGCGTCGCCGGGTTCGCGAACAAGGCACGCAAGGCCAGAGGCTCCAGGGATCTGGCCGACCACGCGGATGTCATCGCGGGTTTCACCTCGCTCGTCGTCCTGCTGGTACGGGCGCGCCGCAAGCGGCGGGCCGCGACACACGAGATACCGAATAGCTCTTCCTAAGAGAGGGACGCGCTGATGCCCAGCAAGCCCAAGACGGCCAGTAAGGCAGCGAAGAAGCCTGGCGACGCCCAGCAGGTGGACGTCATGATCCTCGGTTCTGGCCTGGCGGGGTCGGTGACCGCCATGTGCCTGGCCAGCCAGGGAACCACGGTCGCCCTCGTCGACGCGGGGCAGCACCCGCGGTTCGCGATCGGTGAGTCGATGACACCGCAGCTCATCGAGTGGCTCCAGATCCTGCGGTACCGCTTCGACGTACCGGAACTTGAGCACCTGTTCGACATCAAGGCGACGACCCGGCACATCGGCCCGCACCACGGCAAGAAGCAGAGCTTCGGGTTCATCCGCCAGGTCCCCGGACAGGAGCCCGACCCCCGGGAGGCGACGATGTTCGTCATCCCGAAGCTCCTCACCGAGGCGAGCCACCTGTACCGGCAGGAGACGGACCAGCACTACTTCAACCTCGCCGCCCGGTACGGCTGCGTCACCCGGCAGAACTGGCGGGCGACCGACCTGGACTTCGACGACGACGGCGTCACCGTCACCGGCCAGAACGGTGAGGTCTTCCGCGCCCGGTACCTGATCGACGCCAGTGGATTCCGCTCCCCGCTGGCCGAGAAGTTCGACCTGCGCGAGCAGCCCACCCGCTTCAAGCACCACTCGCGCTCCCTGTTCACGCACTACATCAACATCAAGCCGTACGACGACGTCAGCCACCACCCGCGGAGCCTGCGTCCGCCCGCCCCGTGGCACGGTGGCACGCTGCACCACCAGATCGACCGCGGCTGGTTCTGGATCATTCCGTTCGACAACTTCAAGGACTCCACGAACCCGCTGTGCAGCGTCGGCCTCACCATCGACCCGCGCCGCTACCCCAAGCCGGCGGACATGACCCCCGAGGAGGAGTTCGCCTCCTTCCTCGACCAGTACCCGGCCGTGAAACGGCAGTTCGACGGGGCGCACCGGGTCCGCGAGTGGGTGTCGACGGACCGCCTCCAGTACTCGTCGAAGCAGTCCATCGGCCACCGCTGGTGCCTGATGTCGCACGCGGCGGGCTTCATCGACCCGCTCTTCTCACGTGGCCTGTCCAATACCTTCGAGGTCGTCTACGCACTGGTCAGCAGGCTCCTTCCGGCCCTGGAGGACGACGACTTCGCCGTGGAGCGGTTCGAGTACGTCGAGCGCGTGGAACGGGGGCTCCTCCAGTACAACGACGACCTCGTCAACAGCTCCTTCATCTCCTTCGAGCACTTCCGGCTCTGGAACGCCGTCTTCCGCGTCTGGGGCGCGTTCCTGACCCCCGGCGTGATGCGGCTGACCCGCGCCCGGGTGAACTACCAGCTCACGCGCGACGTGAAGTACCTCGACGAGCTGGAGGCCACCGCCCACCCGGGCCTGTGGTGGCCGGAGAGCACCGTCTTCAAGCAGATGCTGGAGACCACCGCCGAGGTCTGCGAGAAGTACGAGGTCGGGGAGATGGAGGCGGACAAGGCCGCCGACATCATCTTCGCGATGATGAAGGAGTCGGACCTGGTCAACCCGGTCTTCGGCTGGAAGGACGACGAGGACACCCGGTTCATCCTCCCCACCACGGTCCTCATGGGGAAGTTCATGTACTGGGCCACCCGCAAGTCACCGCCGGAGATGCAGGAGTTGGGCCGTGCTCTGGTCACCGGCATGTTCCGGTCCGCCGTCCAGGGCAAGAAGCTCCTGTGACGCCCACGCCACCGGCCGGGCCGGGGGAGGAGGAGGGGGCCACGACGGCCGGGCCGGGCAAGGCTGTCCGGCTCGCCGACGTGGCCCCCATCACGTGGGGCGGCGAGGAGGCCGCGCGGTTCCTGCTGCGCGGCGCGGACACCGGCGGCCTCTTCTCGTACTACGAGGTCTCCGTACCGGCCGGCGAGGGCTCGCTCCACCACCTGCACCAGGACGCGGACGAAACGTTCTACGTCACCGGCGGCGAGTTCGAGATCAAGGTCGGCGAGGTGATCCACCCGGCTCCGGCCGGCACCCTGGTGTACGGGCCGCGCGGCGTCGCCCACTCCTTCTTCAACGTGTGGCATGAGCCGAGCACCATGCTCTGCACCATGACACCCGGTGGCATCGAGGCGTTCTTCGAGGAGCTCAGCGACCTCGTGACCGCCGACCCGCCACCCCAGTGGCCCGACATGCGCCGGCTCGCCGAGCGGCACCGCATCATCGCCTACCAGCCGCGGGGCGGACCGCACGGCGGCCCTCCCGTCGGCGCCGCCTCGTAGCGACGGCTCAGCGGCGACACCGAGGCAACTCAGCACCATGCGGCGGCCGCCCACCCGCTCCGGGTGGGTGGCCGTCCGTATGCCGACCGGTCTCCCCGCCGCCGTCGCCGCACCCGGCGGCGGCCCGCGGGACGTACCAGTCCCCTTCCTCACTGGAGGTCACATGGCAGCGGCCGACGGCCTGCCCATGGAAGCGATCGTCCTGGCCGACATCGCGATCGTGCTGCTCGCCGGAGCGGTCATGGTCAAGTTGAGCAAACGGTTGCATCAGCCCCCGGTCGTCGGGGAGATCGCCACCGGCATCATGCTCGGCCCCAGCGTGCTGGGGCTGCTGCCGGGGGATCTGCCCGGCCGCATCTTCCCGGACGGCGGCCTGCCCATGCTGTCGGCCATCGCCCAAGTGGGACTCGTGCTCTTCATGTTCCTCGCGGGCTGGGAACTCGACCTCAGCGCTCTGCGCGGCAAGGTCAGGACGGTGGGCACCATGGCCGGTCTGACCATGGCCGTGCCCTTCGTCCTGGGCGCCGGGGCGGCGGTGCTGATGTTCGGCAGCCACGGGGGAGACGGTGTCAGCGCGACGGCTTTCGTCCTCTACCTGGCGACAGCCTTCTCCATCACCGCCTTCCCCGTCCTGGCACGCATCATCAGGGACGGGCGGCTGTCCAACACCCGCGTCGGCACCATGGCCATGGCCTGCGCCGCCATCGGCGACGTCATCGCCTGGTGCGTCCTCGTGCTGGTGGTCGCCATCGCCGACGCCAGCGGCGTCGGCCAGTTCGTCGAGGTGGTCTCCTGGACCATCGCCTACGGCGTGACCATGGCACTGGTCGTCCGCCCGCTGCTGCACCGCACCGTGGACCGCGTGTCCCGGCGCGGCGACCCCGCTATCCTGCTGCTCCTGGTCGTCTCCGGAGTGTTCCTCTCCTCCTACGCGACGTCCTGGGTCGGCATCCACGCCATTTTCGGCGCGTTCGCCTTCGGGCTGATCATGCCGCACCACCACGCCCCTGACCTGCACCAGCACCTCGCGCTTCCGGTGGAGAAGGTCGCCGCGCTGCTGCTGCCCGTCTTCTTCATCGTCACCGGTCTCTCCGTGGACATCGGAGCTCTCGGCTGGTCGGGCCTGCTCGCCCTGGGGCTCATCGTCGCCACGGCCGTCATCGGCAAGTTCGCCGGGGCGTCGCTCCCAGCCCGGCTGTCGGGCATGAGCTGGCGGGAGGCCGGTGCCTTCGGCGCCCTGATGAACACCCGCGGCCTGACGGAGATCGTCATCCTCGGCATCGGCAGGGACCAAGGGCTCATCAGCGACGAGATGTTCACGATGATGGTCCTGATGGCGCTGCTGACCACCACCATGGCCGGGCCGCTGCTCCGGCTGCTGCGGATGGGACCCTCCTCCGCTGTGGCATCCGCGCCCCCGGCCGGTGAGGGCCCACCGGGCCAGGCACGCGGCCCCGGCGCCCATGTCGGCTCGGCGCCACCGGACGGTGACAAGCGGCCCGTCACCAAAGGCTCCCCGTAACTCCCCTCCGCCGGCGGGAGGCCCGGTGCACCGCCCCGGGCCTCCCGCCGCACCAGACCCCAGGGAACGCGTGTGAAATCCTCAGACGTCCAGACACAACACCAGCCCGCGCCTGTCGAGGGGAAGCTGCTGCGCGACGTGTGCGGGCTCTTCGTGACCGGCGTGACCGTGATCACCAGCGGGGCGGGAGACCGAGCGGCGGGAGCGACCGTCAACTCCTTCACCTCCGTCTCCCTTCAGCCCCCGCTGGTCCTCTTCTGCATGCACAAGGCGTCCCGGCTGTGCGCGGTGGTGGAGGGCACCGGCGCGTACGTGGTGAACTTCCTCGCCGGTCAGCAGGAACAGCTGGCCCGCGCGTTCGCGGGCCGGAACACCGCCGCGATCCACGAGGTGGCCCACCACCGCTCGGACACTGGAATGCCGGTCCTCAGCGAGGCCCTGGCCTTCCTTTCCTGCCGTCTTGTCAACGCCTTCGACGGCGGCGACCACACCATCTTCGTCGGTGAGGTCGTCGAGCTGGGCGTACCGCGTGACAACCAGGAGCCGCTGATCTTCTTCCGCGGCTCGCTGGGCGCGCTGGAGGACGAGCCGCGTGGCGTGCACCCGATCTTCGACGGCTGACCCGCGCCCGTAGCGGACAGCAGAGCACGATCCGGATTCGATCCGCGAGGAAGGCGGAAACCATGGTGCGGATAGCACATCTCGATCAGTCGACGCCCATGTCGGCCCAGTTCCAGGAGAAGACCGGCCCCATCGTCCTGGTGAACACGTTCTTCGTTCCCCGGGAGAAGATCGACGAGTTCCTGGCCCTGTGGCAGGAGGACGCCTTGTTCATGAAGGCGCAGCCGGGCTTCATCTCCACACAGATGCACCGCGGCACCGCGGGCAGTCAACTGCTCCTGAACATCGGTATATGGGAGTCCGCCGAGGCGCTGGGCCGGGCCCACGCCCATCCGGAGTTCCGGGCGCTGTCCGGGAAACTCCCCGACGGCATCATCGCGCACCCGCACATTTTCGAGAAGGTCGCCGTCGAAGGGGTCTGCGTGGCATAGGAGCCGGGGGCGGCGCCCGTGCGGACGCCGCCCCCCCCCGCATGTCAGGAGCGGAACCGACCAGCTCAGGGAGTCATGGATGTCCATCCAGAGACGACTGGCTCGTTTCAACCGTGTTGTCGCCAATCGCCTTGTCGGCCGGATGATCTCGCGGCTGCCGGGATTCGGCGCCGTGTTCCACCGCGGCCGTAAGTCCGGGCGTGAGTACCGCACACCCGTCAAGGTCTTCCGCAGCGGTGACCATTACGTGCTGTCGCTGCCGTACGGCCCGGAGTCCGACTGGGTGAGGAACGTGCTCGCGGCCGACGGCTGCGAACTGCTCACCCGTGGCCGCCGGGTGCCGCTGGCACGGCCCAAGCTGTTCGAGGACAAGGAACAGACCTCTCTTCCGGCCCCCATCCGGGCGGCGCTGAAACGGGTCAAGGCCTTCGACTTCATCGAGTTGCACCCCGTGGACGGCCCGCCGCCACCCCGGTGAGGGCGGGCCGTCCACGGGGCGCCATCCATGGAAAGGCGGACGTCAGATGGAACTGGAGAGTCTGGACCCCGAGACGCCCCTGGGCGCTCAGCTCGGGGCGCGGACCGGTCCCGTCCTCCTCGTCAACACCTTCGTCGTGCCCGAGGGCACGATGGACGAGGTCATCGCGAGCTGGCGGGACGACTCCGCGTTCATGAAGGCACAGCCCGGCTACATCTCGGCGCAGCTGCACCGGGGGACGGCGGGCAGCAGCCTCCTGCTGAACGTGGCCGTGTGGGAGTCCACCGAGGCGCTCGCCCGCGCCTTCTCCCAGCCTGAGTTCCACTCGCAGGCCCACCGGTATCCGGTGGGGATGCGCATCATCCCGCACGTCTTCGAGAAGGTCGCGGTCGACGGAGTCTGCGTCGCATGACGACACGGCGGGCACGGAATCCCGTGACCCACGGGTTTCCGTGCCCGCCGTGCAGCGTCGACGGACCCCGCGGACAGCGCCCGGAACAAGGAGAGCCCATGCACGCCAACGCACGCACCGCGCGACTGCCCGGCGCCGAGAGCCCCACCGCACCCGCACCCGACCCCGGCCCCCTGCTGGGCCCCGGCCAGGCCCAGCTCGCGGTCATCGCGATCTTCGTGACCGGCCGGGGCATCCGCCCCCAGGCGGCGCGCGGCGACTGGCCGGGCGGCGACAGCGCGAGCACGCCGCTCGCCCGCGCGGCGGGCCGGGCGGCACGCAGGGCCCAACTCACCGCCACCCGCGGCGGATTCTCCACCCCGCCCCGGCGGCGCCTCCCCGGGCATACAGCACCGGGACTCCTCCCACTCACCGCCGCCTGACGCCAGGCCACACCGCCCCGGAGAGCCCTGGCCCAGCGGGGGGTGTGCCCCGTCAGGGGCGCGGAGAACTGCGCGACCAGCCCCGACGCACCGGCGGTCCACAACGCACAGACAGGAGTTCCCCCTCCCCGGCACGAGCCACCGGACAGGGCCGCCTCAGCACGATCCGCCGGACGCGGCCTACACGCCGTCCGGCACGCCACCGCTGTCCGGGTCCATCGCGGGCTCCCCGGCCAGCTCGATCCGGGACAGCTTGTCGGGGTTGGTGACGGCGTAGATACCGCGTACCTGGTCGCCCTCCTCGGTCAGGTCCATGACGAGGACGGCGTACGGGGAGTCCTCCGAGAAGACCACCGCCGAGGGGTCACCATTGACATGCCGGTAGCGGATGTCGAGCCCCTTGGGCGGGCTGGCGGCGTAACCGGCCAGCAGCCGGGCCACCTTCTCGCGTCCGGCGACCGGCCGCAGGCCCGCCGACCGCACCTTGCCGCCGCCGTCGGTCCACATGGTCACCTCGGGCGCCAGCAGCTGCATCAGGGCCGCGATGTTCCCGCCGAGCGCTGCCGCCAGGAACCGCTCGGTCACCTGCTGCTGGACACGCGGGTCCGCCTGGAAGCGGGGGCGGCGGGCATGGACGTGCTCACGAGCGCGGTGGGCGAGCTGGCGGATGGCCGACGGGCTGCGTTCGAGGATGTCGGCGATCTCGGTATGCGCGTAGCCGAAGACCTCATGCAGCACGAACACCGCACGCTCCAGCGGGGTCAGCGTCTCCAGGACCACCAGCAGCGCGAGCGACACCGATTCGCTGCGCAGGGCCTGTTCGGCGGCATCGGCCGCGTCCAGGGACTCCCGGGCTTCGACGGCAGGGGTGATCAGGGGCTCGGGCAGCCACGGCCCGACGTAGGTCTCCCGGCGGCGGCTGATGGTGGCCTGCCGGGCGAGCGCGTGGTTCACCGCGATCCGCACCAGATAGGCGCGCGGGTTCTCGATCTCGTCCGCGGCGGACCGCTCGCTCCTGCGCGCCCAGGACAGCCATGTCTCCTGGAGGACGTCCTCGGTGTCGGCGACGCTGCCGAGCAGGTTGTAGACGATGGAGAACAGCAGCTCCCGGTGGCTGACGAACGCCTCTGTCGGCGTGTCAGTGGAACCACTCGCGGAACCACTCACCGGGCTCTGGGCCGGACTGTCTGACATCGTGTGACCTCCCGTATGACGTGCTCCCTCATGGGAGGACCGGTGGCCCCCGGAGTGTGACATCACGCCCGGGAAATGTGGCCTGGGTCTCAACGGCGGCCGCTGATGTCACACCCGCCGCCGCCGGACGCTCCTGAACGTGGAGCTGGAGTCGCCCACCGGGAGCCGGTGCCGCGGACCGCCCGCCGGCCCCGCGTCGCGGCCCGCCCCGCCTCGTACGCTTCCGGACCGCCGACACCAGCCGACACGTCCGGGCGTCCCACGGGGCGCCCGGACGTGGCCAGGGCACGCGGCGAACCGGGACGCCCCGACCGCGATCCGGAGATCCCTCGTGTACTTCCTCGGTCCTCATTGGCTGATCGGCATACGGAGAGTAGGGCACACCATGGCTGTCACACAGCAGGGCACGATCGATTTCACCGTCATGTACGCCACCCACGACGCCTTCCGGCGCGACCTCGGGCGGCTCACCGCCGCGGCGGCCGCCGGCAAGACGGACACCCCCGAAGTGCGCGCGGGCTGGGAGAACTTCAAGCGCCAACTGCTGGTCCACCACAGCGTCGAAGACGCAGAACTGTGGCCGCGTCTCCAGCGCGCGGTGTCCGGCCGGCCGCGTGATCTCGCGCTGCTGGACGACATGGAAGCCGAGCACGCCCGGCTCGACCCGCTGCTCGGCGCCATCGACCTGGCGCTCAAGGGCCAGGGCGACGACCTCGTCGAGCGGATACAGGAAGCGTCCACGGTGCTCGGCGACCACCTCAAGCACGAGGAGGAGAGCGCCCTGCCGCTGATCCAGGAGGTGCTGAAGCCCGCGGACTGGCAGGCGTTCCGGGGCGCCATGGGCCGCCGCCAGGGCCTCAAGGGCGCGGCCGTCTACGTCCCGTGGATCATCGACGGCATCCGGGCCGACGACCGGGCGGCGTTCCTGGGCGCCATGCCGCCGCCCGTGCGGGTCTTGAACGGGCTGCTGTGGGAGTCGCGTTACCAGAAGCGGAGGATGTGGCGCTTCTGACCGCGGCGCGCGCCCACCGGCGGACGCGGAGCACCCCTGCCAGGTCACGAGCGGCCACCGGCGGGCCGTGAGCATGCTCGTCCACCACCTGGGCGAGGGCCGGCCTGGCCCGGCCTGGCCGCGCTTCGCCCGCTGACGAGCCCGTGGCGGCGCGCCCGCCACCCGTGCCCACGGGCGGCGGGCGGTACGCGCGAAGCCCCACCCAGTCCAGCACGCGAGGAGGAGACAGTGACCCAGCCGCACAGCGGCCTTGTCACCCCGCCCGCCGACGACCGCGCGAGCCGCCACGCGCGGCCCGGCCCGCGCCACCCAGGGGGACACAGCCGATGACCACGACCCAGGTCCCGCCCCGCGCGGTACGCCCGACGACCCTGGACGCCGCCGGCATCACCCTGTCCGCGCTGATGGCCGAGCCCGACGGCACCCCGAGGGCCACCGTGGTCGCCCTGCACGGGGGAGGCATGAACGCCGGGTACTTCGACGGCCAGGCCCACTCCAGCCTCTCCCTGCTGGCCCTCGGGGCGAGCCTCGGGTACACGGTCCTGTCACTGGACCGCCCCGGCTACGGCCAGTCCGCCGCCCGGCTCCCCGAAGGGCAGGACCTCACCGAGCAGTCCGCCACGCTCCACGCCGCGCTGCGCGACGTCATCTCCCGGCAGCCGGTGGGAGCAGGGCTGTTCCTCGTCGCCCACTCCTACGGCGGGAAGCTGGCCCTGACCGCCGCCGCCACCGACGACAGCGACGCGGTCCCTCTCCTCGGCGCCGACATCTCCGGTTGCGGCCACCGGTACGCCGTCGGCCCGGACGAACTGCCCGACGCCCGCGGCCACGGCCACTGGCGCAGAAACTGGGGGAAGCTGAAGCTGTATCCGCCGGACACCTTCCGTACCAGCGCCTCGCTGGTGGCCCCGATGCCCGCACGGGAACGCCGGGCGGCGGCCCGCTGGCCCGAAATCTTCCCCGGCGTCGCCGCCCGCGTCCATGTCCCGGTCCGGCTGACCTTCGCCCAGCACGAGTCGTGGTGGCAGCACGACGAGCTGACCGTCGCCGACCTCATGACGAAGCTCGCCGCGCCGCGTCTGCGCGTGGACCGCCAGCCGGACGCGGGCCACAACATCAGCCTCGGCTGGGCGGCCCGCTCCTACCACCTGCGCGCCCTCGCGTTTCTTGAGGAGTGCCTGGTGCGGCGCGGCAAGGGCGCACCACCGCCCAGGGTCGGCCGCCGTCTCTGAACGGCGACGGTCAGGCTGAGGCCGGGACGGGGGAGGGCTTGGAACCGGCGCCGCGGCGCGTCGCCCACGGGGTGTCCGGCGGATCATGCGTATCCGGCATGGGGCCGCGCATGGGGCCTCCCGGGCCGCCAGGCCCAGGGGAAGCAGCCCTGGCACAGCGCGGGGGTTTGCCCCCGTCAGGGGCGCGGGGAACCGCGCGACCAGCCACGTCGCACCCGCAGTTCGCGATGTGCGGGCAGGGGCTCCCCCAGCATGATCCGCCGGACGCCGCCTACCGCAGCAACAGGGTTTCTATGACGAGGAGTTCCTCACGCGCGGCTGCCAGATCGGCGACCTCGCGGTCCAGCACCATATAGACGAAAAGCCCCTGTTGTGGTCGGCGCGTGACGGGACGGATGATGTGATATTCGGTGTCCAGGGTGATCAGGACGTCCTCGATGCGGTCCACCGCGTAGCCGAGCGATTCAAGGGTGCGCAGCTTGGCGCGGACCACGTCCGTGTCGCCGTGCGCGGCCTTGGCCAGGTCGGGCGCTCCCGGTGTGCTGAGCGAGCCCAGGACTATCCGGCTGAAGTAGTCGACGACCATCACCCCGACGGCGCCTTCCAACCGCATCGCGCGCCGCAGCGCGACCTGAACACTGGTCATGCAGCCCACAGCCTCCCCACGGCGCACGACGATCGTGCGTGCCGACCAGGCTTCCCGGCTCACCAGGCTGGGACCACGGGGCCGCGCCATGGGCCCATCGTTTCATAGAACGTTGAAGAGGGCGGAATGTCCGCGCCCGATCGTTCTGTTGTGCCCCGCGTGGTGTGACACGGACGGCAGGAAAACCGGAACGCACACCCCCGGATGGCGCGCGAACGCGGTCGGACGGGTGGGGGACCGGCCGGCCTCGAACAGTGGACGGCGGCTGGGGAGGGCAACCGGTCCGGGTCCGGCTCAGAGCCAGTCGCGGCGCTTGAAGATGACGTACAGACTGGTGCACACGACCGCCATGAGGAGCACCGCGAACGGGTATCCGAGTGACCAGTGCAGCTCCGGCATGGTGTCGAAGTTCATGCCGTAGATGGTGCCGACGAGCGTCGGGGCGAAGAGGATCGCCGCCCATGACGAGATCTTCTTGATCTCCTCGTTCTGCTCGAACCCCGCCTCGGCGAGCGCGCGCATCTCGGCGTTCTGCTGCTGGGTGACGAGGGTGGCGTTGACCGCGAGGATGTCGGTCAGCGCCGAGCGGAAGCCGTCCACCCGCTCGCTGGTGTGCGTGACGTGGTCGGCCACATCCCGCAGATAGCGCTGCATTTCCTCGTCCGTACCGTACTTGTCGAACCCGGCCATCAGGCCGTGCAGCATGCCGACCAGGGGCTGGGTCGCGCGCTGGAACTCCACCATCTCCCGGGAGAGTTCGTAGATGCGGCGGGAGACCTCAGGGTCACCGCGGAAGACCTCGGTCTCGATCTCGTCCAGGTCGATCTGTACGCCCTCCACCACTGGCGCGTAGCCGTCGACCACGGCGTCGAGGATCGCGTAGAGCACCGCCTCGGGACCCAGCGCCAGCAGTTCGGGGGCCGCCTCCATCCGGGCGCGTACCGCCGAGAGGTCGGGGGCGGCGCCATGGCGGACGGTGATGAGGAAGTCGGGTCCGACGAAGATGTGCAGCTCGCCGAAGTCGACCTCTTCCGGGGCGTCCAGGTAGCGGGCGGCGCGCAGCACGACGAACAGGGTGTCGCCGTAACGCTCCAGCTTCGGCCGCTGGTGGGCCTCAAGTGCGTCCTCGATCGCGAGCTTGTGCAGGTCGAACTCGGCGGCGAGGGAGACCAGTTCCGCCTCGCTGGGCCGGTGCAGGCCGATCCAGGCCATGCCGCCGTGCTGTTCGTGCAGCTGCCCGAACGTCTCGGCGAGGGTGGTGGGGGTGCTGACCCGCACGCCGTCGCGGTAGAGCGCGGCGTCGATGAGGCTGCGCTCGTCCGCGGTGCGCCCGCCGCCGGTTCCCGCGCCGGGCCCGGACCGGGTGGGCGGCGCCGCGGGGGCCGGGGCCGGGCGGCTCGCCGCGGGCCGCAGCCACGAGTGCCGCTTGGGGGTGGGGGCGGCCTGTGGTGGCTGCTCGTTCTCGGTACGGGACTGCTGGGCGTTCTTCTGGCCGTTCTTCTGGCCGTTCTTCGCGGACAGGGGGGAACGGGGACGGCGCTCTGCCACGGTCATTCCTTCTGGGTCGCGGGCTCGGGGGATCTCCGGGCGTACTCCGCGAGCGCCGCCGCCAGGGGGCCGCCGGACAGGCTAGGGGCGGCGAACGGCGGTGCCGCGCGGCGTACGACTAGGGGGTTCACCACTCATGGCGGACCTCACCTCCTCCTCTTCGCGCGCATGACGGAACCGTCGAACAGGATATACGGCCCATACGAACACAGCCGGGGACCGGCCCCCGAGGGGGACCGGAGGGCCGGACGCGCGCGGTCGGTGGAAGGGGCGGCGCGAGGCTGCGATGAGGACAGAAGCTGTCCGCATCGGCCCGTACTGTTCGGGCATGTCCAAGAACGGCATCGCGGCCACCTCGCCGGCCACCCTCAGCACCCGGCAGCTGAACCGGGCCACCCTGGCGCGGCAACTCCTGCTGCGTCGGGACGGTATGAGCGCGCTCGACGCCGTCGAGCACCTGATCGGCCTTCAGGCACAGACGCCCAAGGTGCCGTACTACGCGCTGGCCGCACGGCTGGCCCGGTTCACGCCCGCGGAGCTGTCCACGGCGCTCGCCTCCCGGCAGGCGGTGCGGATCGCGGTGATGCGCTCCACCATCCATCTGGTCAGCGCCGGGGACTGCGGGGTGCTGCGGCGGCTCTCGCAGCCCGTGCACGAGCGGAGCTTCAAGAGCAACTTCGGCAAGCTGCTCCCCGGGGTGAACCTGGACGAACTGGCGTGCGAGGCAAGAAAACTGGTCGAAGACCGCCCTCGTACGTTCCATGAGCTGGGCGCCGACCTCGCCGAGCGGTGGCCGGGCCGGGACCAGCGGGCGCTGGGTGCGGCCGCCCGTACGATGCTGCCGCTGGTGCAGGTCACCCCGCGCGGGCTGTGGGGTGAAAGCGGGCAGGCCGCGCATACGACGGCGGAGTACTGGCTGTCCGCCGGTGACAACGATGCCGGTCCCGGGGCCGGCACCGGCGGGATGGGGGCGGCGGCGGGCGGAGAGTCCGGTGACGGCGCCGCGCTGGAGGCTGTGCTGCTGCGGTATCTGGCGGCGTTCGGTCCCGCGTCGGCGAAGGACGCCCAGACCTGGTGCGGGCTCACCAGGCTGCGGGAGGTCTTCGACCGGCTGCGGCCACGTCTGCGCTTCCTCCGCGACCCGCACGGCGTGGAGCTCTTCGACCTGCCGGACGCGCCGCGTCCCGATGCCGAGACCCCGGCCCCGCCGCGTTTCCTGCCGGAGTTCGACAACCTGACCCTCTCGCACGCCGACCGTACGCGCGTCATCGCCGACGCCTACCGGCCTCGTACCTGGAAGGGCAACTACGCGTACTGCGTCTTCCTCGTCGACGGTTTCGTCCGTGGGATCTGGCACACCGAGGTAGCGCGCGACACCGCCGCGCTGGTCATCGAGCCGTTCGCGCCGCTGTCCAGCGCCGACCGGCAGGCGCTGACGGAGGAGGGCGCGAGTGTGCTGGCGATGGCGGCGCCCGGAGCCGCTCCCGACATCCGGTTCGAGCCGGTGCGTTAGGCCGTGTCCGGCGGAGTGTGCTGGAGAGGGGCCCTGTGTGGGCGTTGTTGACCGCGGGTGCGTTGTGGCTGGGTGCGCAGTTCCCCGCGCCCCTGGCGGGGCGCTCCCTGAAAAGCGGTTGTGCGTGGGGTGCGGCAGCGGTTTTCATCGGGGGAGGCACCCGGCACCAGGGCTGGGGTCTGCGATGAGGTGGTGTTGTATGCCCAGGGCGCGGCGGAACGGATCTCGCGACCGAGGACGGTCCGCACCGGCGGAGTCATGGACCGGACCGGATATCCGGCCCGGCCACGACTGACCCCGGCACGGACTCCCGGACGCGAGCGGCGTTCTCTCCAGCGGCCCGGTCGGCCTCGCGGCGCCCGCCGTGTGACGACCCGGACCGCGCCAGCGGTGTGGCCGCGCTGACGGCGCGCACCGCACGCTCCGTTTCGTGACGCATTCCGCCAGGAGTCCACCTCGTATGACCCGCCCGAGTAAGCGGGCGCGCGCCCCACACGGCCGCGTCCAGAACAGCTCATTCCGTTGCCTCAACTGCGGCCTCGACATCTCCATGAGCGCCGTAGGCACCAGCCACCGCAACCACTGCCCCACCTGCCTGTGGAGCTGTCACCTCGACAACACCCCGGGCGACCGGGCGGCCGACTGCGGTGCCCGGATGGAACCGCTGGCCATCTCCGTACGCGGCGACGGCGAGTGGGTGATCATCCACCGGTGCACCGGCTGCGGTGTCCTGCACGCCAACCGGACGGCGGGCGATGACAACGCCCTGCCGCTGACCCGGCTCGCGGTACGGCCACTGGCCCAGCCGCCGTTCCCCTTCGAACGGCTCGCCGGACTGTGAACAAAGCCCGGCGGCACCTCGTGTGCCGCCGGGCGCTTTTTCATGTCCGTTTCCCTGGCCGGATGTCCGTTTCCTGTCCGGGCCCGTACGCTTCTATCCCGCTTCCGCCCGGGGTCGGTCCGAGCCGGCGCGGGGTCAGTCCGTGTTCAGTATCGACATCACCAGCGTGTCGTAGCGCTCGCCGTCCCAGACGACCGCGTCGCGCAGCCGCCCCTCAAGGGTGAAGCCGCACTTCTCGTACGCGTGCCTGGCCCGGTCGTTGTACGCGAACACCTCCAGCCACACCCGGTGCAGCCGCACCTGCCCGAAGGCGTAGGCGAGCAGCAGCCGTGTCGCCTCGGCACCCGCGCCGCGCCCGCGGGCCTGGGGGACGAGCGCGATCCGGTAGGCCGCCGATTCGTTGTCGGCGTCCACCTCGGTCAGTGCCAGTTCGCCGAGGAAGTCGCCGCTCGCCGCGTCCTCGATCGCGAGGTCGAGCCGGTCCGGCTGCTCCGCGCGGCTCACACACCACGCGTGGATCTCTTCGGGCGTGAAGGCGCGGTGGTTGCCGGTGAGCCGGTTGGTCTCGGGATCGAGTGTCGATGCGTGGAACGCGTCGGCGTGGCGCTCGGCGAGCGGCACCAGCCGCAGCCGCTCGCCGGTCAGCGTCGGCTTGGTGACGAGGGCGGAGTGGTCGAGCATGCCCCCTGCCTACCGGGAGGACGCCGCGCCGTCCACTGCATTTGCCGACGCACGCGGCGATCGGGCGCGCGGCGACCGGACGTGCCGCGCCCCCGGGGTGCCGGGCCCGCGCGCGTGGCCCGGTCAGCCGACGTCGCGCAGCGCGTTGGTCGCGCAGTGCACCTCCCCGCCGCCCATGTGCGCCCAGGAGAAGCTCTCCACCCAGCTGACGCGTACGCCGTTCGCCCCCAGGCGCCGCTCCGTCTCCCGCTGGAACAGGTCCTCGCCGGCGACCGACGGGCCGTGCGGGGTCGGGGCGGCGAAGTCCTCCGCCGTCAGCGACAGCCCGTTGGCGAGCGCGGGGGAGAACGCGAGGGCGCGGCGCGGCGCGCCCTCGGTGAGGCTCGCCTTGGCGTACAGCACCGGCAGCCGCACGATCTCATCCGCCCGCAGCCCGGTCGCCTTCCGCAGTGTGTCCACCTGCCGGTCGACGTGGCGCGCCGCGTCCTCGTTGTCCGCGATCAGCTGCTGCGAGCCGAGAAACTCGTCGACCGTGGGCTTGTCGGGCGCGACCGTGCCCTCGAACAGCCGCTGCCCTCCCTCACCCGCGTCGCGCGCCTGCTTGAGCAGCCGCACGGCGAGCCGTGGGTCGGAGACGGCCAGCGTCCAGCCCCTGGCGTTGTCGGCGCGTACGACGTGCACGGTCTCGTCGGCGTGCCCCACCAGCAGCCAGGAGGTGTCGATCACGACGGGCGGCTGGTCCTGGGAGCGGAGCATCGCGACGAACGACGGGTCGGGGCGCCGGTCCGGCGCGGAACCGTAGACGACCCGGCCGTTGGGATAACCGGCGTACGGCGGAAGGGACTCCACGTTGCCGGTGAAGTTCAGCAGTTCGTCCACGTTGCTGTCACGGCGCGCCGTGTACTGCTGCACCACGCCCACGCCGGGGCCGCGCAGATCGCGGAAGAGGAGCCGTCCGGCACGGCGCATGCTGGTGGACCGGCCATCGTCGGACTTCCAGTGGTTGGGGGAGCGCAGCAGGAGGCGCATGGTGTGGCGGCCGCCGTCGGCGGTGGGCATGGTGACGTAGCCCGGCTCGGCGATGTCCTGCCGCCACACGTCCCGCCACCAGTGCTTGGTGCCGGGCGTGAAGCGCAGTCCGCTGTCGGGCAGCCCGGCGGTCCGGGTGGCCTTCCGCAGGGACGTGGCGAACTCCTTCCACTGGCCGGGGCGCCGGTCGGCGGTGGGCACCTCGACGGGCTTGCCCGCGCCGGGGCCGGGCGCGGCGGCGAACACGTGCTCGGCTCGCTGGAGGTCGTGTTGGAGCCGTACGGGCGCGACGCGCATCCGCAGCCGGTCCGAGCCGGTCCTGCCGTGGTCGGTGACGGACAGCGTCAGGGTGGTCCCGCCGTCCCACCGGGCCTTGTCGCGGACGATGTCCCGCCCCTCCAGGGCGAGCCGCAGCCCTGACCGCAGCTCGTCGGCGCGCAGCCGCCCGCCCGCGCCGAGGGCGACCAGCGCGCCGTCCCGCTCCACGAAGAGGCGTATGTAGCGGCGTTGGGCGGCGGGCACGGACACGGTGCCCGCGGCGCCGTCGCCCACCTCCATCGGCCTGGCGCGCAGCGGCGCCAGGTCCTCGGCGTCCTCGCGGCCGTTGACCACCGTGTCGGCGGCGTCGTTGCAGGACGCCAGCCGCTTGTCCACGGCGATGTCCAGCCGGTCGAGATCGCCGGGACGCACGGTGCAACGGCGCTGGTCGTCATCGAGGTTGGGCAGGAACGTGGGGCCGTTGACGGCGCGCAGGTCCGGCGTCGGCGTCGCGTCGCCGAGGGTTTGCGCGCTCACGGATGAGGCGGGCAGGAGGGTGGCCGCCAGGGCCGCCAGGGCCGCTGTGCAGGCCAGGGCTTGGGCGGGCAGATGTCGCGGAGGCATGGGTGACCTTTCATCGGCCGCCCCGGGCGCGGCCGCCCCGGGCGCGGGGCGGTTGCGCGGGGCGGGGTCAGCTCTGGTTCCCCACTGTTCCGCTGAAGACCCCTGAAGGCGTCCTTCACCAGAGGGAACGGGAGGTAGTCCCTTCGGCTCACCACGCCAGGGGGCGGGGTCAGCCTGCCGGGCGACGCAGCGCCTGAGGGCGTACATCCCCCGCCTCGGCCCCGGCCCGGTGTGCCCCACCCCGGGGAGGTACAGGCCCAGCCCACGTCCTCAATCGCCGGACGGGCTCGCATGTGTCCTCAAGCGCCGGACACGCTCGCAGTTGCGCCCGACGGGATGTGGCGCGCCCGACGGGCCAGGACGTGGCGTCTCGCAGCGTCGGAGGAGCTGTTCAAGCCCGTCCGGCGATTGAGGACAAAGAACATCAGCTCAACGCAGCGGACGGGCACACACCCACCGTCACAGCGAACACAGGAACGCAGCGAACACAGCAGAACCGCGAACACCGCCCACGCAGCAAGCAGCACAGCCAAGCAACACAGCCAAGCAACGCAGAAAAGCGACAAAGCGCCAAAGCCAAGCCCCAGCGCTACGGCAGCAACCCCGCCCGACGCGCGGCGACAACCGCCTGGAGTCGCGTATGCGCGCCCAGCTTCCGCATGGAGGAGCGCAAGTAGCTCTTGACCGTCTCCGGGCGGAGCCCGAGCCGGGCCGCCGTCGTCGCGTTCGTGGCGCCCGAGGCCACGCACGCCAGCACGTCCAGCTCCCGGGGAGCCAGCTCGACCGTGTGCTGGGCCGGGACGCCGGTGGCGGGGGCCTCGGGGGAGCCGGGGCGGCGTGGTGCGGCGGCCAGCCGGTTGAGCGCGGTGAGGAGGTCCTGGCGCAGAGCCGGGTCGTGGACGCGTTGCGCCAGGGTCCGCAGTTCGCCGTGGGCCTCGCGTACCTCCTCCCAGGCCGCCGGGTCGTCCAGCGGGTTCCGGGCGGCGGCCAGGGCCCGCTGCGCCTCGTCCTGCGCGGCGTCGCGTACGGCGAGGGCCTGCTCCAGTTCGCGGGCCGCCTCGACGGCCACCGTCAGCGGGCGGTCGCCGAGGGCCATCGGCTGCCGTAGCGCCCCGTACAGCACGCCGCGTACCCGGCGCCGTACGACGACCGGCACCGCGAGCACGCAGCGCAGGCCCTCTTCGGCGACGGCCGTGTCGTATTCGTGGCTGATGACGCGTGAGGCCGGATAATCACATACGAACAGCGGGCGGGAGAGCGCCATGGCTTTGCCGCCCAGACCGTTGCCGGTGGTGACGGTGAGTCCGCTCAGCGAATGGGTGGCGGTTCCGGCGAGTTCGGCGATCCGGAACTGCCGCGTTCCTTCGAACAGTCCGCCGAACGCGATGGGCAGTCCGCCGCCCCGCCGCATGCGCTGCAAAGCGGCACGCATCTCCACGGCCCCGTACATATCCGGCACCGACACCTCCCCGTAAATACCGTCACCCCCATCCGGGGGTGGTGAGACTCAGATCACTCGTCGCACGATGCTAGCGAGCCCGATGGCAATGAGGAGGACATGTGGCGGCAATCGGTCCGACAGACGAGTTCCGGGCGGCGCGGGACTTCCTGCTGCGGCACCGGGAGGACTACGCGGCGGCCCGCGCGGGATTCGACTGGCCGCGCCCGGCGGAGTTCAACTGGGCGCTGGACTGGTTCGACACGCTGGCCGACCGGGTGGACCGGACGGCCCTGCACATCGTCGAGGAAGACGGGCTTGAGGTCCGGCTGTCCTTCGCTGAGCTGCGCGGACGGTCCAACCAGGTGGCGAACTGGCTGCGTGCCCAGGGGGTGCGCGCGGGCGACCGCGTCGTCGTGATGCTCGGCAACCAGGCCGAGCTGTGGGAGACCGCGCTGGCGGCGATGAAGCTGCGCGCCGTGGTCATCCCGGCGACCCCGCTGCTGGGCACCGCCGACCTCGCCGACCGGATCGAACGTGGCCGGGCCCGCCATGTGATCGTCCGTACGGTGGACACCGCCAAGTTCGACGGCGTCCCCGGTGACTACACCCGCGTGGAGGTGGGGAGCACCGGGACCGGCGAGGAGACGGACTGGCTCGCGTACGAGGACGCCTACGCCGCCGACGACGAGTTCGAGCCGGACGGGCCGACCCGGTCCGGCGACCCGCTCATGCTGTACTTCACCTCCGGAACCACTGCCCAGCCCAAGCTGGTTGAGCACACCCACACCTCGTACCCGGTCGGCCACCTCGCCACCATGTACTGGATCGGGCTGCGCCCCGGCGACGTGCACCTGAACATCTCCTCGCCCGGCTGGGCGAAGCACGCCTGGTCCAACCTGTTCGCACCGTGGAACGCCGAGGCGACCGTCTTCGTCTTCAACTACACACGGTTCGACGCCGCCCGGCTGATGGCCGAGATGGACCGCTGCGCCGTCACCACCTTCTGTGCGCCGCCCACCGTGTGGCGGATGCTCATCCAGGCCGACCTCGGCGTGCTGCGCACCGCACCTCGGGAGGCCGTCGCCGCTGGTGAACCGCTCAACCCGGAGGTCATCGAGCGGGTGCGGAGGGAGTGGGGCGTGACGATCAGGGACGGGTTCGGCCAGACCGAGACCGCCGTACAGGTCGCCAACACGCCGGGCCAGCCGCTGAAGGCCGGTTCGATGGGTCGCGCCACACCCGGATTCGCCGTGGTCCTCCTCGACCCCGTCACCGGCGCCGTCGCCGACGAGGGCGAGATCAGCCTGGACCTGTCGCAGCGGCCCGTCGGCCTGATGACCGGCTACGCGGGCGACCCGGAGCGCACCGCCGAGGCCATGGCGGGCGGCTACTACCGGACCGGCGACATCGGCGCGCGCGACGCCGACGGGTACATCACCTACATCGGCCGCGCCGACGACGTCTTCAAGTCGTCCGACTACAAGATCTCCCCGTTCGAGCTGGAGAGCGCGCTGCTGGAGCACGAGGCGGTCGCCGAGGCCGCCGTGGTACCCGCGCCCGACCCGCTGAGACTTGCCGTACCGAAGGCGTATGTGGTGCTGGCCGAGGGCTGGGAACCTGGTCCCGCCACCGCCAAGGTGCTGTTCGCACACTCACGTGCGGTGCTCGCGCCGTACAAGCGGGTACGGCGCCTGGAATTCGCCGACCTGCCGAAGACCGTGTCCGGCAAGATCCGCCGCATCGAGCTGCGCGAGCGTACCGCCCAGGACGGCGGCGCCGCCGAATACCGTGAGGAGTCCCCATGACCGGCCCCACCACGACCGGCCCGCACGCCGTCGCCCCCGCCCCCGCGCCCGCCGGTGCGGGCGCCACCGTCCCCGGCGCGTCCGGTCCTGTGACCGCCGCGGGCGCCGCCGGGCAGCCCACGCCGGGGCAGCGGCCGGTGGACGCCGCCGCGGGCCAGACCCTGTCCCCGGGCCGCACCGAGTCCGGCCAGTCGCCGCCCGCCGCCCTGTCCTACGCCAGCGGCTCCGGTCACACGCCCCTGCTCGGCGACACGATCGGCGCCAACCTGGACGCGGCGATCCAGCGGTTCGGCGACCGCGAGGCGCTGGTGGACATGGCCAGCGGCCGCCGCTGGACGTACACCGAGTTCGGGCAGGCGGTGGACGAGGTCGCTCTCGGCCTGCTCGCCAAGGGCGTCGGCAAGGGCGACCGGGTCGGCATCTGGGCCATCAACTGCCCCGAGTGGGTCATGGTGCAGTACGCCACGGCCCGCATCGGCGCCATCATGGTCAACATCAATCCGGCCTACCGCGTCCATGAGCTGAAGTACGTCCTCGAACAGGCTGGAATCCACGTCCTGGTCTCCTCGATCGAGCACAAGACCAGCGACTACCGGCGGATGGTCGAGCAGGTACGCGCGGACGCCCGCGCGTTGCGCGACGTCGTCTACATCGGCGACCCGACGTGGGACGGGCTCGTGCGCGCGGGCGCCTCGGTGCCGCGCGAACGGCTGGCGGAACGGGCGGCCCGCCTCAGTTGCGACGACCCGGTCAACATCCAGTACACCTCGGGCACCACCGGCTTCCCCAAGGGCGCCACCCTCTCGCACCACAACATCCTCAACAACGGGTACTTCGTCGGGGAGATGGTCGGCTACACCGAGCGCGACCGCGTGTGCGTGCCGGTGCCGTTCTACCACTGCTTCGGCATGGTCATGGGCAACCTCGGCGTCACCAGCCACGGCGGCTGCGTCGTCATCCCCGCCCCGTCGTTCGACCCCGTCGCGACCCTGCACGCCGTGGAACGGGAGCGGTGCACGTCGCTGTACGGCGTGCCGACGATGTTCATCGCCGAGCTGAACCTCCCCGACTTCGCGACCTACGACCTGTCGTCGCTGCGCACCGGGATCATGGCGGGCTCGCCGTGCCCGGTGGAGGTGATGCGGCGGGTGGTCGCCGAGATGAACATGGACCAGGTGTCCATCGCGTACGGCATGACGGAGACCTCACCGGTGTCCACCCAGACCCGGCGCGACGACGACCTGGAGCGCCGCACCGCGACGGTCGGCCGGGTCATGCCGCACATCGAGATCAAGGTGGTGGACCCGGCCACCGGCGTGACCGTCCCGTGCGGCGAGCCCGGCGAGCTGTGCACCCGCGGCTACTCGGTGATGCTCGGCTACTGGGAGCAACCCGAGCGCACGGCGGAGGTGATCGACGCGGCGCGCTGGATGCACACGGGGGATCTGGCCGTGCTGCGGGAGGACGGCTATGTGCAGATCGTCGGGCGCATCAAAGACATGATCATCCGGGGTGGGGAGAACGTGTACCCGCGCGAGATCGAGGAGTTCCTCTACTCGCACCCGAAGATCGCCGATGTGCAGGTCGTCGGCGTGCCGGACGAGAAGTACGGCGAGGAGATCGCCGCCTGCGTCATCCTGCGCGATCCCCTGGACCCGCTGACCCGCGACGAGCTGGCCCGGTTCTGCCGGGGCCGCCTCGCGCACTACAAGGTGCCGCGCTATCTGCGGCTGTTCGACGCGTTCCCGATGACCGTCAGCGGCAAGATCCGCAAGGTCGAACTGCGCGAGGAGGTCGCGCGCTCGGTGGCGACTGCGACTGCGGCTGCGGCTGCGGACGAGGGCGCGGACGAACCGGCGCCCGCGGCGGGGGACCAGGGCCGCCCGCCGTCCGGGTCCGAGGGGGAGCGGCGCCCGTGACTCTCTCCTACGCGAGCGGGCCCGGCGGCGACGCGCCCCTGACCGGCGACACCATCGGCGCCGACCTGGCCCGTACGGTCGCGCTCTTCGGTGACCGCGAGGCACTGGTGGAGGCGGCCGACGGGCGCCGCTGGACCTACAGCGGCCTCGACCAGGCGGTGACCGAGGTCGCCCGTGGCCTGCTCGCGTACGGGGTCGCCGCGGGCGACCGGGTCGGCGTCTGGGCGCCGGGCAGCGCCGAGTGGGTGTTCGTCCAGCTGGCCGCCGCCCGCGTCGGTGCCATCCTCGTCAGCCTCAACCCGGCCTACGGCGAGCATGAACTGGCGTACGCGCTGCGGCAGTCCGGCGTAAGCGTGTTGATAGCAGCCACCCGGTTCAAGGAGACCGACTGCCGGGCGGCCGTGGCCGCCGTGCGCGGGAAGTGCCCGGAGCTGCGCGAGGCGGTGCACATCGGCGACGCCTCGTGGGAGGCGTTCTCCGCGTCCGCCGGGCGGGTCCCCGAGAGGGAACTCGCGGCCCGTGAGGCCGCCTTGAGCTGCGATGACCCCATCAACATCCAGTACACCTCGGGCACCACCGGCTTCCCCAAGGGTGCCACTCTCTCCCACCACAACATCCTCAACAACGCCCGCATCACCGGCGGCCTCCTCGGCTACACGGAGCGCGACCGCGTCTGCGTACCCGTGCCGCTCTACCACACGTTCGGCATGGTGCTCGGCACGCTCGGCGCCACCACCAGGGGAGCCTGCCTCGTCCTTCCCGCCCCGTCGTTCGACCCGGCCGCCACCCTGCGCGCCGTCGAGCGGGAGCGGTGTACGTCGCTGTACGGGGTGCCGACGATGTTCATCGCCGAGCTGAACCTCCCCGGCTTCGCCGACTACGACCTGTCCTCCCTGCGGACCGGCGTCATGGGCGGCTCGCCGTGCCCGGTACGGGTGATGGAGCGCGTCATCGACGCGATGCACATGGCCGAGGTGTCCATCGCGTACGGCATGACCGAGACCTCGCCGGTCGCCACCCAGACGCGCGGCGACGACAGCCTTGAGCGCCGCACCACCACGGTCGGCGCGGTCCTGCCGCACAGTGAGATCAAGGTGATCGACCCGGCGACGGGGCTGACCGTCCCGCGCGGTGAACGCGGTGAGCTGTGTGTGCGCGGCTACAGCGTCATGCTCGGCTACTGGGATGAGCCGCAGCGCACGGCGGAGGCGGTCGACGCGGCGCGCTGGATGCACACCGGGGACCTGGCCGTGCTGGGCGAGGACGGCTATGTACGGATCGTCGGACGCATCAAGGACATGATCATCCGGGGTGGCGAGAACGTGTACCCGCGCGAGATCGAGGAGTTCCTGCACACCCACCCCAAGGTCGCCGATGTGCAGGTCGTCGGCGTGCCGGACGAGAAGTACGGCGAGGAGATCGCCGCCTGCGTGATCCTCGCCGGTGGCGCCTCCACGCTGACCGCCGAGGAGGTCTCCGCGTACTGCCAGGGGCGGCTCGCCCGGTTCAAGGTCCCGCGCCATGTGCGGGTCCTCGACGCCTTTCCGCTGACGGCGAGCGGCAAGGTCCGCAAGGCGCAGCTGCGCGAGGAGACCACGCGCGCGCTGGAAGAGGGCTGAACCGCCCGCCCGGACCCGCGCGAACAGCGAGGCCCGGGCCCGTGCGTCAGGCCTCGGGCGGGCCCATCCGGATGAGGTCGTCGGCGGGGTCGTTGACGGGCTGCGGGGTGCCGGTGAGGTCCATGACGAACAGCGGCAGATACAGCTCGTCGGCGCGTGACCTGGCGGCTCGCGCGTAACCGGCGAGGGAGAAGAAGACGCTGACGGCGGCCTCGCCCAGACCGTGCAGCCACAGGCACTCGATCTCCCGCAGCCCGGTGGGGCGCGTGGTCGGATCGACCTGGGCGACGATGCCGGGACCGCGCAGGTCCACCCCTGACGGCGCCCGTTCCTCCACCCGCCGCAGGCTGGTGAAGCCCAGCCACTTCAGATACTGCGCGGCCGCCGTGACCACGTCGCGCCCGGTGCGGATCGTCACCGGCTGGAAGGCGGGGCGCAGCACCGCCGAACTCGGCGCACCCGCCGCCGCGGCGTGGCCTGCCACGACGCCGCTGGCGGTGGCGGCGAGGCTGCGCCCGGCGGTCCCCGGGGCGGCGGCTTCGGGCGCGGCGGCCACCGGCAGCCGCACCACTGTGCCGCAGGGGCAGCCCAGTTCGGGATGCGGCCAGTGGTCCTGCCGACCGCAGGAGGCGCACCGCACCGAGACCCAGGAGTCCTCCCACGTGCGGTGCTCGATGCGGGCCACCGGGGCATCGGTGAGGACGGGAACGGTCAGCGGCGCGCCGCACGCGCACGGGAAGGTGGGAGGGGTGAACGAGTGCTCACGACGGCACGCCGGGCACCTCACCGGCACACTCTTGGCCATCTCGGCTCCAGCACGGACGTGTAGTACGGGGGAACGAGTACGGGGTCTATGGTCCACGATGTGTCGGACGTTGGGGAGAGACCGCGACAGTTTCAGCCGTGTTCGGACACCTGGGCGGTGTGACCATCGCCCGGGTATGTGACGCGTGGGGCGCAAAGCGACGCGCGGTGCGCGGGGTGCCGAGTGCGGGTGACGTCCGGTCCCCACACGGCACCCTCCGCGGGATGTTTGGTGTCTGTGGATGTTGGTGCCGTCCGACGGCACGAGAAAGGCGCGACAGGACATTCGTGCCGCCGGACGGGGTCGTGGTGCGGCCGGCTGAGCGGCAGGCCGCGTACGTGGTGCGGCTCAGCCCTCGCGCAGTGTGCGGACGGCCGCCTCGACGCGTGCGCCGTACTCCGGGTCGGCGGCGTGGAAGTGGGCGAGGTTCTTCTCGATCACGTCGTCGCGGCTGACCTGGGAGAGGCCGCCGGCGATGTTGGCGACGAGGCGGCCTTTCTCGTCCTCGGACATCAGCCGGTAGAGCTCCCCGGCCTGGAAGAAGTCGTCGTCCTTGGTGTGCGCGGGGGCCTCGTGGGTGCCGGTGTGGCCGGAGACCGGCAGGGGAGCGGACAGTGGCTGGTCGCTCTGCACAGGCCCGTCGTACGAGTTGGGCTCGTAGTTCTTCGCGTACCGCCCGCCCGGGTTGGCGGCCATCAGCCCGTCGCGGCCGTAGTTGTCGGCCTCGGTCGCCCGGGGCGCGTTGACCGCGAGCTGGGTGTGGTTGACGCCGAGCCGGTAGCGGTGCGCGTCGGCGTAGGCGAACAGCCGTCCCTGGAGCATCTTGTCCGGGGACGGGCCGATGCCGGGCACGAAGTTGTTGGGGGAGAACGCCGCCTGCTCGACCTCGGCGAACACGTTCTCCGGGTTGCGGTCGAGCACGAGCCGGCCCACGCGCCGCAGCGGGTAGTCGGCGTGCGGCCACACCTTGGTGAGGTCGAACGGGTTGAAACGGTAACCGGCGGCGTCCGCGGCGGGCATGACCTGAACGTGCAGGGTCCACGACGGGCAGACGCCCCGCTCGATGGACTGCACCAGGTCCCGCTGGTGGCTGTTGGCGTCCTGGCCGACCTGTTCGGCCGCCTGCCCGGAGGACAGGCAGCGGATGCCCTGGTTGGTCTTGAAGTGGTACTTGACGAGGAACGCCTCCCCGTCGGCGTTCGTCCACTGGTAGGTGTGCGAGCCGTAGCCGTTCATGTGCCGGTACGAGGCGGGGATGCCCCGGTCGCCCATCAGCCAGGTGACCTGGTGGGTGGCCTCGGGGGCGTGCGCCCAGAAGTCCCAGACGTTGTCGGGCTCCTGGATGCCGGTGAACGGGTCGCGCTTCTGCGAGTGGATGAAGTCGGGGAACTTCAGCGGGTCCTTGATGAAGAAGACCGGCGTGTTGTTGCCGACGAGGTCGTAGTTGCCTTCCTCGGTGTAGAACTTCACCGCGAAGCCGCGCGGGTCACGGACGGCGTCGGCGCCACCGAGGTTGTCCGCGACGGTGGAGAAGCGGGCGAAGACCTCGGTGCGCTTGCCGATGGTGCCGAGGAAGGCGGCGCGGGTGAGGCCGGTGACGTCGTCGGTCACCTCGAAGTAGCCGTAGGCGCCCGAGCCGCGGGCGTGCACGACACGCTCCGGGATGCGCTCCCGGTTGAACCGGGCGAGCTTCTCCAGGAGGTGCTGGTCCTGGAGCAGGAGCGGGCCACCGACGCCGGCGGTGGCGGAGTTCTGGTTGTCGGCGACCGGGGCGCCCGACTCCGTGGTGAGGCGGCGCGGCGTCGATGTGGGCTTCGACATGGTGACCTTCCGTACGGGTGACGCGAAAACTTCTTTCCGCATGCTGGAGCGGCCTGCTTCCGCATGCTGGAGCGTAGGGAGCGCTCCAGCGGACGTCAACAGTTTGTTGAAAGTGGTGGTGAGAGTTCCGGACGGCGGTGGCGCCTGGGCGCGACAGGACAGTTGTCAGCGCCACCGCCGCCCGGGATCTGGGAGGGGCCGCGTCCGCCGGAGCGGGCTCACGCCCCTGGAGCCGGGCTGACGCGCCCGGAGCGGGACTACGCGCCCGGAGCGGGCTCGAACTCCTTGACGGCGTCGATGTTCGGGCCGTGCGGGGTGTTCGCCTCGCGCTCGATCATCACCTCGACGAGCACCGGGCGGGAGGTCGAGACGGCCTCCTTGCGGGCCCACTCGATCGCGGCGCGGATCTCGGCCGGGTCGCTGACGCGGCGGCCGGAACAGCCGTACGCCTCCATCAGCTTGACGTTGTCGGCGCCGGTCTCGTCGTAGTGGATGTCGACCTGGTAGTTCATGTCGTAGCCGATCGACGCCTGCCGGATCAGCCCCAGGTACTCGTTGTTGAGCATGATCAGCACGTACGGCACGTTGTACTGTGCCGCGACGGCCAGCTCCTCCACCATGTACTGGAAGCCGTAGTCGCCGACGATGCCCACCACTTCGGTGTCACCCCGGCCCATGCCCTCCAGCGCCTTCTTGACGCCGATCGCGGCGGGCACCTCCCAGCCGAGGGGCCCCGCCTGGCCGCAGACCTGGTAGCGGCGCGGCTTGTGCGCGAGCTGGTGCTGGCCGCCCCAGATCTGGTAGAGGCCGATGGCGGTGACGAAGTACGTGTCCTCGTCGAAGATCTCGTTGATCTCCTTGTAGACGCGCGGCGCCTTGACCGGGATGTCGTCGAAGTCCTCCCGGCGGACCAGGGTCCGCTTGAGCTCCTGGCAGTGCTCGATCCAGCCGCCGACCTCGGGCCGCACCGCGCGGCGCCTGGCGGCGTCGAGCAGCGCCCGCAGGAACAGCCTGGCGTCGGAGACGATGCCGAGGTCGGGCTCGAAGACCCGGCCGAGCTGGCCGGACTCGATGTCCACGTGCACGAACTTCCGCTCGCCCCGGTAGACGTCCACGTTGGCGCCGGTGTGCCGGTCGCCGAAGCGGGCGCCGACGGCGAGCACGAAGTCCGACTCCAGGAAGGACGCGTTGGCGTACTTCTGCGACGTCTGGATGCCGGTGGTGCCGAAGTTCAGCTCGTGGTCGTCCTCGATGCAGCCCTTGCCCATCAGGGTGACCTGGAACGGCACCCGCAGGTACTCCACCAGCTCGCGCAGCTCCTCCGACGCGTCGGCGAGGATGACCCCGCCTCCGGCCAGGATCAGCGGCCTCTTCGCCGCCAGCAGCAGGTCGAGAGCGGCCTCGACGCGCGGCAGGTGCGGCTCGACGGCCTGGATGGGCAGCGGGGCGTCGATCTCCGCGTCGTACCAGATCTCACGGTTGGCGATGTCGGACGGGATGTCGATGAGGACGGGCCCCGGACGGCCCTCGCGGGCGACGCGGAACGCCTCCCGGAAGACCCACGGGATCTGCGCGGCCTCCTTGACCTGCACGGCCCACTTGGTGACCGGCTTGGCGATCTCGACGATGTCGACGGCCTGGAACGCCTCCTGGTGGAGCTTGGTGGAGACGGCCTGACCCGCGATGCAGATCATCGGGATGGAGTCGGCCTGCGCGGTGTAGAGGCCGGTGATGAAGTTGGTGCCGCCGGGGCCCGAGGTGGCTATCGCGACGCCGACCTTGCCGTTGGTACGGGCCCACCCGTCGGCCATGTGGGTCGCGCCCTCTTCGTGGCGGACCGTCAGGTGCTCGATCCCGCCCACCTGTTCCATCGCCTTGTACAGCGGCAGGATCGAGGCGCCGGGGCACCCGAAGGCGACATCGACGCCCTCATCCTTCATGATCTTCACGGCCGCCTGCATGGCGGGCATCTTGACGGAGGTCATGGCGTCAGTTCTCCACCTTCTGGCCGGACAGCCGCTCAACACCGCGCAGCAGCGCGGAATGGTCAAGGCCGCCGTCGCCCTGGGCGCGCAGCGAGGCGACCAGGTTGGCGACGACCGCGCCGACCGGGAGGGCGGCGCCGACATTGCGGGCGGCGTCGGTGACGATGCCCATGTCCTTGTGATGCAGATCGATCCGGAAGCCCGGGGCGAAGTCGCGCCGCAGGAAGTTGTCCTTCTTCCGCGTCAGCACGGTGGAGCCCGCGAGGCCGCCGTTCAGCACGTCGAGTGCGGCGGTGAGGTCCACGCCGGACTTCTCCAGGAAGACCACGGCCTCGGCGCACGCCTGGATGTTGACGGCGACGATCAGCTGGTTGGCGGCCTTCACGGTCTGGCCGGAACCGGCCGGGCCGCAGCGCACGATGGTCTTGCCGAGGACGTCGAGGACGGGCTTGGCGGCGTCGAAGTCGGCCTGCTCGCCGCCGACCATGATGGAGAGGACCGCCTCGATGGCCCCCGCCTCGCCGCCGGACACGGGCGCGTCCAGGACCCGGAGGCCCTTGGCCGCCCCGGCCTTGGCCAGATCGACGGAGGTCTGCGGGGTGATGGACGACATGTCGATCAGCAGCGCGCCGGACCTGGCGTTCTCCAGAATCCCCTCGGGGCCGTACGCGATGGCCTCGACCTGCGGGGAGGCCGGGACCATGGTGATCACGATGTCGGCGTCGGCGACGGCTTCGGCGATCGACCCGGCGGCGGTGCCGCCGGCCGCGGCGAGGCGGTCGAGCTTGTCCCGCTCCAGCGTGTAGCCGGTGACGGGGTATCCGGCCTTGACCAGGTTCTCGGACATGGGAGAGCCCATGATTCCCAGGCCGATCCAGGCGATCTTCGGAAGTGCGGTAGTGCTCATGGCGTCCTCTCGATGAGGTCGTTTGCGGGTGCGGGTGCGGGTGCGGGTGCGGGTGCGGGCGCCGGACCGTCTCCGGGCGTGGTCGGACCGGGAGAGGTCGCGGGCGGGGAGGCCGGGCCCCGAGTGGTGGGGCGAGCCGGGCCCCGGCGGCGGGATGGGCCGGGGCGCGCGGCTGCGGAGTGGGAGCCGGGAGCCCGCCCCCCCCTACGGGCGGCTGCCCTGCCGGGCGGGTCCACCGGGCCGGGCGGGCCCACCAGGATCGACGGGCCTACCGGGCCGGGCGGGCCTCGGCGGGGAGCCAGGAGAAGCTGTCCGCCGTCGCGCCGGGAGCCTTGTACTCCAGGCCGACCCAGCCCTCGTAACCGGCCTTGGTCAGGCGTTCCAGCAGCTCGCCCAGCGGGAGCGACCCCGTGCCGGGGGCGCCGCGGCCCGGGTTGTCGGCGATCTGCACGTGGCCGGTCTTGGCCGTGTAGCGGTCGATGACCTGGTGCAGGTCCTCGCCGTTCATGGACAGGTGGTACAGGTCCATCAGGAACTTGGCGTTGCCCAGGCCGGTCGTGGCGTTCACGGCGTCCACGACCTCGATGGCCTTGAGGGCGCTGACGATCGGGCACTTCGGGGACTCCGGCGCGTTCAGCGCCTCGATCAGCAAGGTGGCGCCGATCCGGTCGGCGGCCTCGGCCGCGAGCACCAGGTTCTCCAGCGCGAGGGCGTCCTGGGCGCGGGGGTCCACGCCGTCGACGCGGTTGCCGTAGAGCGCGTTGAGCGCGGTGCAGCCCAGCGACTCGGCGAAGCCGACGGCGACGTCGATGTTCGCGCGGAAGCGGTCCGACTCCTCGCCGGGGACGGAGAGCGCGCCCCGGTCGGGACCCGGCAGCTGTCCGGCGTAGAAGTTCAGGCCGATGAGCTGGGTGCCCGCGTCGTTCAACGCGTGCCGCAGCGCGTCCAGTTCGGCCTGCTCGGGGGTGGCCGAGTCCACCCAGGGCCACCACAGCTCGACCGCGGTGAAGCCGGCGGCCGCCGCTGCGGCCGGGCGCTCCAGCAGCGGGAACTCCGTGAAGAGGATCGAGAGGTTGACGTCGAAGCGGGTGCCGGCGCCACCGGTCTCAGGGAGAGCCATCTGGAGCACTCCTTCCATCGCTCATTATTCCGCCTGGTCTGTGTCTTCGGCGTCTTCGGTGCTTCCCGGGGCCGGTCGTCGTTCCCGAGCGTCGAAGACTCGAAGTTTTCCGTATTGCGGAAGTGTGATTCTGTCTTATGGAAGATTGCATGCGGTGCGCGCGGGCTGTCAAGTAGGGCTGAGGGATTTCCGGCCGGGCGCAGTAGGTTGGCCGGGTGAGACTCAGGGTTGAATTCACCACCGAGCCGTTTGACCTGGACGAGGCCCCGCCGCACGCGGTGGTGGCCCGTGAGGTCGTCCACGCCGCCGATCTCGACGCCGTTGATGTCGGCCCGTTCGGCAATACCGCCGAGGGGCGGTCGGAGGCCGTGCTCGGCGCGGTGGACGCGCTGCTGCGCCGCTCCCTCGAAGCCGGTGCCACCCGGGTGTCGGTGCAGGTCAACGTCATCGGGGAGGGTGAGGCGTGACCGAGGTCGGGGATCACCCGTTCATCGCCGCGGTCAAGCCGCTGGTGGACGCCATGGGTGGCGAGATGGTGCCGCCGAGCCGTGCCGAGGGCGACGACGTCGTGCTGTCCTGGGAAGGTCAGGAGTTGCTCGCCGTACGGCTGCCGCATCTGTCCGACTCGCTCGACCACATCCTCGCCGAGCTGGAGCGGCGGCACGGGATGCCGCTCTCCGGCCTCGACCGGAAGGCAAAGCAGTCGGTCGTACGCATTCTGGAGTCGCGCGGGGCGTTTTCCGTGCGGCACGGCGTGGAGACGGTCGCGGGCGCGCTCGGGGTGAGCCGCTTCACCGTCTACAACTACCTGAACAGGGAAAACGCCAGTAAGAGCGGCGACTAGCCGCACTACGGCACACGCAGGACCAGACCGCCGTCCGGGTTTTCCGGATGGCGGTTTCTTCGCCACATCAATTTCAACAAAGTGTTGACGGCGTGTGGCGTAAGGACTTAGCTATCCGCAAGCACGTCCAGGATGAGCAGGCCCAGGACACGTCCGGAGACGTCCAGCGTGCGGCCATGTGCACCGCACATGTCGCCACGCGGCCGGCTCCCGGTCACCGTGCCCGTCAGTGCGCCACACGCGTCACCACGAGCACCACCACAGCCACACGGTCATCACAGCGACACCACAGTCATACCCCTACCCAAGCCACGGAGGCTCCCGTGACGTCGAGTCCGGCACCGGGCCTCGCCCGGTTCAACGCCGCAGAGGACAGCGTGGCCTCGGCCGCCCTGCACGAGGTGTGTGCCAGCCGGGCGTGGGGGGACGCCGTCCTCGCGCGGCGGCCGTACGCCACCGCCGAGGACCTTCTCGCGGCAGGCGACGCCGCCCTGGCGCGGCTCACCGCGGACGACCTGGCCGAGGCCATGGCCGGGCATCCGCCGATCGGCCGCCCCGTCCCGGGCGACCCCACCTCCTCGCGCGAGCAGCGCGGCATGGCGGGAGCCTCGGAGGAGCTCAAGGACGAGATGCTCGAACTCAACCTGGCCTACCAGGAGAGGTTCGGGCACGTCTTCCTGATCTGCGCCACCGGCCTGACCGGCGAGCGGATGCGGGACGCGGTCCTTCACCGGATCGACAACACACCGGAACGTGAGCGCGAGATCGTGCGCACGGAGCTGGGCAAGATCAACCGCATCCGGCTGGCCCGCCTCGTGGCCGACGGCGCAAGCGAAGGAGCCGCCGCATGAGCAGCGAGAACACCGCCTCGGTGTCCACGCACATCCTTGACACCAGCGTCGGCAGGCCCGCCGAGGGAGTCAGCGTCGAGCTGTCCGTACGGACCTCCGCCGAGGGCGGGTGGACGGCGCACGGCGCGTCGAAGACGGACGCGGACGGGCGCTGCAAAGACCTCCCGGCCCTGCCGGAGGGCGTGACCCACGTACGGCTCTTCTTCGAGGTCGAGCCGTACTTCGCCAGTACGAAAGCCACTGAGAGTTTCGCCAGCACGACAGCCGAGGCACAGCAGGACGCCCCCCGCGTAAGGGACAGCGGAGCTTTCTTCCCGGAGGTGGCGATCACGTTCGCCGTCACGCCGGGCGAGCACTACCACGTACCGCTGCTGCTCAACCCGTTCGGCTACTCCGTATACCGAGGGAGCTAGCACCGACATGTCCGCTTCATACCCGGCCGGCCGCGTGGCCGCCGCACACTCCGGGGCCGCTCGCCGGGGCCCCGTCATGCTCGGCCAGAACCAGTACGGCAAGGCCGAGAACCGTGTCGTCAAGATCACGCGGGACGGTGCCACGCACCACATCAAGGACCTCAATGTCTCGGTCGCCCTCTCCGGCGACATGGACGAGGTCCACCTCTCGGGCAGCAACGCGAACGTCCTGCCCACCGACACCACCAAGAACACCGTGTACGCCTTCGCCAAGGAGCACGGGATCGAGTCGGCCGAGCAGTTCGGCATCCACCTCGCGCGGCACTTCGTCGAGAGCCAGCCGGCGATCAGTACGGCGCGCATCCGCGTCGAGGAGTACGCCTGGGAGCGCGTCGAGACCTCCGACGGCAACTCCCGCTTCATCGGCGCCGACGAGGTCAAGCACTCCTTCGTCCGCAAGGGCCAGGAGACCCGCACCGCCCAGATCACCTACGACGGCGAGACCTGGGAGATCCTGGCCGGTCTGAAGGACCTCACCGTCATGAACTCCACCAACTCGGAGTTCTGGGGCTACGTCAAGGACAAGTACACGACGCTCCAGGAGGCGTACGACCGCATCCTGGCCACCGAGGTACACGCCTGCTGGCGCTACAACTGGACCAGCGACGCGGACCGGATGCCGCAGTGGGAGCGCGCCTACGCGGAGGCCCGCAAGCACCTGCTCCAGGCGTTCGCCGAGACGTACAGCCTCTCCCTCCAGCAGACTCTCTACCAAATGGGCTCCCGGGTCATCAACAGCCGCCAGGAGGTGGACGAGATCCGTCTCTCGCTGCCGAACAAGCACCACTTCCTGGTGGACCTTGAGCCCTTCGGGCTCAAGAACGACAACGAGGTGTACTTCGCGGCCGACCGCCCGTACGGCCTGATAGAAGCGACCATCCTGCGGGACGGCGTCACCCCCGCGATCCCCATGGACATCACCAACCTCTGATCATCAACTCCTGATCACCAAAACCTGATCAACGGCCTCCCGCCGAGTGATCCCCGCGCCGCGTCCCGGTGGCGCGGGGAGGCGGACCCGCACCCCCCGCTTCAGCCCCCACCAGCAGCTCGTTCCTCATCTCGGCACCCAGGGCACACCGGGCCCGGCGGTCCTGTCAGCCGCCGGGCCGTGCCCCGGCACTCAAATCTCCCAGGGCCCTGCCGTGCCCGCACCGCCTAGACACCACGAGGAAGCACCCATGGCAGCACCGGCAGCCCCATCGTCAGGCCCGTCCCCCACGGCGGGCGGCGCGAGCGCGGAAACCCGCGTCGTCATCGAGAACTGCGCCATCGCGACCGTCGACGCCCAGGACACCGAGTACGCCTCGGGCCATGTCGTCATCGCGGGCAACCGCATCGAGTCGGTCGGCGCGGGAGCCGCCCCGGACCAGCCGGCGGGCCAGGTCCGCCGGGTGGACGGCACCGGGCACCTGCTCACCCCGGGCCTCATCAACACCCACCACCACTTCTACCAGTGGATCACCCGGGGCCTCGCGCAGGACGCCAACCTCTTCAACTGGCTCGTCGCGCTGTACCCCACCTGGGCGCGCATCGACGAGCCGATGGTCTACGAGGCCGCGCGCGGCTCCCTGGCGATGATGGTCCGCGGCGGCGTCACCACGGCGATGGACCACCACTACGTCTTCCCGCACGGCGCGGGCGATCTGCTCGGCGCCGAGATCAGGGCCGCCCGCGAGATGGGCGTACGGTTCAGCCCCACCCGCGGCTCGATGGACCGGGGTACCTCGGACGGCGGCCTGCCGCCGGACTTCGCCGTCGAGACCACCGAAGCGGCGCTGATCGCCACCGAAGAGGCGATCGACACCCACCACGACGCGTCCTTCGACTCGATGCTGCGCGTCGGCGTCGCTCCGTGCTCCCCGTTCTCGGTCTCCACCGAACTCATGCGGGAAGCCGCCGTGCTGGCCCGCCGCAAGGGCGTACGGCTGCACACCCACGGGTCGGAGACGGTGCAGGAGGAACAGTTCTGCAAGGAGCTGTTCGGGATGGGCCCCACCGACTACTTCGAGTCCACTGGCTGGCTCGGCGACGACGTGTGGATGGCGCACTGCGTCCACATGAACGACTCCGACATCGAGGCGTTCGCCCGCACCGGCACCGGCGTCGCCCACTGCCCGTCCTCCAACGCGCGGCTCGCCGCAGGCACCGCCCGCGTCCCCGCCATGCTGCGCGCGGGCGTCCCCGTCGGCCTCGGGGTGGACGGCACCGCCTCCAACGAGTCCGGCGAACTGCACACCGAACTCCGCAACGCCCTGCTCATCCACCGCCTCGCGGGTGGCGAGAAGGCGCTCAACGCCCGGCAGGCGCTGCGGCTCGGCACCTACGGCGGCGCCCAGGTACTCGGCCGGGCGCAGGAGATCGGCTCCATCGAGACCGGTAAGCTCGCCGACCTCGTGCTGTGGAAGCTCGACGGCATCGGCCACTCGTCGATCGCCGACCCCGTCGCCGCGCTCGTCTTCGGCGCGGCGGCACCGATCACCCTGTCGCTGGTCAACGGCGTGCCGGTGGTCGAGGACGGCCATCTGATCACCGCTGACGAGGAAGCCATCGCACGCGGCGCGCGGGAGCAGGCACAGCGCCTCGCCCGTATCGCCGCGAGCTGACAGACCGTGAGCCGCCCCGGCGATCCACGGGCCGGTTCCCGGGCGGCTCACGGCAGCACCACCCTCCGCCCCGGCAGTCCGGGCGGAGACGCCCCGTCCGCGGGCGCGCCGCGTACCACCCGCACGCGGCGCACCCCGCACACCTCAAGACTCGGCTGAGGGGGACGGCCCTCAGCCGGGCTTACGGACCCGCGAGGGTCCGTAAGCGCCGTACCCGGGGGCGCGGACGCAAGGCCCGCGCTCCCGGGACGGTCCCGTACCCCGGGACCACCGCTCCGTGCCCGGCCGACGTCCCGCACCCGGGACCGCCGCGCCGCCTCCGGCCGACGTACCGCACGCCACCAGCGCCGCTCGCCTCGCCCCGTACCCGCATCGCGCACGACCCCGCACCCGCACTCCCCGCAACGCCTCCCTGAAGCCGCGTCCGCAGCGACGTGAAAATCGACAGGAGGAACCGACGTGGCGTCAGCGCCCAGGTTTCGCAAGAACACCGCAGCTCCCTTGCCAGCGGGGGAAGAGCAGATCGGCGACCGGACCCATCCAGTCGACGCGACGCTCCCGCCCCTGAAGATGTTCACCAGCGGGCTCCAGCACGTGGCCGCCATGTACGCGGGTGTGGTGGCCCCGCCGATGATCATCGGCCCGGCCGTGGGACTCACCGCGGTCGAGACGACCTTCCTCATCGGTGCCAGCCTCTTCACGGCGGGCATCGCCACCCTCCTCCAGACCCTCGGCTTCTGGCGCATAGGCGCCCGGCTGCCGTTCGTCAACGGCGTCTCCTTCGCGGGCGTCACCCCCATGATCGCCATCGGGAAGTCGGCGGGTCCTGACGACGCGATGCCCGTCATCTTCGGCGCCACCATCGTCGCCGGTGTGCTCGGCTTCCTGCTCGCCCCGTACTTCTGCAAGCTCGTCCGCTTCTTCCCGCCCGTCGTCACCGGCACGGTCATCACGCTGATCGGCATATCGCTGCTGCCCGTCGCCTTCAACTGGGCGCAGGGCGGCAACGCGCGAGCCGACGACTACGGTGAGCCGAAGTACATCGCGATGGCGGCCGCCACCCTCGTCATCGTGCTGGTGCTGCGACGCGTGCTGCGCGGCTTCCTCCAGCAGATCTCCATCCTGCTGGGGCTCATCATCGGCAGCCTCATCGCCATCCCTTTCGGCCTCACCAGCCTCGACGGCATCCGTAACGCCGACGTCGTCGGCTTCCCCACCCCCTTCGAGTTCGGCGGCCCGCAGTTCCAGGTCGCCGCGATCATCTCCATGTGCGTGGTCATGCTCGTCTGCATGACCGAGTCCACCGCGGACATGCTGGCGCTCGGCCAGATCGTCGGCCGCCCCGCCGACGAGAAGACCCTGGAGGGCGGGCTGCGCGCGGACACCCTCGGCACCGCCCTCAGCCCCTTCTTCAACGGCTTCGCCACCAGCGCCTTCGCACAGAACATCGGCCTGGTCGCGATGACGAAGGTCCGCAGCCGCTACGTCGTCGCCACCGGCGGCGGCATCCTGATCCTGCTCGGCCTGTGTCCGGTGGCCGCGTCCGTCATCTCGCTGGTCCCGCTGCCGGTGCTCGGCGGCGCGGGCATCGTGCTGTTCGGCTCGGTCGCCGCCAGCGGCATCCAGACGCTCGCCTCCGCCGCCCTGGACGAGGGCGAGAACGCGCTGATCGTCGCCGCTGCCGTCGGCGTCGGCCTCATCCCCATCGCCGCGCCCGGTTTCTACCACGCCTTCCCCGACGACCTGCTGGTCGTCCTCGACTCCGGCATCAGCACGGGCTGCATCGTCGCCGTCGTCCTCAACCTGGCCTTCAATCACCTGGGGAAGCAACCGGCCCCGCAGGCCACCGAGCCGGGGGAGGTGCCACCCCAGGTGGTGCCGGTCGGTCACTGAGGGCGTGGCGGGACGGGGAACCCACGCCACCGACTGGTCTGGACCAGGGTATTGTCCCCGTGGCCGTGAAGGCCCAAGCTCACAGCATGGACCTGGAGACGCGGCACCTGAAGGCGATCCGGGCGATAGCCGAAGCGGGCAGCCTCACGAAGGCCGCCGTCGCGCTCGGCCTCGCCCAGCCCGCTCTGAGCGCACAGCTCAAGCGCATCGAACGCGCCCTGGGCGGCAGGCTGTTCGAGCGCGGGCGGCACGGCGTACGGACCACCGCGCTCGGTGACTTCGTACTGGACCGCGCCCGGATCGTCCTGCCCGCCGTGGGCGAACTCCAGCGGGACGCCGTCCGGTTCGCCCGCACCCAGGGGGAGGCACTCGCCTTCCGGCTCGGCGGCACCCACGGGCCGCTGCTGGGCGGGGTGGTGGACCGGCTCGCCGCCGCGCACCCCGGCGCGCCGGTGACCACCCACACCTCCTGGTCCGAGCGGGAGATCGCCACGGCGGTGGCCGACGGACGGCTGGGCTACGCGCTGATCGGCGCCTGCGGGGACAGCGCGCCGCCCGAGACGCAGCGGCTGGTGTGGCGGGAGATCGCCACCGACCCCGTCTTCGTCATGCTCGCCGTGGACCACCCGCTGGCCGCACAGCCAGAGGTCGAACTGGCCGCGCTGGCCGCGGAGGCGTGGACGGACGTCCCCGGCGACGGCTGCTTCGCCGAGTGCTTCACCGCCGCCTGCTCGCGCGCCGGTTTCACCCCCTCCCGCGTCTACGAGACCGACACCGCCTCGTGTGTCCACCTCGTCCAGGTCGGCCGCGCCGTCGGACTCTGCCGCGCGACCCTCCCCACCACCCCGGGGCTGGTGACCCGACCACTGGCGGGCACCCCGCTGGTCTGGCGGCACCTGCTGGGCTGGGACCCCCGCGCCCCCGCCGCGGGCGCCGCTCCCGGCGTCCTGGCACACGTCCGCGCCGCGCACACCGACGCCGTCGCCCGCAGCGACAGTTACGCCGCGTGGCTGGCCGCACGACGGCCGAGCGCGCCACGGCCCCGCACGCCGGACTGGGCGCCCGCGCCATCCATAGCGTGAGCCAGGGGGATAACTGGCATCTTCTGCGGGGCAGATCGCGCCACCTACGGTTTCGGCACCTCCCCACCGAAACCGAGGAGATCCCTCATGCCCCACCGACACGTGCCTTACAGACACGCGAAAACCGCGTGCGCGGCGATAGCCGCGGTCGGCGCGCTCGTCCTGTCCGTGCTCCCCGGTACGGCCTCCGCCCAGTCAGCCGAACCGGCCGCGCCCCCCACAGCGGCCGAGACCCTGCGCGTCGCCGACACCTCTCCCCAACTGCTCCAGGCGATGCGGCGCGACCTCGGCCTCACCGCGTCCCAGGCCAAGGACCGGCTGGTCAACGAGGCTGATGCGGGCGCCCTGGCGGGCAGCCTGCGACTGGCCATCGGCGGCGACTTCGCCGGTGCCTGGGTGAGCGGCGCCGACTCGGCGACCCTCACCGTGGCGACAACGGACCGCGCCGACCTCCCGCTGATCACCGCGAGAGGAGCGCGCGCCGAGCTGGTCGCGCACACCCTCGCCGAACTGGAGGCGGCCAAGGCGAAGCTGGACCGCGCGGCCACCGCCAGCGCGTCCGTCGACGCCCCCGTCTGGTACGTCGACACCCGCGCGAACGCGGTCGTCGTGGGCTCGGTGAAGCAGTCGGCGGCCCGGTCGTTCATCGCGGCCAGCGGCGCCGACCGCGACCTCGTCCGTGTCCAGACGACAGCCGAACGGCCCCGTCCGCTCTACGACATCCGGGGCGGCGACGCGTACTACATGGGCAGCGGCGGACGCTGCTCCGTCGGCTTCGCCGTCACCAGCGGCACCCAGCAGGGCTTCGCCACCGCCGGTCACTGCGGCCGGGCGGGGACCACGACCAAGGGCTCCAACCAGGTCGCGCAGGGCACCTTCCAGGCGTCCACCTTCCCCGGCCGGGACACCGCCTGGGTCGCGACCAACACGAACTGGACCGCGACACCCTACGTGGCGGGACAGGGCGGCAACGTCCAGGTCACCGGGTCCACACAGTCCCCCGTCGGCGCGGCGATCTGCCGTTCGGGCTCCACCACGGGCTGGCACTGCGGCACGATCCAGCAGCACAACACCAGCGTCACCTACCCCGAGGGCACCATCAGCGGCGTGACGCGGACGTCCGTCTGCGCCGAGCCGGGCGACTCCGGGGGCTCGTACATCTCCGGAAGCCAGGCGCAGGGCGTGACCTCAGGCGGCTCCGGCAACTGCCGCAGCGGTGGCACCACCTACCACCAGCCGATCAACCCGCTGCTCCAGGGCTACAGCCTCATCCTGAAGACCACGACGGACCCGGACGACCCGGGCGAGCCCGGCGGGACGTGGGCGGCGGGCACCGTCTACAAGGCGGGCGACCAGGTCACCTACGGCGGCGCCGGCTACCGCTGCCTCCAGGGTCACCAGGCCCAGCAGGGCTGGGACCCCGTGAGCGCCCCGGCGCTCTGGCAGCGTCTCTGACCGCCTCGCCCTGAAGCGGCCTGGCGGTGCGGACCACGTGGGGGCCGCACCGCCAGGCTCTCGTCACGCACGCGTCCCCGCCGGTGCGGGCCGGCGGGAGGCGGCGTCAGTCGAGGAGTTCGTACGCGGGGAGCGTCAGGAACTCGGCGTAGTCCTCGTCGAGGGAGACCCGCAGCAGCAGATCGTGCGCCTGCTGCCAGGCGCCCGCGGCGAACGCCTCGGCGCCGGTCTCCGCACGGATGGCGTCCAGTTCCTCGGCGGCGATCTTCCGCGTCAGTTCCGCCGTCGCCCGCTCGCCGTTGTCGAACTCGACGCCCGCGTTGATCCACTGCCAGATCTGCGAGCGGGAGATCTCCGCGGTCGCCGCGTCCTCCATCAGGTTGAAGATGGCGACCGCGCCCATGCCCCGCAGCCACGCCTCGATGTAGCGGATGCCGACCTGCACGGCGTTGCGCAGCCCCTCGTACGTCGGCCGCGCGTCCAGCGAGGCGATGTCGATCAGCTCGGCCGCGGTGACGCGCACATCCTCGCGCAGCCGGTCCTTCTGGTGCGGCTTGTCGCCGAGCACGGCGTCGAAGGAGGCCCGCGCCACCGGGACCAGGTCGGGGTGGGCCACCCACGAGCCGTCGAAGCCGTCGCCCGCCTCACGGTCCTTGTCCGCCTTGACCTTCTCGAAGGCGACCTTGTTGACCTCGGCGTCACGGCGCGAGGGGATGAAGGCGGCCATGCCGCCGATCGCGTGCGCGCCCCGCTTGTGGCAGGTGCGGACCAGCAGTTCGGTGTAGGCGCGCATGAACGGGGCCGTCATCGTCACGGCGTTGCGGTCCGGCAGCACGAACGAGGCGCCGCCGTCCCGGAAGTTCTTCACGATCGAGAACAGGTAGTCCCAGCGGCCCGCGTTCAGCCCGGCGGCGTGGTCGCGCAGCTCGTAGAGGATCTCCTCCATCTCGTACGCGGCGGTGATCGTCTCGATCAGGACCGTGGCGCGGATGGTGCCGTGCGGGATGCCCATGTACTCCTGCGCGAAGACGAAGACGTCGTTCCAGAGGCGGGCCTCCAGGTGCGACTCGGTCTTCGGGAGATAGAAGTACGGGCCCTTGCCGAGGTCGAGCAGGCGCTGGGCGTTGTGGAAGAAGTACAGGCCGAAGTCGACGAGCGCGCCCGGCACGGCCCGCTCCCCGATGCGCAGGTGGCGCTCCTCCAGGTGCCAGCCGCGCGGCCGCATCACGACGGTCGCGAGCTCGTCGGCGGGGCGCAGGGCGTACGTCTTGCCCTCGGGGCTGGTGAAGTCGATACGGCGCTCATAGGCGTCGATCAGGTTCAGCTGGCCGGAGATGACGTTCTCCCAGGTGGGAGCCGAGGCGTCCTCGAAGTCCGCCAGCCACACCCTGGCGCCCGAGTTGAGCGCGTTGATGGTCATCTTCCGGTCGGTGGGGCCGGTGATCTCCACGCGGCGGTCGTTGAGCGCGGCGGGCGCCGGGGCGACCTTCCAGTCACCGGACCGGATGTGGGCGGTCTCCGGCAGGAAGTCCAGAGTGCTGGTGCGGGCGATCTCGGCGCGGCGCGCGGCGCGCAGCACGAGGAGTTCGTCGCGGCGCGGGGTGAACCGCTGGTGCAGCGCGGTGAGGAAGGCGAGAGCCGCTTCGGTGAGGACCTCTTCCTGCCGGGCCGGGCTGTGCTCCGGGCTCGCTTCGACGACGGCCAGCGGGGACGGCGCTGGTGCGGACATGAGCTGTCACTCCTTCAGCGGGCGGTGCCCGTCCGGCCGTCCGCGCGCTCGCTCGCGGCACTGGGTGCCGGAGGTGGCGGGAGGCGGTCACGGGCGCCGTCTGACGTCTGCGGTACTTCTGACCAGTGGAGAATAGTTTCCTTATGGTGGAACTTCAATGGTTTGTTGATGTCGAGATAATCTTCCTGACGCTCAGCGGCGACACGATGGCTCTCAGTGCCACCTACCTCGCCACCGCGCCCTCATGCCTGCCCCCGCCCGTCCCCGTCGGCGGCGGCGCCGCGGCCGGGCGGCGGGCACTCCAGGAGCGCGAGGTCCGCCGGGGTGTCGATGTCGGCGGGTGACGCGATGTCCCCGCACTCGACCAGCGTCACCTCTTCAGCGTGCGCCCGGAGGAAGTCGCGCGCCCCCCGGTCCCCGGCGGCGCTGCCGGTCACCCCCGTCCAGTGCTCGCGCGCGAAGAGCACCGGGTGGCCGCGCCGTCCCTCGTACGCCGCCGCCACCAGCGAAGCCCCCGCACGGTGCGCCGCCAGCACCCTGGCGACCACGTCGGGCCCGATCAGCGGCTGGTCCACCAGCATCACGAGCACCGCCGACGCCGCGCCCCCGCCCGCGCCCGCCGCCACCTCAGGCGCGTGCGCGTCGCACCCGGCGCCGCGTACCGAGCCGAGCCCCACCCGCAGCGACGAGCCCATGCCCGTCTCCCAGTCCGGGTTGTCGGCCAGGGCGCACCCCGCGAGGTCCGCGCGCTCACGCACCGCGTCCGCGGCCGCCCCCAGCACCACGTGCACGACCGGCGCGCAGCCACCGGCCCGCACCGCCCGCACCGCCCGCTCCACCAGCGGCCGCCCCCGGTAGTCCAGCAGGGCCTTCGGCCGCCCGCCGAGCCGCCGCCCACCGCCCGCCGCGAGGATCAGACCGGTGACGGGAACCGCGACGGCGGGATTCCGCCTCTCCTGTGTAGCCATGCGCACTGCTTACCGCACCGCATGCCGGACCGGAGACGCGGCGGGCGCTCCGCTAGGGTCTGACGTCGAAGTGGCGTCGTCCGCCCTCGGGGCCGGGGGCACCTTGCCGGCAGCCGCCGGGGAGGGGGAGCCGGGCCCCCGGGATCGGGGCGAGTGCGGCCGTGAACGGGGGAGGACGAAGGTGGCTGAGGTCTTCAAGGCGCTGGGGGAAAACGACCCGCGCCAGGTCGCGGGCTACCGGCTCGCCGCGAAGCTCGGCTCCGGCGGCATGGGCAAGGTCTACCTCTCGTACACCCCGGCCGGGCGTCCGGTGGCGATCAAGGTCGTGCGGCCCGACCTGAGCGAGGACCCCGAGTTCCGCAGCCGCTTCCGCCGGGAGGTGCTGGCGGCCAAGCGTGTCCACGGCCTGTACACCGCCCCCGTCATCGACAGTGAGACCGAGGGGGACACCCCGTGGCTCGCCACCGCCTACGTGCCGGGGCCCTCGCTCCAGTCGGTGATCGCCGACCACGGGCCGCTGCCCGTGCCCACCGTGCTGCTGCTCATCGCCGGGATGGCCGAGGCGCTCGCCGCCGTGCACGAGGCGGGCATCGTGCACCGCGACTTCAAGCCGTCCAACGTGCTGCTGGCCGCCGACGGCCCGCGCGTCATCGACTTCGGCATCTCCCGTGCCGCCGACGCCAGTTCGCTCACCGGCAGCGGCATGACCATCGGCACCCCGTCGTTCATGGCCCCCGAGCAGGCGGAGGCCACGGTCATCACGGAGGCCACCGACATCTTCGCCCTCGGCCAGGTCGCCTGCTTCGCCGCTTCGGGCACCCCGGCGTTCGGCGAGGGCACCCCGCACGGCGTCCTGTACCGCGTCGTCCACAAGAAGCCCGACCTCAGCGGCGTCCCGGCGGAACTGCGGGAACTGATCGGCAGCTGCCTCGCGAAGGAGCCCGCCGACCGGCCGGGCCCGGCCGAGATCATCGCGATGTGCCGGGCCGTCGCGCCGGGCGCCGAGCTGCGCCGGACGGACGACTGGCTGCCGAGCGCGGTGGCGTCGTCCCTCGGCAACCGGGCGGCGCAGCCCGCGCCGCCGGGCGCCTCGCCCATCGACGAGACGTTCGCACGGGAGAGCGCCCCCGACCGGCGGGCAGCGCCAGCCGACGCGCCAGCCGACGCCGACACCGGTGCGGGCCCGGACACGGGCGGCCGGTCGGAAGCGCCGGACGGGCGTACGGACGAGGACCGGGACGAAAGCGACGACGCGGCGGCCGCGGCCGGTCCTGGCGCGGGCGTCTTCGGCCCGCCGCCGGATGTCCCAGCCGGCGCTGTCAGCACGGCCGGTACGGGCAGCGCGGCCGGTACGGGCGGTCCGGAAGCGGCGGCGGGCGGCGCCGGTGCGTTCGGGGCGGCGCCCGAGGTCACCGGCCCCGCTGCCTTCGGCGCGTCGGCCTTCGGCGCCGCCGCCCATGCGGGAGACCCGCCGGGAGGTCCGACCACCCCCGGTCGCCGCGGCGGGAAGCGGTTCACCGCGCTGGTGGCCGCCGCACTGCTCGTCGTCGCCGTGGTCGGCGGCGGCGCGTACGTCCTCACCCAGGACGACGGCGACGGCGGGCAGTCCCAGGGTGAGGGAGGTCTTGACCCCGCGGGGAAACCCGACAACAAGCCCTCGGGCGACGCGAAAGACCCGCCCGGGGACCCGTCCGAAGACTCGCCCAAGGACCCCGCCAAGGACCCCTCCGACGCCCCGTCCGGGGGCACCGGTGAGCCGACGGACCCGCCGCGCGGCGGCGACCTGCCCGGTGTCACCGACCCGAAGGCCGTCGACTACGACGACATCTCGCTCCCCGACGGCTACCACCTGACGCTCGCGTCGGACCCGCCGCGCCCCGACAACTCCCGTTCCACGGACGGGGATTTCGCCTACGACCATCCGGAAGCCGGTGCGGGAAGCGTGCGCACGGGGCCGGGCGGCAAGCTGGTCCTGCTCAGGGACAACGAGTTCGGCTCCGCCGCCGCCTGCCGGGCCACCACGCGTTTCACCCCGGCCATCGGCCTCGACAAACTGCGGGTGGGGTCGCGGATCTGCGTGCTCGCCCCGTCCGGTGACATGGCTCTGATCACCTACCAGGGCGCAGCTCCCGTGGGTGACCCGAGTGACTACATCAGCCTCGACGTCACAGTTTGGCGTGATGCTCTGGGCGCGAACGTGAAGGATTCGGGTTAACCGCCCACAAGCTGGGTAGCGGCGTTGGCCGCTTCCGATAAGGTCACCGCTGTCGAGTGCAGGCATACAGCGCCGCCCTGAATGGGCCCGGGGGACGATAGTTGATGAATAGCGCGGATTCCGCAGGGGTGTTCAAGCCACTTGAAGGCGATGACCCGACCTCGGTCGCGGGTTACCGGCTGAGTGCGAAACTCGGTTCCGGCGGCATGGGCAAGGTGTACCTGTCGTACACGCCCGGCGGCAGGGCCGTCGCCATCAAGATCATCAGGCCGGAGTTCAGTGAGGACCCCGAGTTCCGGCGCCGCTTCCGGCAGGAGGTGAAGGCGGCCCAGCGGGTGCAGGGCCTGTACACCGCTCCCGTCATCGACAGCGACCCGGAGGGCCGTACGCCCTGGCTGGCCACCGCGTACGTGCCCGGCCCCTCGCTCGCCGAGTCGGTCAGCCTGCACGGCAAACTGCCGGTGTCCACGGTGCTGTTCCTCGTCGCCGGGATAGCCGAGGCGCTTCAGGTCATCCACGGCGCGGGCATCGTGCACCGCGACCTCAAGCCGTCGAACGTGCTGCTCGCCGACGACGGCCCGCGCGTCATCGACTTCGGTATCGCCCGCGCCGCCGACGCCACCTCGCTGACCAGCAGTGGCGTCACCGTCGGCACGCCGACCTTCATGGCCCCCGAGCAGGCGGCCGGAGCCAAGGTCACCCCGGCGACCGACATCTTCGCGCTCGGCCAGGTCGCCGCCTACGCGGCGATCGGCTCGCCCGCCTTCGGCGAGGGGACCTCGCACGGCGTGCTGTACCGCATCGTGCACGAGGACCCCGATCTGACGGGCGTGCCCGAGGAGTTGCGCGAGCTGGTCAGCGGATGCCTGCGAAAGGAGGCGTCGGCGCGGCCGTCCGTCGCCGACATCCTCCAGATGTGCCGGGTGGCCTCGGCCGAGACGCAGCTGCGCCGCCCGGAGGACTGGCTGCCGCGCGCCGTGGCCGCCGACATCAGCGGGCGCGCGCCCGCGCCCGCCCCCCGGCAGACGCCGCCGCCCCCGCACGCCGCCCCGGTGGCGGGCGTGGCCTCGATGCCGAACGTGGCGCCCACGCCGCTTCCTTCGCACGCCCCCGCCACGCCGCCGCCCACCCAGGCTCCGACGCCGCCGCCCGCGCAGGCGCCGGTCCCCGCGGCGTACGCGTACCCCCCGGCGCAGCCGCAGCAGTCGGCGCACCCGCAGCAGCCTGTTCAGCCGCAGGCCCAGCAGCCGGGGACGCCGCCGCCCGGCTACGGCCCGCCCGCCTTCTCCACGACGGCGCTTTCCACCCCGGTCGCCGGGCCCGGCGCCACGCACGACCCCGCCCCGCACCCCGGCACCTCCCTGGGTACCGTCGGGGTGGGCGCCCCGCCGTCCGTACGCAAGCGCGGCAAGGGCAAGGCCGTGGCCCTGGCTGTGGCGGGCCTGCTGGTCTTCGCCGCGGCGGGTGGCGGCACCGCGTACGTGCTGTTCAAGGACGACGACAAGAAGTCGGACCAGGCCGACGACAGCACGCGGAACGACAAGTCGAGCGAGGGCCCGTCCGCGGACACCGGCGGGACGCCGAGCGACGACGCGACGGACGACCAGGGCCAGGAGTCGGAGAAGCCGAACGTCGTCCCGAACCCGGAGCCCGTCCAGTTCAACGGCATCAACCTGCCGATCGACTACCACCTGTACTTCGCCGCTGATCCGGTGAAACCGGACAACAGCCCCGACACGGACCACGACTTCCGTTACTACGACAACTTCGGCACCAAGGAGGTGCACGCCGAGTCGACCGACTCCAAGCTGGTCCTGCTGAACAACGCGCAGGAGGGGTCCCTCGACACCTGCCGTGACGAGACCCGGTTCACCACCTCGATCGACTTCGCCCGGATCTCGAAGGGCTCGCAGATCTGTGTGCGGACCGGGTCCGGCCATATCGGTCTGGTGACCTTCAACGGCTTCGCTCCCAAGTCCGACCCCAGCGACTACATCAAGATCGACCTCACGGTGTGGCGCAACGTGCTTGAGGTCGACGAAGAGATGTCCTGATTCATCGTTCGCACCGTCCCCTGGCGACTGAATTTCGCCCTCTGTATAGCGCGCCGTGCGGAGAGTGGCGTTAACTGATCTGCGGCCTTCGCGTGCACCCGCGCGCGAAGGGCTGCGGGGCAGACACATGGGATGGGGAGACGGTCAGTGTTGCCAAGCGATGATGCGAGGTGCGGTGGGCCTTCCGAAGTCTCGGTACTGGAGGGCGCCGTAGCCGTGGAACACAGACGAGCGATCGGCATCGACGAGGACCCGAGAACGTCAGAACTGTGGCGTGCGGTATCCAGGTTACGCAGGGAGCTGGCCGCTTATCCGGCCGAGTTGCCTGACCGGTTGATAGCCGACGAGGAGCTGGCGGCTCTTGACGCGATGCTGCGCCAGGGGCGTCCCCAGGTGCCGGGGCTCCGTCGCTCGCTGCTGCTGATAGCCAGCGCCCTCGGCTCGGTGAGCGCGCTGAGTCATTCGATGACGGCGGTCCGGGTCGCGATAGACCAGTTCGGGGACATGTCCCACCAGCGGGAGCGTGACGGGGGCCGCTGAACCCCTGTGCTGGCCGGACCCGGCCGGGCCCGAGGCGCCCGGCCGCCCGGTCGATGGCGGGACAGCGGCGGGACGCCTGTTGTCCCGCCGCTCTCTTGTACGGGACGCGTGCTGGTGCGGGATGCCCGCTTATGCGGGGTTCGCGTTGGTGAGCGCCGCGGACAGGTCCACGGCGACCTCCTGGAGCAGCGGCACGATGGTGGCCGTCGCGGCCTCCGTGACCCGACCTGCCGGGCCTGAGATGGAGATGGCGGCGGCCGTGGGGGAGTCGGGCACGGTCACGGCGAGGCACCGCACGCCGATCTCCTGCTCGTTGTCGTCCACCGCGTACCCCGCTTCCCGCACCTGCCGCAGCGCGTCCAGGAAGCCCTCAGGCGTGGTGATCGTCTTGTCGGTGGCGGCCGGCATGCCGGTACGGGCCAGCAGGGCCCGCACCTCGTCGTCCTGCGTGTGGGCGAGCAGTGCCTTGCCGACGCCGGTCGAGTGCGGCAGCACCCGGCGGCCGACCTCGGTGAACATGCGCATGGAGTGCCGGGACGGAACCTGCGCGACGTAGACCACCTCGTCGCCGTCGAGCAGCGCCATGTTCGCGGTCTCGCCGGTCTCCTCCACCAGCCGGGCCAGGTAGGGCCGGGCCCACGTGCCGAGCAGCCGGGACGCGCTCTCGCCGAGCCGGATGAGCCGGGGCCCCAGCGAGTACCTGCGGTTGGGCTGCTGCCGTACGTAGCCGCATGCGACCAGGGTGCGCATCAGCCGGTGGATGGTGGGCAGCGGAAGGCCGCTGCTGCTCGACAGCTCACTCAGCCCGACCTCGCCTCCGGCGTCGGCCATCCGCTCCAGCAGGTCGAAGGCGCGCTCAAGGGACTGGACGCCACCCGAGTTGGCGGTGGCGGCGGTCGTGGAGCGGGCGGACGGCGGCACGTCGGCTTCCTTTCGAGGCGGGTGTGGTCGGCTGGCGCGCTGTGCGGCCCGGCAGACCGGCCAACCGGCAGCCTACCCGCCCCTGTAGCCCGCCACAGTGCCCTGTCCCCTGCTGTTATCGCCGGTAGCGGGCTGTTCGCCCGCATCGCCGAGGGCTGCGGCGGAGCGCGCTGTGGGCAGCCGTGGGGATAGCTACATTCTGCATTGTGGAAAGTAGATTCTATTTTGTGGAATCCTCCAGCAGGCAGGGAAGGGCCCCGTGGTGTCGGCCGTAACGTCAGGCCGGCTCTTGACGGGAAGCGGATGCCGCGTGAAGACTCCTTCAACAGAACGTTGAAATCGGCGGGAAAGCAGCGGAGGAGGGCCACCGTGTCCGAAGCGTCCGAGGGGTCACAGACGACCGGGGCCCGGCAGCCGGCCGCCGCGCCCGGTCCGGCTGGTGCGGCGGCCGGGCGGGATGCCGCTCGCGCCGATCTGGTGCTGCGCTCGACGCGCGTCGTGACGCCCGAAGGCACCAGGCCCGCGTCGGTCGCCGTCGCCGGGGGGACCATCGTCGCCGTGCTGCCCCACGACGCGCCGCCGCCCGGGGGCGCACGGGTGGTGGAACTGGGCGACGACGCCCTGCTGCCCGGCGTCGTCGATACGCACGTGCACGTCAACGACCCCGGCCGCACCGAGTGGGAGGGGTTCTGGACCGCGACCCGGGCGGCCGCCGCCGGGGGCGTCACCACCCTGCTCGACATGCCGCTCAACAGCCTTCCCCCCACCACGACCGCCGCGCACCTGGACGTCAAGCGGGACGTCGCCCGCCCGAAGGCCCATATCGACGTGGGCTTCTGGGGCGGAGCCATCCCCGGCAACGTCAAGGAACTGCGGCCGCTGCACGACGCGGGAGTCTTCGGCTTCAAGTGCTTCCTCTCGCCGTCCGGCGTGGAGGAGTTCCCGCAGCTCGACCGGGCGCAGCTGGTCAGCGCGCTGGAGGAGGTCGCGGGCTTCGACGGCCTGCTGATCGTGCACGCCGAGGACCCGCATCAGCTCGCCGGTGCCCCGCAGCCCAGCGGTCCCCGCTACGCGGACTTCCTCGCCTCCCGCCCCCGGGCCGCCGAGCACGAGGCCATAGCGACGCTGATCGCCGCCGCCAGGGAGGTGGGTGGCCGGGTGCACGTCCTGCATCTGTCCTCCGCCGACGCGCTGCCGCTGATCGCCGAGGCCAGGCGGGACGGCGTGCGGATCACCGTGGAGAGCTGCCCGCACTTCCTGACCCTGACGGCGGAGGAAGTCCCGGACGGGGCCACCGAGTTCAAGTGCTGCCCGCCGATCCGCGAGGCGGCCAACCAGGACGCCCTGTGGGAGGGGCTGCGGGACGGTGTCATCGACTGTGTCGTCTCCGACCACTCGCCCTGCACCGCCGAGCTGAAGACCGGCGACTTCGGCCAGGCGTGGGGCGGGATCTCCTCGCTCCAGCTCGGGCTGCCCGCCATCTGGACGGCCGCCCGCGACCGTGGCCACGGGCTGGCGGACGTGGCGCGCTGGATGTCCACCGCCCCGGCGGCGCTGGCCGGGCTCACCGCCAAGGGCGCCATCGAGGCGGGCCGGGACGCCGACTTCGCCGTCCTCGCCCCGGAGGAGACGTTCACCGTGGACCCGGTCGCGCTGCACCACCGCAACCAGGTGACCGCCTACGCCGGAAAGACGCTGCACGGTGTCGTCAGGTCGACCTGGTTGCGCGGCGAGAAGATCGTCGACGAGGGCGCGCTGGGCGCGCCCGCCGGACGGTTGCTTGAACGGCCCTGACGGTCCGCCGTGGTGGGGGAGGCGCCCGGGCTCCGGTGACCGCCCCCGCCGCCGGGCGGCTACTTGGCGCCGAGGTGGAAGAGGAGGAAGAGGAAGGCCGCGAAGATGTGGACACCCACGAGGTAGAAGGTGACCCGGATGGTCATGCCCCAGGGAGCCCGGTCCTCCTCGTTCATGGCCTCGTTGACGGGCTCGTTCGCGGTCGTGTTCGCGGCCTTGTCCATGGCTCCGTCCTCGTCCCCCTTGCCGGTGTCCGGTGTGCCGTCGCTCATGCTCTGACCGTCCTTCCGCGCTGGGTGTCATCGCCGAGGCAGAGTTCGGCCGCTCCGCTTTGCAGCAGCGTGTGGACGAACAGCAGTTCAGTGCCGCCCGCTGAGGCGGCCGCGATGCGGTGCGGGGTCAGCGAGTCGAAGTGGGCCGCGTCGCCGACGTCGAGGAGGTGTGCGGAGTCGCCGAGCGTCAGCCGCAGTCGCCCTCTAGTCACATACAGCCATTCCTCGCCCGGGTGCACCCGCACCAGGTCGTCCTGCGCACCCTGGCCGCGCGGCACGTACACGCGCAGGGCCTGCATCGCCCGGCCCGAGCCGCCCGCCCGCCAGTACGTCCAGCCTCCGGCTTGCGACGCCTCCATCCGCTTGGCGCGCAGGATCGGGTCCCGCTCCGGCGGCATCTCGCCGAGCAGGTCGGATACCGTGGTGCCGTACGTACGGGCCAGCGCGAGCAGCATGGGCAGTGAGGGCTGGCGGCGGCCGGTCTCCAGCCGGGAGAGGTGTGCCGGGGAGAGCCCGGCGCGCTGGGCGGCGGCCTCCAGCGTGAGTCCGCTGCGGCGCCGCAGGTCGCGCAGCCGGGGAGCGACGGTGGACAGCTCGCCTGCCGGTTCGTCGGGGAGCGTGGTCATGGTTCCGGTATAGGCCCCGCTGTGCCTGACAGGCAAAAGTTTTGCCTCTGGGGCAAAAACCTCGTCAGCCGGACAGGGTCTGCGTGAATCCTGTGAACTCCTGGGAAACATCCCCTTGTTGACGTTGACATGCCACTGTCTACGCGCGTCATGCTAGAGCGTATGAGAATTCCCCCACGGATCGCTCGGATCGGCGCCCTCGGCGCTCTCGCCTCGACCCTTCTCATCGGTGGACCCGCCGTAGCGGCCACCCCGGCCGCGCATACGGCCCCCGTCTCAGCGGCCTCTGTCTCGGCGGCCTCCGTATCCGTCGCCGCCGTCGGCGACATCTGCGCCTCGGAACTGCCGAAGGAAGCCCACGACACCCTGGACCTCATCGAGGCCGGTGGCCCCTACCCGTACCCGCAGGACGGCACCGTCTTCCAGAACCGCGAGGGTGTACTGCCTCAGCAGCAGGAGGGGTATTACCACGAGTACACGGTGAAGACGCCGGGCTCCGACGACCGCGGCGCCCGCCGCATCGTCACCGGGGACTCCGCCAAGGAGGACTACTACACCGCCGACCACTACGAGACCTTCGACCTCGTCGACTACGGCTGCTGACCCAGCCACGCGCGGACCAGCACCACAGAATCGAAGCGGCGGCCGGCCACCCCACCCCGGCCGCCGCTTCTCGTCCGCGTACCGCGCCCGGACGGCTTCCTCGCCGGTCGGCCGTCAGGCCGCCCGCTGGGCCTGGCGCTGGTGGGTGCGCACGATGTCCGCGTAGCGGTGGCCGCTGCCCTTGATGGTGCGTGCCTGGGTCGCGTAATCGACGTGGACGAGCCCGAAGCGCTTGTCGTAGCCGTACGCCCACTCGAAGTTGTCCAGCAGCGACCAGGCGAAGTACCCGGCGAGCGGGGCGCCGCGCTGGGCGGCGCGGGCGCAGGCGGCGAGGTGCTCCTCCAGGTAGCGGGTCCGCTCGGGGTCGTCGATGTGGCCGTCGGGGCCGACGGTGTCGCGGTAGGCGGAGCCGTTCTCGGTGACGTAGACGCGCCGCGCGCCGTACTCCTCCCGCAGCCGTACCAGCATCCGCTCAAGACCGTCCGCGTACACCTCCCAGCCCATGGCGGTGCACCGGGCACCGGGCGGGGTGACCTGCCGGGCGTGGGGGGCGGGACCCCGCGGATCGTCGGCGACGACGTTGCGGAAGTAGTAGTTGAGGCCGAGCCAGTCCAGCGGAGCGGCGATCGTCGCCAGGTCGCCGGGGCGTTCCGGCAGGTCCACGGCGTACAGCTCGCGCATGTCCGCCGGGTAGCCGCGGCCGTGCAGCGGGTCGAGCCACCAGCGGTTGGTGTGGCCGTCGCTGCGCAGGGCGGCGGCGATGTCGTCGTCGGTGGCGGGGTCGCAGGGGCCGAGGTTGTTGACGATGCCGACGCGGGCGCCCGGGGCCTGGGCCCGGATCGCCTGGGTGGCCAGGCCGTGACCGAGGTGCAGATGGAAGGAGGCGCGCACGGCGGCGGTGAGGTCGCTCAAGCCGGGCGCCATGGTGCCGTCGAGGTGGCCGATCCACGCCGAGCACAGCGGTTCGTTGAGGGTGATCCAGTCCGGCACCCGGTCGCCGAGCTTGGCCGCGACGACGGAGGCGTACGAGGCGAAGCGCTCGGCGGTCTCCCGCTCCGGCCAGCCGCCCCGGTCCTGGAGCGCCTGCGGCAGATCCCAGTGGTAGAGGGTGGCGAACGGGGTGATGCCCGCATCGAGCAGGCCGTCGACCAGCCGGTCGTAGAAGTCCAGCCCCGGCGCGTTGACCGGCCCTGAGCCGCCGGGGACGACCCGGGGCCAGGAGAGGGAGAACCGGTAGGCGGTGACGCCGAGTTGGCGCATCAGCGCGATGTCCTCGCGCCAGCGGTGGTAGTGGTCGCAGGCGGTGTCCCCCGTGTCGCCCGCGTGGGTGGCGCCGGGGGTGTGGCTGAAGGTGTCCCAGATGGAGGGCGCCCGGCCGTCGTCGGCGACGGCTCCCTCGATCTGGTAGGCGGAGGTGGCGACACCCCAGAGGAAGTCGGCGGGGAGCGAGTTCAGGTCGTTCACGCTGGTCACATCTGCCTTTCGGACGGTCACTTGACGGCGCCGGCGGTCAGTCCGGCCACGAGGTAGCGCTGGAGGAGCAGGAACCCGGCGACGACCGGCACGCTGACGACGAGCGAGGCGGCCATGACCTGGTTCCAGTAGACGTTGGTCTGGGTGGCGTAGCCCTGGAGCCCGACGGCGAGCGTCCGGGTGGTGTCGTTGGTCATGACGGAGGCGAACAGCACTTCGCCCCAGGCGGTCATGAACGCGTAGACGGAGACGGCGACGATGCCGGGCACGGCCGCCGGGACGACGACACGCAGCAGCGCGCCGAGCGGGCCGCAGCCGTCGACGAGCGCCGCCTCGTCGAGATCGCGGGGGATCGCGTCGAAGTAGCCGACGAGCATCCAGATGGAGAAGGGCAGCGAGAAGGTGAGGTAGGTCAGGATGAGCCCGCCGCGCGAGCCGTACAGGGCGATGCCCGTCGTGTTCCCGATGTTGACGAAGATCAGGAAGAGCGGCAGCAGGAAGAGGATGCCCGGGAACATCTGGGTGGACAGCACCGTGACCGTGAACAGGCGGCGGCCCCGGAAGCCGTAGCGGCTCACCGCGTACGCGGCGAAGACGGCCACCGTCACCGAGCACAGCGTCGCCGCGCCCGCGACGATCAGGGAGTTCACGAAGTAGCGGGCGAGGGGGACGGTGTCCCAGATATCGATGTACGGGCGGATGGTGAGGTTGTCCGGAATCCACTGGAAGGAGCCCTGCACGTCCTCCAGCGGCTTCAGCGAACTGCTCAGCATCACGTAGACGGGGGTGAGGGCGAAGACGGCCAGCAGGGTTAGCACGATCCGCCGGGTCCAGATGAAGGACGCCGGCGGCGCCGTGGGGGAGCGCCGCTTGACGGGGCGGGCGGGGAGGGCCGCGCCCGGTTCCGGCACCGGATCGGGCCCGGTGGGGGTACGCGTCTTGACGGCCTCAGACATCGGCGCTCTTCCTTCCCCGCGAGGTGATCAGCAGATATCCGGCCGTGACGACCAGCAGGAACAGCAGCAGGAGGACGGACATCGCCGCTCCGGCGCCGAAGTTCCAGGTCACGAACGACGACTGGTAGATGTGGATGGAGATCAGATCGGCGGCTTCCGGAGCCGACTCGCCGAACAGCACGTACGGCGTGTTGAAGTCGTTGAAGGTCCACAGGAACAGCACGAGCACCAGGACCTGGTTGACGGGCCGCAGCGCGGGCAGGGTGATCCGCCGGATCTGCTGCCAGATGCCCGCCCCGTCGAGCTGCGCCGCCTCGTAGCTCTCGCGCGGGATGTTCTGCGACGCCGCCATCAGGCACAGGAAGGCGAACGGCCACGAGCGCCAGACGGACACCACGACGAGCGCGATGAAGCTGTTGTCACCGATCAGCCAGAACGAGGGGCTGTCGGTCACCCCCAGCTGGTCGTGCAGCACGTGGTTCACCAGCCCGTTGTCCCGCTGGAACATGAACGACCAGGTGATGACGGCCGCGTAGACGGGCAGTGCGTACGGCACGAGGAAGACGGCACGCAGCAGGCCACGGCCGCGGAACCGCTCCTGCATCAGGATCGCCGCGGCCACGCCGAGCAGCCAGGACAGGCCGACGGCGAGCGTGGTGAAGGCGCACGTGACGACGAAGGAGTGGAGGAGCGCCTCGCCGACGGGGGCGTCGAAGTCGACCGCGACGCGGAAGTTCTCCAGCCCGGCCCAGGGCGCCGACGACCAGTCCCGGATGGAGAACTGCGTGAGCTCCTTGAAGCTCATCACGATACCGACGCCCATCGGGATGAGGTGGATGAGGAGTTCGAGGGCGAGGGCGGGCAGCAGCAGGAGATAGGGCAGCGCGGAGTGGCGCATTCGCGCGGGTACGCGCGCGCGTACCCGGCGGGGCGGTCGCGCGGGCTCCTCGCGCCCGGGCTCCGCGGGCGCGTCGCTTCCGGTGGTGACGGACATCGGGGACGCCCTCACTTCGGCATCTGCTGCTGGGCCTTGGCGAGGCGGTCCCTGACGCTGCCCTCGGTGACGGAGCGCCCTGCGGCGGCGTCGGCGAACAGCTCCTTCATGGCGGTGCCGACAAGGGTCTCGAACTGGCTCTCGTGGGGGACCTGGGGCAGCGGTGCGGCGCTCTGGGTGAGGGTGTCGCGCAGCACCGTCAGGTCGGGCGTGCCGAACGCCTTGTCCCGCTGCGCGGCCTTGACGGGGGGCAGCGAGCCGAACGCGGCGTTGAGGGTCCGCTGCTCCTCGGTGCTCGTCATGAAGTTCACGAACTTCAGGGCGCCGTCGCGGTTGTCGGTGTTCTTGAAGACGGCCAGATTGATGCCGGCGACCATGGAGTTGACGCCTTGGCCGCCGGTCGCGCTCTTGGTCCCGAGGGGGATGGGCGCCACGCCGTAGTCGCCGCTCTTCATGCCGTGCGACCGCAGCGTGGAGGCCGCCGCCTGCCACATCAGCATGGCCGACTTGCCGGTGGCGAAGTCCCGCAGCGACTGGTTCGCGGCGTACTCGGCGCCGCCGGGCGCGGCGATCTTGTCCTTGGCCATGAAGTCGATGTACCGCTTGACCGCCTTCACCGCTTGTGGGCTGTCGAAGTGCGGCTTGCCCGAGGCGTCGAAGAAGTCCGTGCCGTGCTGCTTGGCGAAGACGAACGCGTGGTGGGCGTTCTCCGCGAGGTTGGCGCCCTCGATGGCGAGCCCGTAACGGCCTTCGCCGGTGAGCTTCTTGCCCGTGGTGACGAGTTCGTCCCAGGTGGCCGGGGGCGTCGTGACACCGGCGTCCTTGAACCGCTGCTTGTGGTAGTAGAGGGCGTACGCGAGCGAGTACAGCGGCACGGCCGTCGGGGGCTCGCCCTTCGCGCCGGTGGCGGCCAGGGCCGAGGGCACGAACCGCTGGGCGCCGCCGGTCTTCTCCAGCGTGGCCTGGTCGAAGGGCATCAGGGCTCCGGTGGCCTGGAGCGAGGCGGACCAGGTGTTGCCGATGTTGAGGACGTCCGGGCCCTGCCCTGACGCGGTGGCGGCGAGAATCCGGTTGAGCAGGTCGGCCCAGGGGATGACTTCGAGCTTGACCTTGATGCCGGTCCGCTTCTCGAACTTCTTCAACTCGGGGCCGAGCACCGACTTGTCATGGCTGAGGCTGCTGCCCTGGTTGCTGGCCCAGTACGTCAGCGTCCTCGGGTTGTCGTTGCTGGCGCTGTCACTGGTCGCGGTGCCGCCGCCGCAGCCTGTCGCGGTCGCGGCGGTGAGTGCGGTGGCGATGGCGGCGGCTACGGCCGTTCGGATTCTGCGCATGATTGTGGCCCCTCTCCGGGGTTGCTCGTTCGGCCTCTGAACGACATCACGGCTAATCTCAGGCCGTGAGTTAAGTAGTGAGAGAAGTAGCCGTCAAGAGCGCGCGCGAGGGTAGGTTCGGGGCGGGAGGGAACCACCATGCGCGAAACACCTCGCCGCACCGTGCGCGACCTGCGGCGCTCCAACCGCTCGGCCGTGCTGCGGCACTTGTACTTCGAAGGCCCTTTGAGTCGACAGGAGTTGGGGCCGGCCACCGGACTGAGTTCGGGATCGGTCAGCAACGTCGTCGGCGAGCTGGTCGCCGACGGTCTGGTGGAGGAGGCCGGTTCGGTCGGCTCCGACGGCGGGCGGCCCCGCACGCTGCTGCGCGTCGCCCCGCGCAGCGCTCTGCTCATCGGCGTCGACGTGGGCGAGACCCGCGTCCGCGTCGAGCTGTTCGACCTCGCGCTCACCGAGCTGGCCCGCACCGAGCGGCCACTGTCCGACCACGGCCACGACGTCGCACACGTCGTCCGGCTGATTCTGGACGGCCTGACCGCGGTGCTCGCCGACGCGGGGGCGCCGGCCGCTGACGTGCTCGGCGTGGGCATCGGTGTGCCCGGCATCGTGGACGCGGGATCGGCCCCCGGACCCCGGCCGGGACCGCGGGGCGCTGTCGCGGGCGCCGCCCTGGCCGGGCCGGGCCCCGGTGTGTGGTCAGGGGCCGGTCCGGCGGCGGGCGGTACGGGCACGTCCGGCCCCGGCGGGTATCCGGGGTGGCGCGCCCGCGGCCCCGCCGTGCCTCACCCGGGCGCGGACGCTGACGGCACGTCAGGCGATGGGGCCCATGCGGGATCGGGCGGTGACGGGGAGCCGGGGACACACGACGGGAGGCGGGGCAGCGCGAACGCACAAAACGACGTTAACGCGGCGAAAGCGCCCAGCGGGGAAGGCTCGTGCGGTGGCGTGCGCCCATCTCGCGGCGGTGCCCCCTGGGACGTCACGGCGCGCCCGCCAACCGGCGTGCCTCCACGTGCTGGTGACGGTACGTATGACACCGGGACGGGGGGAGAGCGAGCCGACGGGTACGCGCCCCCAGGCGCGCGTACCCGCGAGGAGGCGGGCCCGTACGGCATGGCCGACGGGTACGGACCGGCCGGAGGTCACGGCGGCGCCGTGGTGCACGGGCAGGCGGTCGGCTGGGACGCGGTGCCCCTGGAGGCGCTGCTGCGCCGCTCCACGGACCTGCCGCTGTTCATCGACAACGGGGCCAAGACCCTCGGCCAGGCGGAGATGTGGTTCGGCGCCGGGCGCGGCGCCAGGAACGCCGTCGTCGCGCTGCTCGGCTCAGGTGTCGGCGCCTGCGTCGTCGTGGACGGTAGCCCTTACCGGGGTGCGACCAGCAGCGCGGGCGAATGGGGCCACACCACGGTGCGGGTCGGGGGCCGCCGCTGCCGCTGTGGCGCGCACGGCTGCCTGGAGGCGTACGTCGGGGCGGAGGCGCTGCTCGACCGGTGGCGCGAGGCGGGCGGCCGACCGCCGGACGGCGACGAGGAGTCCGCCGTGGTCGCGTTGCTCGACGCGGCGGCGCGGGACGACGAGACGGCGTCGGCGCTCCTGGCCGAGACGGTGGAATACCTCGGCGCGGGCATCGCGAATCTGGTCAACCTCTTCAATCCGGAACGGATCGTGCTCGGTGGCTGGGCGGGGCAGTTGCTGGGACCGACGCTGCTTCCGGCGGTACGGGCGGCGGCCGCCTCGTACGCCCTGGCGCACCCCTTCGAGCGCGCCACCATCGAACTTGGCCGCCTGGGCACCGACGCGGTCACCGTCGGAGCCGCCACGCTGCCCCTCGCGCGCTGGCTCGCCCGGGGCGGCGCACCGGCGCGCCGGGACGCGCCGGTGTGAAATCCGGCGGAACCGGAGGCGCCCCCGAGGGTTCGTATGTCAGTGCTAGCGGATAGCGTTTCGGTAGGAATACCTTTCGAGGAGGTTAAGGAGGCATCGGTGACAAACACCCCGGAGGCGGCGCTCGGCCCTGAGGTGGTCACGTGCGGCGAAGCCATGCTCCTCATGCTGGCGGAGCCGGGTGTTCCACTGGACCGGGCGACCCATTTCCGGCGTGCCGTCGCCGGGGCCGAGTCCAACGTCGCTGTGGGCCTCGCCCGGCTCGGTCACCGGGTGCGCTGGTTCGGCCGGGTCGGCGCCGACCCGGCGGGTGACACGGTGCTGCGCGAACTGCGGGCGGACGGTGTGGATGTCAGCCGGGTGGACGTGGACGAGCAGGCCCCCACCGGCCTGTTGCTGCGGGACAGCCATCCGGGCCGCGCGATATCGGTCCAGTACTACCGCGCGGGCTCGGCCGCCGCCCATCTCACAGCCGGGCACATCCGCCCCGACCTGCTCACGGACACCAGACTGCTGCATCTGTCGGGCATCACCCCGATGCTGTCATCGACCGCGGCGGCCGCCACCCAGCGGCTCGTCGAACTGGCCCGCGCGGCAGGGGCGGTGATCTCCTTCGACCCCAACATCCGGCACAAGCTGGGCGGTGCCGCCCAGTGGGCGCAGACGGTGGGGCCGCTGCTGACCGAGGCGGACCTGCTGTTCGCCGGGGAGGACGAGCTGGAGCTGCTGACCGCTCAGCCCGCCGACGAGGCCGCCGCCGAGCTGCTGACCGGGCGGGCGCAGGTCGTGGTGATCAAGCGGGCGGACCATTCGGCCACGGCCTTCACCGGCGACGGCCGCTGGGACCAGCCACCGTTCGCGGTCCCGGTCGCGGACCAGGTCGGCGCCGGTGACGCCTTCGCGGCGGGGTATCTTTCCGGCTGGCTGCGCGGAGTGCCGCCGCCACGCGCCCTCGCCGAGGCGGCGTGCGTGGCCGCGCTCGTCATCCAGTCCGCCACCGACACCGACGGCCTGCCCAGCCCGGCCGCGCGGGATCGGGCGCTGGCGGCCTACACCGAGGGGACCGAAGCCGTGCATCGCTGACCTCGGAGGCCGCGGACACCCGCGCCTGTGCTCGTCGCATGCCGGGGCACCGACACGCTTCGCGACATGCCCCTGGCAAGTCCGGCGCGTGAAAGGGCCACGTCGCGACCGGGCGGGCCGTGAGCGCGGCGGCGGCTCAGGACCGGGCACCCTCCTCACCACGCTGCCGCCAGCGGGATTCAAGCCCGGCACACGACGATGCGAGATCATCGCGAGACGACACACCGGCTCACGGTCCCCGCACCGACGCCGGGCCCCGTAGCGCACCACCCCGGGAACCCGCTTCACAGGTCCGTACGCCAGGCTTCAGACACACCGCAGGAGACCGCGCGCAGCACACCAGCACCACCTTGCGCACCTCGGACCCCTCACCATGAGACACCGCGAGACACCGCGAGTCCGGACCACCTGCCCAGACCACCTACCGCAAGCGAAGAAGGGCGGCGAACTGCCGTGTACCGCTGGGAGATCACCCAGGCCGCGCTCGAACAGCGGGTCTTCGCTGTCATCCGCAGCGACAGTTACGACCACGCCACGATCACGGCGGACACGCTGCTCTCAGCCGGGATCACCAGCCTGGAGATCTCACTGACCACCCCGTTCGCGCTGGAGGCCATCACCACTCTCACCCGGGAGGTCGGCGCCGACGCGGTGATCGGCGCGGGCACGGTGCTCGACGCGACGTCCGCGCGCATGGCCGTGGACGCGGGGGCGCAGTACCTGGTCTCCCCGAGCCTGGACGCCGCCGTCATCCGCACCGGCCACCGCTACGGTCTTCCCGTCTTCCCCGGCGTCGCCACCCCGACCGAGATGGTGCAGGCGATGGAGCTGGGCGCCGACGCGCTGAAGCTCTTCCCCGCGTCCGGCCATGGGCCCGGCTGGCTGCGTGATGTGCGCGCGGCCCTTCCGCAGGCGGCCCTGCTGCCCACGGGCGGGGTGACCCTGGCCGACGCCCCCGACTGGATCGCCGCAGGGGCGGTCGCCTGCGGCATCGGGGCGGCCCTCTCGCAGGGCGACCGGGACCTGGTGGCCAAGCGGGCGACCGACCTGCTGGCCCGGCTCGCGGACGCGGCCGCGCAGGGGTCCGGCGCCGAGGCCTAGCGGGGGCGGGCGGCGGGACCGGCGGCACGGGGCCGGCGGCCGGGACCGGTCGGCCCGTTCAGCGGCCGGGACCGCGCGCGTGCTGGTTCCGCTCACTGACTGGCCGCGCTCAGTGACTGACCCCGCTCACCGACTGATCCCGTTCGCCGGCCGGTCCCGCTGCCCGTCGTCTCAGCCGCTGACCGGCGGGTTCTCCCCGGGCGTCCCGTCTGCCACGCTGAGCACGCCGTGATCATGCGCCCGCCCGAGGAGTTGCCATGCGCCGTGCCGTCCCCCTGACCGCCCTCGCCGCCGTGCTCGCCGCCACAGTGGCGGGCTCCGCCCTCGCCGCCGGTCCCGCCGCCCCCGGAAAGGACGCGTCGCCGCAGGTCCGGGAGACCAAGCGGCCGCATGGCTCGCTGCTTGACGCCGTGCCACGCACGGGGCGGCTGCGGGTCTGCACGACCGGCGACTACCGGCCCTTCACCCATCTCGGCGAGAAGAGCGGCACGTACACGGGCATCGACATCGAGATGGCCGGTGACCTGGCGGAGAGCCTGGACGCCAAGCCCCGCTTCGTGCCCACGACCTGGGCGAAGCTTGTGGGCGACGTCGCCGCGGGGCGGTGCGATGTCGGCATGGGCGGGGTCTCCATCACCTTGCCCCGTGCCCGCGAGGTGTCCTTCAGCGAGCCGTACCTGACCGACGGCAAGACGCCCATCGTGCGCTGCGAGGACGAGTCCGCCTACCAGACGCTTGAGCAGATCGACCAGCCCACCACCCGCGTGGTCGTCAACCCGGGCGGCACCAACGAGCAGTTCGCCCGGGCCCACATCAAGCGGGCGCCCATCACCGTGCACCCGGACAACAAGACCATCTTCGACGAGATCATCGCGGGCCGCGCCGACGTGATGATGACGGACGCCAGCGAGACCCGCTACCAGGCCAAGATCCACCCTGAGCTGTGCGCGGTCCATCCCGACAAGCCGTTCTCCTTCTCGGAGAAGGCGTACGCCCTGCCGCGCGGCGACCAGGAGTTCAAGGAGTACGTCGACCAGTGGGTGCGTCTCGCCACCCACGACGGCACGTACCAGAAGTACGCGGACGCCTGGATGAAGTGACGCGGGCCCCGGACCCCGGGGTGACCGCTTCCCGTCGCTCATCGCCGAGTCGCCGAGTCGCCGAGTCGCCGGGGCGCGGGGCGAGACCTCAGGGGCCGGTGTCTCCCGGCTGATTCCGCCCGCTTCCGGATCAGTCTTTGTCCGGACAATCGGACTTCACGACTTCCCGTCATCATCAGGTCCGGATACGCTCGGCCCGTGGCAAAGCAAGCAGACTCCGCGGCCGCGTCGGGTTCCGCGGCCGCCCTTCAGTTCAGCATGGACCGTGGCAGCCCCGTTCCGCTGTACTTCCAGTTGTCTCAGCAGCTTGAGGCCGCGATCGAGCAGGGCAAGCTCGCGCCCGGCAGTCTCCTCGGCAACGAGATCGACCTCGCGGGGCGGCTCGGGCTGTCCCGGCCGACCGTGCGGCAGGCCATCCAGTCGCTGGTCGACAAGGGCCTGCTGGTCCGCCGTCGCGGCGTAGGCACCCAGGTCGTGCACAGTCAGGTCAAGCGCCCACTGGAGCTGAGCAGCCTCTACGACGACCTGGAGGCCGCCGGGCAGCGGCCCGCGACCCGGGTGCTGCGCCACACCGTCGAGCCGGCGTCCGCCCAGGTGGCCGCCGCGCTCGGGGTGCCGGAGGGCGCCGACGTGGTGCTGGTGGAGCGGTTGCGGCTGGCGCACGGCGAGCCCATGGCGTATCTGCGCAACCACCTTCCCGGCGGACTGCTGTCGCTGGACAGCGCGCGGCTTGAGGAGACCGGCCTGTACCGGCTGATGCGCGCGGCCGGGATCACGCTGCACAGCGCGCGGCAGGCCGTCGGCGCCCGCGCGGCGACCGCGGAGGAGGCGGAGCGGCTGGCGGAGCCGGAAGGCGCGCCGCTTCTGACGATGGAGCGGACTACCTTCGACGACACCGGACGGGCGGTCGAGTTCGGCTCGCACACCTACCGGGCCTCGCGCTACGCCTTTGAGTTCCAGCTGCTCGTACGTCCCTGACCTCGGATGATGACCCCTGGGCGGCCTGCCGTCCGGGGGTCTTTCCGTGTGCCCGCCGACACGGCTCTTCGTAAGAATGTTCTGACAAAGTATTGACGAGGTGCGGCGCGCGCCGTTAGAACTCCTCCAGCCGCAATCACGCGGCCCGGGAGGGAAGGCGGTTCCACCATGGCGCGTACCCGCAGACCTCGTAGCACCCGCACGGCAGCCCGTACGGCGCCCCGCGGCGTGCCCCGCGCGGCTCGTACGGGACGTACAGGTCGTACAGCTGGTACGACGCGTACAGCGCGTACGGCGGTGGTCCTCGCGGCGGGTGCCGCGCTGGCGCTCGCCGGGTGCAGCGACTCCGGCGGCAAGGGCGACGAGAACTCCTCCGGCGAGGCGAAGGGCGGCAGGGGCGTGAACACCCCGCGCCTCACCGTCGCCATGGTCAGCCACTCCGGCGAGGGCGACACCTTCTGGGACATCGTCCGCAACGGCGCAGAGCAGGCGGCGGCCAAGGACAACGTGAAGTTCCTCTACGCGGGCAACAAGGAGGGCGACGAGCAGGCGCAGCTCATCCAGACCTACATCGACCAGAAGGTCGACGGTCTGATCGTCACCCTCGCCAAGCCCGAGGCGGTCAAGGACAGCGTCGCCAAGGCCGTCAAGGCCGGGATACCGGTCGTGACGATCAATTCCGGCGGCCAGTTCTCCGGGGTCTACGGCGCGCTGAACCACATCGGGCAGGACGAGTCCGTCGCCGGTGAGGCGGTCGGCGAGGAGCTGGCCGAGCGTGGCAGGAAGAAGGCCCTGTGCGTCATCCACGAACAGGGCAACGTCTCCCTGGAGGACCGCTGCGCGGGTGTGCGGAAGGGCTTCAGCGGAGAGGTGAGCAACCTCAATGTCGAGGGGACCAACATGCCCGACGTCCTGTCCGCCCTTGAGGCCGAGCTCCAGTCCGACGACGCGATCGACGCCGTCGTCACGCTGGGCGCGCCGTTCGCCGACGCCGCCGTCAAGGCCAAGCGGCAGGCCGGCAGCGACGCCGAGGTCGACACCTTCGACCTCAACGCCGCCGTCGTGAAGCAGCTGGCGGCCGAGGACATCGGCTTCGCCGTCGACCAGCAGCCCTACCTCCAGGGATATCTCGCCGTCGACGAGATCTGGCTGTACAAGACCAACGCCAACGTGGTGGGCGGAGGCAAGCCGGTCCTCACCGGCCCTGCCATCGTCACCGGAAAGGACGTGCCGAAGCTGGAGAAGTACACCGCTCGCGGGACCCGCTGAACCCCCGCCGAGCAGCAGTGACGGATACTTGGGCGGCCGGCCCTGCCGATCGGTAAACCGGCCGCACCGTGACGATCAGTGAAGAAGGGCAAGTCCTCGTGGCAAGGGTTCGGACAGGGGTACGCGCGATGAGCGCCGTGCTGGCAGCGGTGGTCGGCGCGACCCTTGCGGGATGCAGCAGTACGGGCGGGAAGCGCGCCGAAGAGCGGGCGGCCCAGTCCGCACAGGGTCGCGCGGCGGTTGACACGCCGCGCTGGACCATCGCGATGGTCACTCACTCGGGCGATGGTGACACGTTCTGGGACATCGTCCGCAACGGCGCCGAGCAGGCCGCCGTCAAGGACAACATCAAATTGCTGTACGCACACAGTGACGAAGGGCAGCAGCAGAGCGAGCAGGTCCAGACGTACATCGACCAGAAGGTCGACGGCCTGATCGTCACGCTCGCGAAGCCCGACGCCATGAAGACCGTCGTCGCCAAGGCCAGGAAGGCCGGTATCCCGGTCATCACGGTCAACTCCGGATCGGAGGAGTCCAAGGCGTTCGGCGCCCTCAGCCACATCGGCCAGGACGAGTCCATCGCGGGTGAGGCGGTCGGCGAGGAGCTGAACAAGCGCGGCAAGAAGAAGGCCCTGTGTGTGCTGCACGAGCAGGGCAACGTGGGCCATGAGCAGCGCTGCGACGGCACCAAGAAGACCTTCGACGGCGAGCTGACGAACCTCTACGTCGAGGGCACCAACATGCCCGACGTGCTCTCCGCCATCGAGGCCAAGCTGCAGTCCGACGACGATATCGACTCCGTCGTCACGCTGGGCGCGCCGTTCGCCGACACCGCGGTCAAGGCCAAGGAGCAGGCGGGCAGCGACGCGGAGATCGACACCTTCGACCTGAACGAGAAGGTCGCCAAGGGTCTGCAGAGCGGCGACCTCGGCTTCGCCGTCGACCAGCAGCCCTACCTCCAGGGCTACGAGGCGGTGGACCTGCTGTGGCTGTACAAGTACAACGCGGACATGCTCGGCGGCGGCCAGCCGGTGCTCACCGGCCCGCAGATCGTCACGAAGGACGACGCCGGTGACCTCGCCGAATACACGAAGCGGGGGACGCGATGAGTACCTCGATAAAGGCCGACCCCGGCCTGGCCGTCATGGATGACCGGCTGCTGCACCAGTCGGTGCTGCGCCGCATGATGAGCCGCCCGGAGCTGGGCGCCGTGGTCGGCGCGGTCGCCGTGTTCGTCTTCTTCGCCGTCATCGCCGACAACTTCCTCCAGCTGTCGAGCCTGTCCACGGTCCTGTACGCGTCGTCGACCATCGGGATCATGGCGGTGCCGGTCGCGATGCTGATGATCGGCGGCGAGTTCGACCTCTCCACCGGTGTCGGCGTCACGACCTCCGCACTGGTCTCGTCGATGTTCAGCTACCAGATGACGGCCAACGTCTGGGTCGGTGTCGGGGTGTCGCTGCTGGTCAGCCTCGCCATCGGCTGCTTCAACGGCGTCGTTCTGGTCCGTACGGGACTGCCGAGCTTCATCATCACGCTCGCCACGTTCCTGATGCTCACCGGTATGAACCTCGGCTTCACCAAGGTGATCAGCGGCACGGTCTCCACCAAGACCATCGGCGACATGGAGGGCTTCGAGTCGGCCCGTAAGATCTTCGCCTCGCAGCTGACCATCGGCGACGTGAACCTCAAGGTCACCATCCTGTGGTGGATCGGCCTGGTCGCCGTCGCGACCTGGATTCTGCTGCGCACCAGGGCCGGGAACTGGATCTTCGCGTCCGGCGGCAACGCCGACGCGGCCCGCGCGGTGGGCGTCCCTGTGGCCCGTACGAAGATCGCCCTGTACATGGGCACCGGCTTCGGCGCCTGGGTGCTCGGGCAGCACCTGCTGTTCTCGTTCGACGTCGTGCAGTCCGGCGAGGGCGTGGGCAACGAGCTGCTGTACATCATCGCGGCCGTCATCGGCGGCTGTCTGATGACCGGCGGCTACGGCTCTGCCATCGGCGCCGCCGTCGGCGCCCTGATCTTCGGCATGACGAACAAGGGCATCGTGTACGCGCGGTGGGAGGCCGACTGGTTCAAGTTCTTCCTCGGCGCGATGCTGCTGCTGGCCACCCTGCTCAACGCGTGGGTGCGGAAGCGGGCGGAGGCGACCAAGTGAGCGAGCGGAACGACAAGGCGCAGGCAGAAAAGGCCCAGAACGACAAGGCCCAGAACGACAAGGTCCCGAGCGACAAGGTCCCGAGCGAGAGCGCGCGGGACGAGAGCATGCAGGACAGCCTGCGTGACGAGACGCCCGCCGGGGCCGCCGGAGCGGGCGCGGACACCGGGAAGGGGGACGCGCCGCTGGTCGAGCTGACCGACGTCAGTAAGTACTACGGCAACATCAAGGCCCTGGAAGGCGTCTCCCTTGAGGTGCGCGCCGGTGAGATCAGCTGTGTCCTCGGTGACAACGGTGCGGGCAAGTCCACCCTCATCAAGATCATCTCCGGGCTGCACCAGCACGACGCGGGCACCTTCCACATCGACGGTGACCCCATCCGGCTCGGCTCCCCCAGGGAGGCCCTCGACCGGGGGATCGCCACCGTCTACCAGGACCTCGCCGTGGTCCCTCTGATGCCGGTCTGGCGGAACTTCTTCCTGGGCTCGGAGCCGACCAAGGGGCGCGGCCCGCTGCGTCGCCTGGACACGGCGACCATGCGCAGGACGACCCGCGAAGAGCTGCTGCGCATGGGCATCGACCTGCGGGATGTGGACCAGCCCATCGGGACCCTGTCCGGCGGTGAGCGGCAGTGCGTGGCCATCGCGCGCGCCGTCTACTTCGGCGCCAAGGTCCTCGTCCTCGACGAGCCGACGGCCGCTCTCGGCGTCAAGCAGTCCGGCGTCGTCCTGAAGTACGTGGCCGCCGCCCGCGACGCCGGGCTCGGTGTGGTGCTCATCACCCACAACCCGCACCACGCCTATCTGGTCGGCGACCGCTTCGTCCTGCTCAAGCGGGGCAGCATGGCCGGCAGCCACGCCAAGGAGGAGATCACCCTGGACGAGCTGACCCGGCAGATGGCGGGCGGGAGCGAGCTGGAGGAACTGAGCCACGAGCTGGCGCGCGCCGCGACTCCCGTGCTGCCGGGGCCCACGGCGTAAGGGGCACGCGCGGGGGCGCCCGCGGGCCGCGTCCGGGGACCAGTTCCGCGGACCGCGACCGGGGGCGGCCCCGCGCGCGCGAGCACCGGGCGCAGGAGCATCCCGCGCGCCCCACGCCCGCGAGCACCGGCCTGGGGCGGGCCGAGCGCTCGTCCTCTCCGGCAGCCCGGGCGCGCTCGGCACGGGGCCCCCAGCCCCGCCCCGCATGGGCCGGCGGCGCCGGGCACCCGGTTCCGTACCGGCCGGTACGCCCGGGCCGGGCACCACCGCCATGCGCCGCATACCGCGAGTGAGGCACAATCGCCACGGCGGGCCACGTCCGCCACGTCCGATCCGCTCCGAGGCCGGTGGCCTCCCAAGACACCCGCAGGGACGACGACTCTTGCGAGCACGCACCCTCAGCGACCGAACCAACCGCGCGCCACGCGCGGCGGCGGCCGCCCCCGCACCGGCGAGACGGAGGGCTGATGAGCCTCTACCGTGAGCGAGTGCACCGGGGCTCGGCCCGAGCCACCGTGCTACGCACCGTCGGGACCCGCGAGCGCCGCTCGCACCTCACCGCGCCGCGCGTGCCGACCGTCGGGATCGACATCGGCGGGACCAAGGTCGCCGCGGGCGTCGTCGACGCCGATGGCAACATCCTGGAGCGCATCCGCACCGAGACGCCGGACAAGTCCAAGAGCCCCAAGGTCGTCGAGGACACCATCGTCGAACTCGTCCTCGACCTGTCCGACCGGCACGATGTCCACGCGGTGGGCATCGGCGCCGCGGGCTGGGTGGACGCCGACCGGTCCCGGGTGCTGTTCGCCCCGCACCTGGCCTGGCGCGACGAGCCGCTGCGGGACCGGATCGCCGGACGGCTGGCGGTGCCGGTCATGGTCGACAACGACGCCAACACCGCCGCCTGGGCGGAGTGGCGGTTCGGCGCGGGCCGCGGCGAGGACCATCTGGTGATGATCACGCTCGGTACCGGCATCGGCGGCGCTATCCTGGAGGACGGGCAGGTCAAGCGTGGTAAGTACGGCGTCGCCGGGGAGTTCGGGCATATGCAGGTCGTGCCTGGTGGGCACCGCTGCCCGTGCGGGAACCGCGGCTGCTGGGAGCAGTACAGCTCAGGCAACGCGCTGGTCCGCGAGGCCCGTGAGCTCGCGGCGGCCGACTCGCCGGTCGCCTACGGCATCATCGACCGCGTCGGCGGCAACATCTCCGAGATCACCGGCCCGCTCATCACCGAGCTGGCCCGCCAGGGCGACGCGATGTGCGTCGAACTCCTCCAGGACATCGGCCAGTGGCTCGGCGTCGGCATCGCCAACCTGGCCGCCGCGCTCGACCCGTCGTGCTTCGTCATCGGCGGCGGCGTCAGCGCCTCCGACGACCTGCTCATCGGCCCCGCCAGGGACGCCTTCCGGCGCAACCTCACCGGGCGGGGCTACCGGCCCGAGGCCAGGATCGTCAAAGCCCAGCTCGGCAACGAGGCGGGTCTCGTCGGCGCGGCCGACCTCTCCCGGCTCGTCGCCCGCCGTTTCCGCCGCGCCAACCGGCGCCGCGTGGAGCGGTACGAGCGCTACGCACAGGCGGGACGCCGATGAGTGACCACCCGGAGACCGAGGAGCGGCCCGAGCGCCGCCGCTGGCCGCGCGCCGTGGCCGTCTTCCTGCTGATCGCCATCCCCGCGGGGTACATGGTCATCTCCGCTCTGCAGAGCCGTGGCAGCGGCGAGGACAAGCAGGAGAACGCGGCGGCCGTCGGCCTCACCGAGGGCTGGCCGAGCAAGGTGCAGCGCCGCATCTACGACGTGCCGATCCCGCCCTGGTCGGCGAACGTGGCCTTCTACGAGACCAACTCGTGGAAGACGAGCCGGATGTACGCCCAGTTCATCACCTCCGCCGAGGGCCTGGACAAGTTCCTCGGCGAGGTCGGCAGCAGCCGCGCCGCGCTGAACGACGGCCGGATCACCATCGACGAGAAGCTGGCCGGGACGGTGGGCTGGAAGCTCGACGCGGACACCAAGTGGGCCGGGACGGTCGTCGACCAGAAGGACCCGGAGCCGGTGCTCGACATCACCGTGGACCTGGACAACCCCGCTCACCCAGAGGTGTACATCATCTCTACGGTGACGCCCTGACCCGCACCCGGTGCGTCTCCGGCGTCCGGCCACATCCCGGTAGGCGGCCGACGGGCGGCGGGTCTCTCCCGCCGCTCTCCCGCCGTCGCGCGGCCTCGCGGCGGAAGCGTGCGTTCCGCACGGTGAACCCGTGAAGCCCGGCCGGTGAAACCGTGAGGAATCTCTCCCCTGACTGACTGGCGCGTCACCTGTGGCACGCCGGGCCCCGCACGGCGGATAGCGTGAACGGGTGAGCGACACGAATACCCTTCAGCACCGGATCGACGGCCCCGAGGACGGGCCGGTACTCATCCTCGGCCCGTCGCTGGGCACCACGTGGCATATGTGGGATCGCCAGATTCCCGAGCTGAGCCGCCGCTGGCGGGTCCTGCGGTACGACCTGCCGGGCCACGGCGGGTCCCCCGCTCACCCCGCCTCAGCCATCAGCGACCTCACCGACCGCCTGGTGGCCACCCTCGACGAGCTCGGCATCGACCGGTTCGGCTACGCCGGCTGCTCCATCGGCGGCGCCATCGGAGCCGACCTGGCGCTGAGACATCCGCACCGCCTCGCCTCGCTGGCCCTTGTCTCCTCCTCGCCGCGCTACGGCACCGCCGACTCCTGGCGCCAGCGCGGCGTCGTCATCCGTACGAACGGGCTCGACCCGATCGCCCGCACCTCCCCGGAGCGCTGGTTCACCCAGAGCTTCGCCATGGCGCAGCCCGCCATCGTCGAGTGGGCCGTGCAGATGGTGCGTACGACCGACCCCGGCTGCTACATCGCCGCCTGCGAGGCGATGGCGGCGTTCGACATCCGCGGTCAGCTCGGCCACATCGGTGTGCCGACCCTCGTCCTCGTCGGCGCCGACGACGAGGTGACGCCGCCCGCCGACGCCCGCGTGCTCGTCGCGGGCATCCCCGACGCCCGGCTGGCGATGGTTCCCGGCACCTCCCACCTGACGCCCGTGGAGCAGCCCACCGCCGTCACCGATCTGCTCGTACGGCACTTCTCCAGTGCCGGGCAGGCCACCTTCCAGACGGGCATGGCCGCCATCACCGCCGCCGCCCCCAAGCCGGTGATCGCCGCGACGCCCCCGCCGCCTCCGCCGTCCGCACCGGTCCCCGAGCTGGCCCCGGCCGAACCACCCGCCGAGGCGCCGGCGGAGCAGCCGGGCAGCCGGGAACGCGGCATGAAGGTCCGCCGCGAGGTGCTGGGCGACGCGCACGTGGACGCCGCCGAGGCCGCCGTGGACGAGTTCACGGCTGACTTCCAGGACTTCATCACCCGCTACGCCTGGGGCGAGGTGTGGACGCGCCCCGCGCTGGACCGGCACACCCGCAGCGTGGTGACGCTCACCGCCCTCGTCGCCAGGGGCCATCTTGACGAGTTGGCCCTGCACACCCGCGCCGCCCTGCGCAACGGGCTGACGCCCGCCGAGATCAGGGAGGTGCTGATGCACACCGCCGTCTACTGCGGAGTGCCGGCGGCCAACTCCGCGTTCGCGGTCGCCCAGCGGGTCATCAAGGAGGAGACCCGCCCCGAGGAGTGAGCGGCGGGCCGGTGCGGCCCGTTCGCCCCGGCCGCGCGTAGCGTGGCCGCGTTGACGACGACTCAGGGAACTCAGGGAGAGGAGCGGTGTGTCATGCGGCTCACCAAGAAGGGTCACGCCTGCGTGCGGCTGGAGAAGGACGGGCGGCGGCTCGTCGTCGACCCCGGTGCCTTCAGCGAGGAGGACGCGGCGCTCGGCGCTGACGCGATCCTCATCACCCACGAGCACCCCGACCACTTCGACGAGGGTCGGCTGCGCACCGCGCTTGAGGCCAACCCGGCCGCCGAGGTGTGGACCCTACGCAGCGTCGCCGACCAGATCTCGGCCGCCTTCCCCGGCCGCGTACACACCGTCGGCGAGGGGGACGCGTTCAGCGCGGCGGGCTTCGCCATCGAGGTGCACGGCCAGCTGCACGCCGTGATCCACCCGGACATCCCGCGGATCACCAACGTCGGCTACGTGGTCGACGGCTCGGTCTTCCACCCCGGCGACGCGCTCACCGTCCCGGACCGCCCCGTCGAGACCCTGCTGCTGCCGGTGCACGCGCCGTGGAGCAAGGTCTCCGAGGTCATCGACTATCTGCGGGCCGTGCGCCCCACCCGCGCCATCGACGTGCACGACGGTCTGCTGACGGGGGTCGCCCGCCCCGTCTACGACCGGATGCTGGGCTCCGAGGGGCCCGGTGTGGGCGGCGCCGTCCACTCCCGGCTGGAGCCGGGGGAGAGCGTGGCGCTGGCCGGGTGACCCTGGCCGCGACCGTGGTTGTCAGTGGTGGGCGATAGGTTACGGACATGCGCATCGCGACCTGGAACGTCAACTCGATCACCGCCCGGCTGCCGAGGCTGCTGGCCTGGCTGGAGAGCAGCGGCACGGATGTGCTGTGCATCCAGGAGACCAAGTGCTCCGTCGAGCAGTTCCCGTACAACGAGCTGCGTGAGCTCGGATATGAAGCCGCGGTCAACGCGACCGGCCGGTGGAACGGGGTGGCGCTGCTGTCCCGCGTCGGCCTGACCGACGTGCGGACCGGCCTGCCCGGCGGCCCCGACTACGAGGGCGTCCAGGAGCCCAGGGCCGTCGCCGGCACCTGCGGCCCCGTGCGCCTCTGGTCGGTCTACGTGCCCAATGGCCGCGACATCGAGCACGGTCACTACGCGTACAAGCTGCGCTGGTTCGAGGCCCTCGGCGCGGCCGTCGCGGAGGACGCCGCGGGGCAGCGCCCGTTCGCCGTGCTCGGGGACTTCAACGTCGCCCCGACCGACGAGGACGTCTGGGACCCCTCGATGTTCGAGGGGGCGACGCATGTCACCCCCGCCGAGCGGGCGGCGCTGGCCGCGCTGCGCGAGGTGGGGCTGGCCGACGTGGTGCCCCGCCCGCTGAAGTACGACCACCCCTACACCTACTGGGACTACCGCCAGCTCTGCTTCCCGAAGAACAAGGGCATGCGGATCGACCTGGTCTACGGCAACGCCCCGTTCGCGAAGGCCGCCAGTGACGCCTATGTGGACCGCGAGGCGCGCAAGGGCAAGGGCGCCTCGGACCACGCGCCGGTCGTGGTCGACCTCGACGTCTAGCACGTCGCGGCAGCCCGGCCCGGCTTGCCCGCTCCGGGAGCCCGGGAGCGGGCAGGCTGTCAGGCCTGGGCGAGCAGCCCTGGCACAGCGCGGGGCATGCCCTGTCAGGGGCGCGGGGAACCGCGCGACCAGCCGCGACGCACCCGCACTCCGCGACGCACGGACAGGGGCTCCCCCCAACACGATCCGCCGGACACGGCCCGGCGGTCAGGGCCCGGCGGCCGTCAGGGGACCAGTCGGCGCAGGTCGATCGAGTCGCCGATGGCCCGCAGGCCCGCGTCGCCCGGGTGCAGATGGTCACCGCTGTCGTAGGCGGGCAGGATGCGCTGTGGCCGCGCCGGGTCACGGACGGCGGCGTCGAAGTCGAGGACCGCGTCGAAGACCCCGCCGTTGTCCCGGATGAAGGCGTTGACCGCCGTCCGCCGGGCCTCCACCGCCGGTGAGCAGTCGGAGAACCCCTCGCAGGGCGCGATGGTCGAGACGAGCACCCGCAGCCCGCGCGCGTGGGACCTCGCGGCGATGGCCCGCAGCCCGGTGATCACCTGTTTCGCCGTCGTACCCGAGCGGACGTCGTTGACGCCCTCGAAGACCACGACCGTGCGGGCCCCGGTCTGGGCGAGGACATCGCGGTCCAGCCGGTGCTGGGCGCTGACCCCGCCGGCGTCCGTGCTGACACCGTCGCCCGGGTAGCGGTCGGTGACGATCCGGTTCGCGGAGATGCCCTGGTTGAGCACCCCGTAGCGCGGCACACCCGCGGGCCGCCGGGCGAGCAGCCGCCGCGCCAGGACATCGGGCCAGCGCCGGTTCGCGTCGGGTGTGGACTTGGTGCCGTCGGTGATGGAGTCGCCCAGTGTCACCACCGAGCCGGGGCCGCCCGCGACGTCCACCCCGGTCAGGAAGGGCCAGGTGGTGAGCGTTCCCGTGTACGCGGCGCCACCGCGCTCCGCGGTCAGGTCGCCGCTTCCCGCAGCGCTCAGATACGACCGCTGGGTGGCCTGGGTGTGGACGGGGGCCGCGCTGACCCTGCCCGGCAGATGCAGGCTCACGAGCAGGTCGGCGCCCTGCGGGACGGTGAAGTTCACCGGGTCGCTGAGCGCCTGCGTGCCCGCGGGCACGCGCGTCCCTGCCCGCCCGCCGAACGTCAGCGGCACGGGGTCGCCGCTCGCCGCCGCTCCCTTGCCGCGCACGGCGACCGTGGCGTGCCCGATGGTCACCGGGGCCGCGGCGAACGTGTTCGCCAGCCGGATACGGGCCCTGGGCCCGCCCACGCTGGTGCGGACCACCAGCCGCAGCGTCTGGTCGCTCCACGGCCCGATCGAGGGGTAGCCGGACGTGCTCGCCGACCAGCTGCCGCTCCAGCCGCGCGCGGGCTGTCGCACCGTCACGGCGAAGACGTGGAGGTCGGCGTGGGCGCCCGGGTCCTTCGGCAGCTCCAGCGACGCGATGGCCTTCCCCCGCGCCACCGGAACCGTCACCGCGTACAGCCGTGTCTTGTGGGCGCTCTGGCCCGAGGGCGAGTTGAGGTGGGGCAGTGCCACGGCCTTGGTGGAGAGCGGGCCGCCGCGCCAGTCCGGCGCGGTGAGCCGGTAACCGCCGCGCGACCCGTCCTTGTAGCGGACGGTCCCGGTACCCGCGGCGCCGCCACCCGCACCGGTCGGGGAGCTGCCGGTGACCAGGAAGGTGAGGGCGTCGCCGCGCCCTCGGAGCGCCACCCGCTGGCCGTTGGCCCGAACATTGTCGGGTGCGCCGGGGGCGGTGCGCGGCCAGCGCAGCGTGGCCGCGTCGATGGACAGGGTGCGGCCGGGAGACCAGCCCGCCGCCGCCAGGTCCTGAGCGGAGAGCGAGTTGCCCGCCCCGTCGAGGTCGGCCGCGCCGGGGCGGGCGTCGTCGCTGATGCCCGCGTTGTCGAAAAGCCGTTCCAAGGGGAGCGGATTCCGCGCGGCCGGGCGCTCGGGGGCCGCGCGCTCAGCCGCCCCGCGGTCGGTGGCCGGGCGGCTGGTGGCCGCGCCACCGCTGACCGTACTGCCGCTGACCGGACGGTCCCTCGGGGCCGGTTGGGCGCTGAGCGCGGGCGTGGTGGTGAGGGCGAGGGCCAGAGCGGTACCGCTCGCCGCGGTCGTGACGGTGGGGGTCCACCGCCGCCGACCACCGTGCGGGCGTCTGTCACTGGTCATGTACGTCCCCTCTCGTAACCAACTGGCGATCCGACAGGTGCGGGATGAAGCCGCGAAGGCGGGCAGGTGGCGTTGAAACGACAATGCGCGCAAGAGCCTCGCCGCGCGCCTGTGGTGGGCCACCCGGGCTGGGTGCGACGCTGAGCGGTATGAACATCTCCTTCTTGGACTATTGGCGCAAGCGGCACAGCGCGACGAGCGGACGCAGACCACCGCTCGACGGGGAGGCCCAGGAGAGCATGACGGAGCTGCTTGCGGAGTGTGAACTGCTGCGTACACGCGCCGAGTCGGCGGGTGTGGAACTGGACGACTCGGCCTCGTCCCTGGAAGCGCTGGACCAACTGCTGCCCGGCTGGCGGGATGACCCAGAGGAGTTGCCCTGGCTCGGCAACGACGCCGGGCTGTATCTGGGGACGGTCATCGTGCGGAACGTGCCCGGCGCCGCGTGGCGGCTGTCGCCCGACAGCACCCCGGTGCTGGTGCTCGCCACCGGCCGCGAGATCGACGTGGTGGAGGCCGGTCAGACCTGGGCGGCCGAGGGAGCCCCCGAGCTGTCGCAGCTGTACGCGGAGGTCGCGGAGTCCTAGCGGGTGTCCGGCGGACCACGCGTACCCGGCACAGGGCTGCGCGCGGGGGGCCTCCCCGGCCATCAGGCCCAGGGGAAGCAGCCCCTGGCACAGCGCAGGGGTGTGCGCCCGGCCAGGGGCGCGGGGAACCGCGCGACCAGCCACGGCACTCCCGCACTCGGCGACGCACAGACAGCGACTCCCCCCGCTCCCCTCCGCACGGTCCGCCGGACACGGCCCAGCGGCGGTCACCGGACGTCCCGTCCCGCGCGGCGGACTCCCGCCCGCGCCACCGCGTCCGCGCGGTCTGACCGGTTCTCGCTCTTGGGGGAAGTGTGACGAACGTGAAGAATCCCCGACCGACGCACCATGCGGTTCTTGGCACCTCGGTGAGGAGAAACCTTGCGTTCGATCAGGATGGGTCTGGCTTGCGGTGCGGCCGTGCTGGCGGTGACCGCGGGGACCACGAGCCCTGCGGCGGCCGAGTCCACGGCGAACGGGAAGGCCATGACCTGGACGTTTCTCGCGGACGGCCCGAGCGGTACCGTCCGGGTGGGTGGCGGACCGCTGAGCGACCCGTACACGGGGGACACCCCGACGACCCAGTCGCTGCCCGTGCTGTGTATGACGGTGGACGGCAGCCCCGTCCCCGCGGGCATCACCCCCGACTTCTACGCGGGCTGGGCGCGCGGCACCGTAGCGGCGAGCAACCCGGTCCGGGGCGCGCGCCTGACCAGCCTCGCCGTCGCGGACGGCGTCTGCGCGAACACCTTCGGCCAGGGCTGGCGCATGGCCGAGTTCCATGACGGCAGGCACGGCCCCGACTTGGAGGCGTCGGGCGGGTGGAGCTACTGGGCCTACGGGGACGTGCCCGCGGGGGCCAGGTTCTGGACGCACATCAACGACCAGCCGGCCAACCCATGAAACTGAACTGAACCGGACTGACCGGACTGGACCGAGCTGAACTGGGCTGAGCCCGGTGCCGCCCCGCCCCACCCGGCGGGGCGGCGCCCTGTGTTCCTGTGGTGTCTCCGGCCGCGCGCGGGTCACGAGCCTGCCGCGTCAGCTCGTGAAGGCGATGCGGTAGGCGAGTCTCCAGCGGTCGGCGCGTACCACGATGTCGGACGTCTCCACCGGCCGGTCCTCGGCGTCGAAATGGGTGCGTTCCACGACGGTCACGCACTGGCCCGCCGTACAGCCCAGCGTCTCCGCCTCGGGTGAGGTGGCGGGCCGCGAGCCGACCAGTTCCTCCGCACGGACGACCTGGATGCCGATCGCGGCGAGCCTGCCGCGTACCCCTCGTTTGGCGTACGGGCCGCGCTCGGGGTAGACGACGTCCGTGCCCTCGGTGATGGCCAGCGGTTCCCAGCTGACGGCGAGTTGCAGCGGCTGCCGGTTCGCCAGGTACTCATAGCGGGTGCACAGCGCGCGGGTCTCGTCCGGCACGCCGAGCCGCCCGGCGATGTTCGGCGGCACCGTGCTGACGGTCGAGGAGGCTTCCCAGCTCACCGCCGTGTCGCCGACGGAGGAGAGCCGGGCCGCCAGCGGGGAGTCGACGGCGCCGGTGGAGCGCAGCAGGGAGCCGAGCGGGGCACGGTCGGCGACGTACACACCACGGCCGAACTGGCCTTCCGCGTATCCGGCGGCCTTGAGCACCCGTACGGCGCGGTCCACCGTCTGGTCGCTGGCCGCGTAGTCGCGTTTCAGCTCGGAGCGGGAGGGGATGCGCGCGCCGACAGGAAGGCCGCCGGTGTCGATCCGGTGCCGCAGGTCGTCGGCGATGCGCTGGTAGACGGGCCTGCTCTCGCCCATTGCGGGCTCCTTTCTGCCACCCGGGTGTACCACCGCCCGGGCTCGTTCCCACAACTCGCCCTCAGGCTAGGTACCCAGGCCCATTCTGCGTACCTAGGTCAAATGGCCTAAATGCCCTCTAGGTGCGTGTCGCCCATGAAGTCCCCTATGGGGGTGGATAGGTTGCGTTGACCGCGACACGGCTGAGAGTGGGGAGGGCTGCATATGGCCGTCGATCCGTTGATCGAACTGCGCGACGTCAACAAGTACTACGGGAAACTGCACGTCCTGCGGGACATCGATCTCACCGTTGGCCGGGGGGAGGTCGTGGTGGTCATCGGCCCCTCAGGCTCCGGCAAGTCGACGCTGTGCCGGACGATCAACCGGCTGGAGCCCGTCGAGTCCGGCACGATCACCCTCAACGGTCAGCCGCTGCCCGCCGAGGGCCGGGCGCTCGCCGGGCTCCGCGCCGAGGTCGGCATGGTCTTCCAGTCCTTCAACCTCTTCGCGCACAAGACCGTGCTCGCCAACGTGTCGCTCGCCCAGATCAAGGTACGCAAGCGGAAGAAGGACGAGGCCGACAAGCGCTCCCGGGAACTGCTCGACCGGGTCGGCCTCGCCTCGCAGGCCGACAAGTTCCCCACCCAGCTCTCCGGCGGCCAGCAGCAGCGCGTCGCCATCGCCCGCGCGCTCGCCATGGACCCCCAGGCACTCCTCTTCGACGAGCCCACCTCCGCACTCGACCCCGAGATGATCAACGAGGTGCTTGAGGTGATGCGCCAGCTCGCCCGCGACGGCATGACGATGGTCGTCGTCACCCATGAGATGGGCTTCGCGCGGTCCGCCGCCAACCGGGTGGTCTTCATGGCCGACGGCGCCATCGTCGAGGACCGCACCCCGGAGGAGTTCTTCAACGCGCCCGAGAGCGACCGTGCCAAGGACTTCCTGTCCAAGATCCTCAAGCACTGAGCGGGGCCAGCACGGACATGCGGACTCTCACCCCACCCCCCTGCCCCCGTACGCGCGCCGGTACGGACCGGAGCGCCGGCTCACGCGCGCGCGCCCGCGCGCGGCGCGCCATCGCCGCCCTCGCGCTCACCGCCCTCGCCCTGACCACCGCCGCCTGCGGCAAGGAGGGCAGCCCGCCGGTCAAGGGCCCGCAGCCCGGCGAACTGCCCCGCTACCGGGTAGCGAAAGACCCGGGCCTCACCGACTCCGCCACCTGGCGCAAGGCCAAGCGGCGCGGCCGCCTCGTCGTCGGGGCCAAGGAAGACCAGCCGTACATGGGGGAGAAGGACCCGGCCACCGGCCGCTACACCGGCTTCGACATCGAGATCGCGAAGATGATGGCCGCCTCCCTCGGCTTCGACCCGAAGCGCATCACGTTCAGGACGATCGCCTCCGCCAACCGCGAGACGGCCCTGCAGAACGGGCAGATCGACTACTACGTCGGCACGTACACCATCAACGACCTGCGCAAGCGGCAGGTCGGCTTCGCCGGGCCCTATTACGAGGCCGGGCAGTCGCTGCTGGTCCGCGACGACCAGGACGACATCCACGGCCCCGGCGACCTGGCCGGCAAGAAGGTCTGCTCGGCCGCCGGTTCCACACCGCTGCAACGCATCCAGTCCGACTACCCGAAGGCCGAGCCCGTCGCCTACGACACGTACTCGATCTGTGTGGACAACCTGCTCACCTTCCAGGTCGACGCGGTCACCACCGACGACGCGATCCTCCAGGGCTACGCGGCCAAGGTCCCCGACGAACTCAAGATCGTGGGCAAGCCGTTCTCCGAGGAGCCGTACGGCATCGGCGTCCCCAAGAAGGACAACGCGCTGCGGTTCGCCCTCGACGACGCCATCACGGCGCACCAGAAGAACGGCGACTGGCAGAAGGCGTACGACGCGACCCTCGGCCTGTCCGGCGTGCCCGCCCCCAGGAAACCCGCCGTCGACCGCTACCCGGCGAGCTGAGGAGAGGTACGCGCGCATGAACGTCCTCACCGACAACTTCTCCCTCTACGGCAAGGGCCTGCTCGGCACCGTGGAGCTGACGGTCTACGCCTCGCTGCTCGCCCTCGCGCTCGGCGTCCTCATGGCCGGGTTCCGGGTCGCCCCGGTCGGCTCGCTGCGGGTCTTCGGCACCGTATGGGTGACCGTCCTGCGCAACACCCCGCTGACCCTGCTCTTCTTCGCCGTGCTGCTCGGGCTGCCCCGCTTCGGCCTCGTTCTGCCGTTCACGACCTTCGCCGTCCTCGCGCTGGGCTGCTACACCTCGGCGTTCATCTGCGAGGCGGTGCGCTCGGGCATCAACACCGTGCCCGTCGGCCAGGGCGAGGCGGCACGCAGCCTGGGCATGTCCTTCGGGCAGACGCTCGGCACCGTCGTCATGCCGCAGGCGTTCCGCTCCGTGATCCCACCGGTCGGCTCCACCCTGATCGCGCTGGCCAAGAACTCCGCCATCGCCGGATCGTTCAGCGTCACCGAGCTGCTCGGCACCTACAAGAACCTCAACGAGCTGGGCTACAGCATCATCTGGTCCTTCGTCTGGATCGCCGTCGGCTACCTGATCGTGACCCTGACCATCAGCGCGCTGTTCAACGTGCTGGAGACGCGCTGTGGAGTCCCGCGATGACCGATACCGCCCTCTACGACATCCCCGGCCCGAAGACCCGCCGACGGCACCTCCTCTACGGCCTCGTCTCGACGGCCGTGCTCGCCGCCCTGGTCGGATGGTTCGTCTACCTCCTGATCGACACCGGCCAGTTCGAGGCCGAGAAGTGGCGGCCCTTCCAGTACAAGGGCATCCAGGAACTGCTGCTGCGCGGCCTCGGCAACACACTCAAGGCATTCGCCTATGCCGCGGTCCTCTCCCTCGCCCTCGGCGCGGTGCTCGCCGCCGGGCGGCTCTCCGACCACCGCCTGGTGCGCTGGCTCGCCACCTTGCTGGTGGAGTTCTTCCGTGCGATGCCCGTCCTGGTCATGATCTTCTTCGTCTTCGTCGCGCTGAAGGTCCAGGCACTGCCCGCGCTGGTCACCGGGCTGACGCTGTACAACGGCTCGGTGCTCGCCGAGATCTTCCGCGCGGGCGTCAACTCCGTGGACCGGGGCCAGCGCGAGGCGGCGTACTCGCTCGGCATGCGCAAGACGCAGGTCATGACGTACGTCCTGGTCCCCCAGGGCCTGCGCGCGATGCTGCCGACCATCATCAGCCAGTTGGTCGTCGCCCTGAAGGACACCTCACTCGGCTTCCTGATCACCTATGAGGAGTTCCTGCACGCGGGCAAACTCATCGCAGGGAACCTCGACTACGACCTGCCGTTCATCCCCGTGGTGCTGGTCATCTCGCCCATCTACATCGGCATGTGCATGCTGCTGTCGTGGTTCGCCAACTGGGTCTCCAAGCGCCAGCGCCGCAGCCCGAAGACCAAGGCCGCGGAGGTCGGCCCGGCCGAGCCCGGCACCCTCCTCCCGGGCGAGCACGGGGTACCGCCACGCTGAGGAGTTCCGGCCGGGCCGAGTGTCCGCCGCGCCGGGGGCGATACGCGTCGGCCGGGCCCCGGACGGGCGTGGCGTGCGCCGATGGCGGGCGAGCGCGTGCTTCACCCGTAGCGCGCGAGGATCACCAAGGGACGACCCCGCGCGGTGACGGCCGCTTGACCTCAACCCTGGTTCATCTCTGAGTCTGTGCGTACGGCGGCTGCTCCTGAGCCGCTGGCCGAGCCGGGCGGCGTCCCGGAACCGCTCATGCGTACGGGAGAGGCTCAGCCATGACCAACGCCGAGACAACCCAGTGGATCAGGGCGCGCGCCCACAGTCTGCCCACACTCGACCTCCGGGCTCCGCTGACCGACCTCCAGCCGCTGGCCGGCATCGTGGGCGACGCCAAGGTCGTGGCTGTCGGCGCGTCGAGCCGCAAGGCTCACGAGCTGTCCGCCGTCGCGCACCGGGTCGTCCGGCTGCTGGTCGAGGAACTGGGGTTCCGCTCACTCGCGTTGGAAGGAGACGACGCGTCAAAGGTCGGACTCGCCGAGTACATCAGGGCCGGGACGGGCGACCCACGGGACATGCTGGCCGACGCGCGGTCGTTCTGGCAGACCGAGGAGATCCTCGACATCGTCCAGTGGATGCGCTCCTACAATCTCGACCATCCGGACGACCCGGTCAGGTTCGCCGGCACCGGCACCGGCACCGGCCGTCGTCCCCGGACACGGGCCGAACAGCTCAACGGCCTGGCCGCCATCGAGCTGGGCCTGGCCGAGAACACGATCGGGTGGTACGAGGACACAGCGGACAAGATCGTCTACTGGGGCGGCATCGCCCACACCGCCAACGGCGACACACGGACCGTTTCCCCTTCCTCCCCGCCGCAGACCCACCGGAACGCGGGCAGCTACCTCCGCGAATACTTCGGCGCCGACTATGTGTCCATCGGCCTGACGTTCCACCACGGCACGGCCCCCTACCCCCTCCCCGCCCCGCCGACGGATTTCGCCGACGCGACGCTGGGAGGCGCCGGCCTGGACGCCTACCTGCTGGACCTGCACGCCGACGCACCGGACTCCGTACGGACCTGGCTCGGCAGCCCCACCAGGACGCGACTGATCGGCCCTGTCTACGACCCCGACGCCGACGCCGACCACCACATGTCCGGCGGCTCCCTCACCGACTGGTTCGACGCGGTCCTCCACACGCAGGAGGTGACACCGGTGCGCCTCCTGCGCGATTCCCGTCGCGAGGGGAACGGCTGAGCCCGGCGGAGGGAGAAGCGGCCGGAACTGACCGATGTGAAGATGGCTCGCGCGGCAACCGCGGCAGCGGCGCGCTGCGCGAGTTCGCGCCCGGAGCAGGGTCCTTCGGTGGGGGCGGCCAGCTATTCCGCGGCCCTGCCCCTGTCCCACAGCTCCTCGGCGTGCTCGCAGAAGCGATCGAACATTCCCCCGCTCTGGTGCCGCCGCAGATGCATCATGGGGGAGTCATGACCGACCCCTCGCGCGAGGTGGGGAGTCACCAGGGCGTCATCGTCGAAGCGGAACACGGAAAGCCCCACGTGGTTCGCGGCATCGGTGTCGTCGCTGAACCGTGCCTCAGCAGTTCCGTCGTCCAGCTTCTCCAGCTCGGAGAGCGTGATCCGGATACGCGTGGACACCGTCAATGCCGTGCTTTCGATCTCTTCCCTCTGCCGCGTGATCTCGCTGCCGGGCGAGCCCATGAGGAATCTGGCCTGGCACCCGGCGCTGGCCTTCTCGCGCAAGGTCCTGTGGAACTGCGGCTGTTGCGACCACAGAAAGTAGTTGGTGTATCCGGCGAACAGCAGGTCCCGCTTGGCTTGGTCGATGAGCCGTGCCCACACAGTGGACGGGCACGCCGACCGGTACGGGTACACCGAGACAATCTCGCGGTCGGGGCCGGTTTTCACGGCACTCCGCACGGCGTCGGGCCACAACATCTCTTGCTCAACCCCTAGCACCCGGCTGGCATCTTCGCAGTTGCGCGCATGCGGGACGAGGCCCGCGTCTGCGATCCATCGTTCCACCGTCTTCGTTGTCACCCCCACCCTGATGGCCAGTTGGCGAGCTGACAACTTCTTGTCGGCCATAGCACCGCGTAGGACCTGATTCAAGGTATCCCCCACCGACATCTGGGCTTTCTCGCACCGTAGCGCCAGATGGCCGGGACGTCTGCCGTTCGGGGTCGGAATGACCCGGTTGGGGGCCGATGGTTCGTACGTGGGGCGAGTGCCGACCCACAGAACAGACCGACCCTCCCGACGAGGTGAAGCTATGACGGACACAGCCGCCCCGAACCCGCCGGACGCAAAGCTGCACGCGCTGTTGAGCAGGGACCCCGCAAGCCATGACGCGGAAGCCGTACAGCTCGCCATGGGTGTGGAGATGCTGGGCCACGCCCGTGACGCGCTGGCCGACACGAAGACGTCGGCCGACGTACTGCGGTACGTATGCGCGCGATTGTCGGAATCGCTGGCTGACGCCTTGCGGGTCGCCGAGAGCCGGGGCGGCCGGTTGCCGATGCCGGAGACGGCGCAGCCCGATGCCAGCAGCCCGAGGTTTCCAGCGGGGGCGCTCGGATGAGCCGTAGCGTCGTGCGTTTTATCCAGCACACCATTCGCCAAGCCCCGGAGTCCGGTGTGACGTTCGAAGCGTTCTGCATGACGGTCGGCTGCCGCCGCGAGTCCGGTGGCCAGGAACGCCAGGAGGACGCTCAGGACTGGTGTCTGCGGCACGCTGGTCGTCATCCCGGACACGATCTGGTCCGGCGGGTGGCGACCGGCTATGCCCGCGTGATCCGCGACGGTGGCGGCGAGGAGACCCCGGCGTGATCCGCAGTGCCATGCGCCTGCGCCCTGCCGGTAAGTGTCCAGCGCTGCCCGTCGGCATGCGCTGATTCCGGCGGCCGGGGCCGGCCGATGCCGGCCGGAGCGACCCGCGGGCCACGGTGACGCCGTGGCCCGCGGGCTCGTCCCGGCGGGGCTCAGTCCGCCGCGCGGACCGGTACCGACAGGTAGGACGGGTCCTCCGCCGGAGAGGAGAACGTCAGCTTGGCGCCGCTCGGGTTGTGCTCGATGTAGAGCGGGTCCACGGTGTCCACGACCACGGCGAGCTTGTGTCCGGCCGGGACGTCGTACGCCGTGGAGAACAGCTCCAGGTCGACACCGAACGGCGTGCCCGGTGTCTTGTCGTGGAAGGTGACCGGTGCGTGGGTGACGAGCTTGCCGTGGCCGAGCGGGCCGACGTCGTAGAGGTAGGCGATCGCCGTGCCGCTGGACTTGGTGCTGGTCACCGTCGTGTGGAGGGTGGTCGTGCCGCGTACCCGCTGCGGCTTGGCGTACCGCTCGCTCTCCCAGACGGCGGCGAAGGAGCGGGGCAGCAGCGGGATCGACGCGGTCGGCGGCAGCTTGAGGAACTGGTCGAGCATGCTGGAGAGGAAGATCAGCCCGCCGTTGGCGCCGGAGTCGACATTCGCGCTGATCTTCTTGGTGCCGTTCAGCGCGATCCTGCGGTGGTCGCCCGGCACGGCCTTCCAGCTCTTGTAGCCCTCGTACGCGCCCGTCGAACGGGACTTGAGCTGTACGGGCCGCTCCCGGTCCACGCCGTTGTCCGCGCCCTTGAGGTAGTGGTCGAACCAGCGGTGGGTGCTGGTCCAGGTGTCGTTCGGCAGTCCCAGCAGGCCCAGGCCCTCGGCGGTGGCGTGGTCGCCGGGGCGGAACTCCAGGCGCTTGGGGCCGGTCAGCTTCTCGTAGAAGTCGGCGTACTGGTTGGGCGGGAAGAGGCTGTCGCCCCAGGCGTTGCCCATCATGATGGCGGCGCCATTGGCGTTGATCTTGTCGAGGTAGGTGGCGGGGGAGCGCTTCTTTCCCCACGCGAGCATCTCGTCTTCCTTGTCCAGGTTCGAGCCGAGGAAGTCCTTGAGGATGCCCTTGAGCTCGGGGCTGGGGCGGCCGGTGAGCGCGCCCGCCCCGCCGAGCATAAGACCGGCCTGCTGGTGCTGGGTGCGGCCGCTGTAGATGGAGTCGATCAGGTCGGCCCAGCCGCTGAGGGCGGCGACGGCCTTGATCCGCTTGTCGAAGGCGGAGGCCAGCAGGCTGATCCCGGCGCCGTAGGAGACTCCGGCCATGCCGACCTTGTCGGGGTCGGCCGGGGTGTTGGCCAGGGCCCAGTCGATGACCTTGGACGCGTCGGCTATGTCCTCGGGGCCCGCGGTCTCTATCTCGCCACCCGACTGCCAAAAGCCCCGGGAGTTGTAACTGACCACGACGTAACCGGCGTCGGCGAGCTTCTTCGCCTGTGCGACGTACTCGATCTGCGGCATGGCCCAGCTCGTCGGCAGGACGATCACGGGGAACCGCCGCGAGCTGTCGGTGGCGGCCGCAGCAGGTGTGACCACGTTCGCGGCGAGCTTGGTGCCGCCGTCGCCGGAGATGTCGACGAACCTGACGGTGGAACCGCCCGTCGCTGCCGCGCTCGTGGCGGCCTGGTCGGTGGGGGCGGCGCTCACCGCGGGGGCGGCGGCCAGGGCCGCGCTCGCGAGCACGGCGGCCGACACCGTACCGGCGGCCGTGGCCCGCAGGGCCGTTCTCGTACGGGCGGAGCGGGGGGTGGGGGCGAGTGTCATCTGTGGCTCCAGACATCCAGATCCCGGACTGCCCGGCACCAGAGGTGGAGCCGGGCAGCACAAAGTGACTGGAGAGTAAGCTCGCGTTCTTACCGCTGGTAACCCGTCGGTAGGTTACGGACGAGTAACGTCGCTGTACGTGCTGATGTCACTACGCGCGAGCCCGCGTACGCGGGGTGCCCGGCGGCCGTCGATCGTCGATCAATCGGATGTCGATCACCGGATATCGGTCAACGGGGGTGCGTTCGTCGCGGTCGCGGTCACGCTTAGAGGGTCTTTTCCGTGCCGCGCGCGGCACGGTGGCCCTTCGTCTCGGCCGGTACGACCGCCGTCTTCGAGACGTCGGCGACGACCTCCACCACATCGGGGCCGTACGCCTGCGAGTTGGTGACCTTCAGCAGCAGGCAGAACACGCCGTTCGCGCCGTGCTTGCGCGCCAGGCGCGCCCGATTGCGTACGAGGTGACGGACGGCTGCCCGGTGGGTCACGGGGCGCTGGCCGGCGGCGAGGAAGACCGGGCGGTCGCCCTCGCCCGCCGTCAGCCGGGCCAGCAGGACGTACTCCACCGCCCCGGGCTCCATCCGGTACGCCGTGCCGCCGATGGTGAACGTCGCCCGGTCCACGCCACTCTCGTCGCCCTGGTGGACCAGCACACCGGGCAGCAGGTTCGCCATATGCGCGGCGAGGCGGCGGTGCGTGACCGGATCGCCGACGCAGAACTCGGTGCGCGCCCCGAAGCCCTGCAGCCCCGTGTCGTGCGGGGCGACCTCGGCGTGCGCCCCGCAGTTCTCCACGATGGCCGACAGGCCGAGCAGCGCGAGCGCGTCGTGGCGCGGGATGCTCCACTGGGCGGCGGTGCTGTCCCGATGGGTGACCAGCACGCACTCCGACCCCTCGGGCAGGCCGAAGAAGGTCCGTTCCCGGGTGAGCCTCCGCCGCGCGCCCGCCGCGTGCGCGAGCCAGCCGAGGGCCAGGCCGACGATCAAGGCGGCGGCTGAGGCGATGAGATCGGCGGCCTCCGTGCCGCTCGGGCTCATGGCCAGACCAGCGGACGCCCAGCCTTGCGGAGTGTCAGTCATGGCCGCGCATCGTAGCCGCCGACCGGGTGTGTGTTCGAGGTGGGAGCGGGGCGGCCCGGTGACGTGGGGATGGCTTGTCCTGGTCGGCGGCTTATGGCCGGGGGCTGATCGCCCTACCGGTCCATCGGCCGGTGCGGTGGATGCATGTGGGCGAGGGGCGAGGGGCGAGGGGCGAGGGGCGGGGGACGGGCGGTGCGAGGGGAGCGTGTTGGTCCCCAGCCTGTCGGCGGCCGGGCCGCGCCCGGTCGGACTCGGTCGGCCTCGGTCGGGCCCGGTGGGGCGGGGCCCTCGGGCTCTCCCCAGTCGGCCACGGCGGGGCCCGGCAGCGGGCCCCTCGCGCGCCGCGCACCCTCTGCTTCGTGCGCCCCGCACCCCCGTTGGCCAGTGGCGGCCTCGCTCCCGCCATCCGGCGGCGTTGACTTGTCCGCGTACTGTCGCGCGTCACGTCGCGCGGGTTAGGCTCCGCCCGCTGCCGCCCCTGTGCTTGGAGGTAAGGATGGTCAACGCCGAAGTGTCACCCCCTTCGTCGGCTCCCACGGCGGGCTCCCCTGGCCCACTGCCGCCTCGCTCCCACCGCACCGGCACCCGCGCCCGCACCCGCGTACGCCGGTTGTCCGCGCTCGCGGCGACGGCCGCGCTCGTCGCCACCCTCGGCTCCGTACCGGCCGCGGCCGACCACGGCCCGGCGGACGGCACACGAGCCGCCGCCCGGGCCGGGAGCCCCGCCAAGACGCCGGTGGCCGTCGGCTACGGCGGCGCGGTCTCCAGCGTAGACGCCGACGCCTCGGCCGCCGGGATCGAGGTGCTGCGGCGCGGCGGCAACGCCGTCGACGCGGCGGTCGCCACGGCGGCGGCGCTCGGCGTCACCGAGCCGTACTCGGCCGGGGTCGGTGGCGGCGGCTACTTCGTCTACTACGACGCCAAACGGCAACGCGTCTCCACCCTCGACGGCAGGGAGGCCGCGCCCCGCAGCGCGGGCAGCGACCTCTTCCTGGCGGACGGCAAGCCCATCCCGTTCGACCAGGCGGTCACCAGCGGCCTCAGCGTCGGCACTCCTGGCACGCCCGCCACGTGGGACACCGCGCTGGACACCTGGGGCACCCGCTCCCTCACCCAGGTCCTGCGCCCCGCAGAACGCCTCGCCCGCGACGGCTTCACCGTGGACGCCACGTTCCGGCAGCAGACCGCCGCCAACGCGGAGCGGTTCGCCGACTTCCCCGCGAGCGCCGACCTCTTCCTGCCCGGCGGGAAGCCGCCCGAGGTCGGCAGCACCCTCACCAACCCCGACCTGGCCCGTACGTACGCGCTCCTCGGCAAGCGCGGCGTCGGCGCGCTCTACCGCGGCGAACTCGGCCGGGACATCGTCAAGACCGTACGCAAGCCCCCGGTGGCGCGGGGCGCCGACCGCGTGGTGCGGCCCGGCGACCTGACGGCCGCCGACCTGCGGGCGTACAAGGTCAGGGGACAGGCCCCGACGCGTACGGACTACCGGGGCCTGGACGTGTACAGCATGGCGCCGTCCTCCTCGGGCGGGACGACCGTGGGCGAGGCGCTCAACATCCTGGAGAGCAGGAAGCTGGGCGGCGGCGACCTCTCCCGGATGAGCGAGAGCCAGTACCTGCACCGCTACATCGAGGCCAGCCGGGTCGCGTTCGCCGACCGGGGCCGCTGGGTCGGCGACCCGGCGTTCGAGGACGTGCCGACACGCGGCCTGCTGTCGCAGCGCTTCGCTGACACGCGCGCCTGCCTCATCCGCGACGACGCGGTGCTCACCAGCCCCGTCGCACCCGGCGACCCGCGCCACCCGAAGCCCTGCGGCAGCGGCGGGGCCGCGGCCCCCACCCCGTACGAGGGGCGTGACACCACCCACCTCACCGTTGCCGACAAGTGGGGCAACGTCGTCGCCTACACCCTCACGATCGAGCAGACCGGCGGCAGCGGCATCACCGTTCCCGGGCGCGGCTTCCTGCTCAACAACGAACTCACCGACTTCTCCTTCGCGCCCGCCAGCCCCGCCGTGCACGACCCCAACCTGCCGGGCCCTGGCAAGCGTCCCCGGTCGTCGATGACGCCGACCATCGTGCTCGACGACGGCCGCCCGGTTCTCGCCCTCGGCTCACCAGGGGGTTCCACCATCATCACCACGGTGCTCCAGACCCTGGTCAACCACCTCGACCGTGGCATGCCGCTGGTGGACGCCATCGCCGCGCCCCGTGCCAGCCAGCGCAACGCGGCGACCACCGAAGCCGAACCCGCCCTCGTGAACAGCCCAGCGGGCGCGGAACTCCAGGCGCTCGGCCACTCCTTCAAGCAGAACCCGGAACTCGGCGCGGCGACGGCTGTCCAACGGCTCCCGGACGGCCGGTGGGTGGCCGCCGCTGAGACCGTACGGCGCGGCGGCGGGTCCGCCATGGTCGTACGCCCCGCACCCGGGTCGTAGCACCGCGCTGGGTGCCGCATCGGGCGCCGTGTCGGGCGTCGTATCGGCGTCATAGCGGTACGCACGGGGCCCGGGGTCGCCGTCCGGGCTCCGTGCTCCGTGCTCCGCCGCGTGCTCCGTTGGGTGACCAGCGCGCCGTGAGGAGCCCGAAAACCCCCCGTAGCGCGCGCGTCACCCCCGCTGTAACACGCCGGGTGTCGAATGCCTCTGAGGACAGGTCCGCGTCCGCGCCCACGGCCGAGCGGCGCGAAGGGGGAGCGAGTGTTGCGGCAGCGACTCGCGGTGCAGGTGGAGGAGTTCGCCCGGTTCCTGCGGGCGCTCGCCGCTGCCCTGGACGAGCGGAGCGGCTGGTACGGGGTCTTCCTCCAGCGCGATCCCCAGGGCCTCGCCGAGTGCCTTGACGGGCAGGAGATCCCCCCGTGGGACGTGGTCGAGGCGCTGCTGGGCGACTTCGCCGCGCGACGTGGCGAGGAGGCCGCGCGGGGCGCGACGCAACGGGCGCGGCGGCTGTACCGGGCCTCGGTCACCGCGTATGACACCCGCCCCGGCAGCCGCGCCGTACTCCAGGACCGGCTCATCGCGATGCTGGCCGAACGCCACCGCGCGGAGCTGCGGCAGCGCGAGCTGTCCGCAGCCGCCCGGCACGCGCTGGACGAAGCCATGGCGCGGAGTTACGCCGACCAGGCCGCCTGGGCCTGGGACGACTGGCAGCGGGCGAACGCGCGGTGCGACGAACTGCGTGCCCGGCTGGCGTCGGTACCGACCGGACCCGCCGACGGCCGGCGGACACCGGTCGGTGGCCCCCCACCAGCCGTCCCCGTACCCGCCCGTGCCGCATCCGGAGACGGGCCCGACCCCCATCCCGACACCGATCCCGACCCCGATCCCGATCCCGACCCCGACACCGATCCCGGAGCCGGCACCGCCGCCCGCGCCGGGACAGGGCCGGACGCCGAGAGCGCGCCGCACACCGGGTCGCCGCCTCGTGCTCCAGCCGCGCGCCGCCGGCCGCCCCGGCCGCGCGGTGCCCGCTTCGCGGGGCTGGAAGAGCCGGAAGAGGCCGAGCCGCAGCCGCCCCAGTCCGGTGCCACCGACGGGCCCTCGCCCACCGCCGCGCCCCCCGCGGAACAGCTCGCTCCGGCCCTCCCCGCACTGGGGCCACCCGGCCGCCCAGCGGCGTCAGCGCCGCGGGGCGCCCGCTTCGCCGGGGCCTACGCGACGTACGAGACGTCCGAAACGCACGGAGCCACCGAAGGCGCGGCGCGGGGCGCCGCGGCCGAGGCCGAACGGGCGGATGCCCGGCGCCAGGCCGACGCGGGCGCCGCGGCCGACGACCGGGCGGCCGACGACCGGGCGGCCGACGACCGGGCGGTCGGCGAGGCCGTCAGCCGTATCGCCATGCTGCGGCAAGCCCACCGCAGCGGTGAGGCGCACGCCGTGCTCTGCGAGAGCGCCGCCTGGCCCGCCGCGCGGCTGCCGCTGCTTGCCACCGCACTGGAGCAGCGCGGGCTGGGCGCCGACGTGTCGGCCCTGCTGTGGGAGGTCGCCTGCCTGCCGCCCGCCGCGTTCGCCGCGGCGGCCGACGCGCTCGCCGCCGCCGGACGCGACCGGGACTGCGAGCAATTACTGCGTCAGGGTGTCGCCAGGCCCGTCGCGGAGGTCGCGGACGCGGCGCTCGCCCTGTGCGGCACGGGCCGCCACCCGCTCGCCGTCACCCTGCTCGCCGCGATGACGCGGACCCGTACCAGCGCCGAGGTGGCACAGGCCGCTCAGGGCGCACCCGCGACGCTCGTCGAGCTGCTGCTCGACGCCGCACAGGAGGTCTCCCCGCACCACTACTACGACACCGCGCACGCACTGCGTATCGCGGGTGTCCCCGGCGTCCCCGACATCACCTGAGACATCACGTGGCAGCCGTATCACCTGACAGCCGCGGCACCTGACAGCCGCCGCGACGTGATCGACAGCGTCGCTCACCGACGATGGTCTTGCCACAGTCCGTGACGGGCCTTACGGTCGCATCCACACACGTGATCTACGCGTGTCGAGCCTGGCTGACGGCCCGACAAAGGAGCAGCTCATGGCCAATGTTGTACGCGCAGCGCTGGTGCAGGCGACCTGGACCGGCGACACCGAGTCGATGATCGCCAAACATGAGGAACACGCGCGCACGGCTGCCGCCCGGGGCGCGAAGGTGATCGGTTTCCAAGAGGTCTTCAACGCTCCGTACTTCTGCCAGGTGCAGGAGCCCGAGCACTACCGCTGGGCCGAGCCCGTGCCCGACGGGCCGACCGTCACCCGGATGCGGGAACTCGCCCGGGAGACGGGCATGGTGATCGTCGTCCCCGTCTTCGAGGTCGAGCAGTCCGGGTTCTACTACAACACCGCGGCCGTCATCGACGCCGACGGCAGCTACCTGGGGAAGTACCGCAAGCACCACATCCCGCAGGTGAAAGGCTTCTGGGAGAAGTACTACTTCAAGCCGGGCAACGCGGGCTGGCCCATCTTCGACACCGCCGTCGGCAAGGTCGGCGTCTACATCTGCTACGACCGGCACTTCCCCGAAGGCTGGCGTGCCCTCGGCCTCGGCGGCGCGCAGCTCGTCTACAACCCGTCAGCCACCTCACGCGGCCTCTCCGCCTACCTGTGGCAACTGGAGCAGCCGGCCGCCGCCGTCGCCAACGAGTACTTCGTCGCCGCGATCAACCGGGTGGGCGTCGAGGAGTACGGCGACAACGACTTCTACGGAACGTCCTACTTCGTCGACCCGCGCGGGCAGTTCGTCGGCGACGTCGCCAGCGACACCAAGGAAGAGCTGCTCGTCCGTGACCTCGACTTCGACCTGATCGACGAGGTGCGCCAGCAGTGGGCGTTCTACCGGGACCGCCGCCCCGACGCGTACGAAGGGCTGGTACAGCCGTGACCCGACAGCCCACCGTCCCGCCCGACCCCACTGACTCGTCACCCACCACCCGCCGGGGTGCCCCTACTCCCACCCACCTCGGCACCTCTTCTCCCACCCACCTCGGCACCTCTTCTCCCACCCACCTCGGCACCTCTTCTCCCACCCACCTCGCCCTGCATCACCGGCACCAGGCCGTCCTGCCCGACTGGCTCGCCCTCTACTACGACCAGCCGATCGAGATCACCCACGGCCAGGGCCGCCACGTATGGGACGCCGACGGCACGCGCTATCTCGACTTCTTCGGCGGCATCCTCACCACCATGACCGCCCACGCCCTGCCGGAGGTCACCAAGGCGGTCAGCGAACAAGCCGGCCGGATCGTGCACACCTCCACGCTCTATCTCAACCGCCCCATGGTGGAGCTGGCCGAGCGGATCGCCCAGCTGTCCGGCATCCCCGACGCCCGCGTCTTCTTCACCACCTCCGGCACCGAGGCCAACGACGCCGCGCTCCTGCTCGCCACCGTCAGCCGCGGCTCCCACCAAGTGCTGGCGATGCGCAACAGCTACCACGGCCGGTCCTTCTCCACCGTGGGCATCACCGGCAACCGCGCCTGGTCGCCGACCAGCCTGTCGCCGCTCCAGACGCTGTACGTACACGGCGGGGTGCGCGGCAGGGGCCCGTACGCGGAGCTGACGGACGACCGGTTCATCGAGGCGTGCGTCGCCGACCTGGAAGACCTGCTGGGCCAGGTCCACGGCCAGGTCGCCGCGCTCATCGCCGAACCGGTGCAGGGCGTCGGAGGGTTCACCTCGCCGCCGGACGGCCTGTACGCGGCGTTCCGTGAGGTCCTCGACCGGCACGGCATCCTGTGGATCAGCGATGAGGTGCAGACCGGCTGGGGCCGCACCGGGGACCACTTCTGGGGCTGGCAGGCGCACGCGCGCAACGGGCCGCCGGACATGCTCACCTTCGCCAAGGGCATCGGCAACGGCATGTCCATCGGCGGCGTCGTCGCCCGCGCCGAGGTCATGAACTGCCTCGACGCCAACTCCATCTCCACGTTCGGCGGCAGCCCCGTCACGATGGCCGCGGGCCTCGCCAACCTCGGCTACCTCCTCGAACACGACCTCCCCGGCAACGCCCGCCGGGTCGGCGGCCTGCTCATCGAGCGGCTGCGTGCGGTGTGCGCCGGAGCGGACTTCGTCCGCGAGGTGCGCGGCAGGGGCCTGATGATCGGCATCGAGGTAGTCAGGCCCGGCACCGCCGAGCCCTGGCCGGAGGCCGCTTCGGAGATCTTGGAGGCCGCGCGGGCGGGCGGCCTGCTGGTCGGCAAGGGCGGCGGGCACCACAGCAGCGTGCTGCGCGTCGCCCCGCCCCTCAGCCTGACCGTCTCCGAGGCCGAGGAGGGCGCGGAGATCTTCGCAGCGGCCCTGCACGCCGCGGCGTCCCGGTTGCGCGGCGACGCCATGACAGAAGGGAACCCCCTCACATGAGCAGCGCCGACCGTACGGTCATCCGGGGCGGACTCGTCATCACCGCCGCCGACGAAGTACACGCCGACGTCCTCATCGAGGACGGGCAGGTCGCCGCCCTCGCCGCGCCCGGCACCGCGTTCGCCGAGAGCTGGAGCGCGGCTCGTACCCTCGACGCGACGGGCAAGTACGTCATCCCCGGCGGCGTCGACGCGCACACCCACATGGAGTTCCCCTTCGGCGGGACCTTCTCCAGCGACACCTTCGCCTCCGGGACCACCGCCGCCGCCTGGGGCGGGACGACCACCATCGTCGACTTCGCCGTCCAGACCAAGGGCCACACCCTGCGCGAGGGACTGGACGCGTGGCACGCCAAGGCCCAGGGCAACTGCGCCATCGACTACGCGTTCCACATGATCCTCGCCGACGTCAACGAGGGCTCGCTGAAGGAGATGGACCTCCTGGTGGGGGAGGGCGTCACCTCGTTCAAGCTGTTCATGGCCTACCCCGGTGTGTTCTACAGCGACGACGGACAGATATTGCGCGCCATGCAGCGCGGCGCCGCCAACGGCGGGCTGGTCATGATGCACGCCGAGAACGGCATCGCCATCGACGTCCTCGTCGAGCAGGCCCTCGCCGAGGGCAGGACCGACCCGCGCTACCACGGTGAGGTCCGCAGGGCCCTGCTCGAAGCCGAGGCCACCCACCGGGCCATCGCGCTGGCCCGGGTCGCCGGATGCCTGCTGTACGTGGTGCACGTATCGGCGGAGGAGGCCGTCGCCGAGCTGGCGCAGGCCAGGGACAAGGGCCTGCCGGTGTTCGGCGAGACGTGCCCGCAGTATCTGTTCCTGTCCACCGACAACCTGGCCGAACCCGGGTTCGAGGGCGCGAAGTACGTGTGCAGCACGCCGTTGCGGCCGCGTGAGCACCAGGCGGCGCTGTGGCGCGGCCTGCGCACCGACGACCTCCAGGTCGTCTCCACCGACCACTGCCCGTTCTGCTTCGCCGGTCAGAAGGAGTTGGGGCGCGGCGACTTCTCGAAGATCCCCAACGGGATGCCGGGCGTGGAGCACCGGATGGACCTGCTGCACCAGGGCGTGATCGACGGGCGTATCCCCCGCCGCCGCTGGATCGACATCGCCTGCGCCACCCCGGCCCGGATGTTCGGTCTCTACCCGCGCAAGGGCACCATCGCCCCCGGCTCGGACGCGGACATCGTCATCTACGACCCGCGCGCGGGACAGGTCCTGTCCGCGCAGTCGCACCATATGAGCGTGGACTACTCGGCGTACGAGGGAAAGCGCGTCACCGGGCGGGCCGAGACCGTGCTCTCCCGTGGCGAAGTCATCCTCGACAAGCGCGAGTTCACCGGTCGCACCGGTCACGGCCAGTACGTGCCGCGCGGCATCTGCCAGTACGCGGACTGACCCGCACCACCACCGCGACCACCGCCCAGAGCACCACCGTCAGCAGCGCCACCCGCCCGGCCCGCCGCCTGCGCGGCGGCGCCCGGCGGGCCGCACACGGAAACGCAGCTCACACCAGGAGGGTGACGTGGACTTTGGTCTCGTCTTGCAGCCCGATCCGCCCGCCTCACAGCTCATCAGCCTGATGCGGCGCGCCGAGCGCAACGGCTTCCGCCACGGCTGGACGTTCGACTCCACCGTGCTGTGGCAGGAGCCCTTCGTCATCTACAGCCGCATCCTCGAACACACCGAGCGGCTCATCGTCGGCCCCATGGTGACCAACCCCGGCACCCGCACCTGGGAGGTCACCGCCTCCACCTTCGCCACCCTCAACGACATGTACGGCAACCGCACCGTGTGCGGCATCGGCCGGGGCGACTCGGCCATGCGCGTCGCAGGCCGCACCCCCAACACCCTGGCCCGCCTCGGCGCGTGCATGGACGTCGTCCGCGACCTCGCCGAGGGCCGGGAGGCGGTCGTCGGCGACACGACGCTGCGCTTCCCGTGGGTACGGGACGGCAAGCTGCCCGTCTGGATGGCGGCGTACGGCCCCAAGGCGCTCGCCCTCGCCGGGCAGAAGGCCGACGGGTTCATCCTGCAACTGGCCGACCCGTTCCTGACCGAATGGATGATCAAGGCGGTCCGCACGGCCGCCGCCGAGGCGGGGCGCGACCCGGACGCGGTCAAGATCTGCGTCGCCGCGCCCGCCTACCTGTGCGACGACACCCCCGAGGCGATGGCACACGCGCGCGAGCAGTGCCGCTGGTTCGGCGGCATGGTCGGCAACCATGTCGCCGACCTGGTCGCCCGCTACGGCGAGAACTCGGGCCTGGTGCCCGAAGCCCTCACCGCGTACATCAAACAGCGCGAGGGCTACGACTACGCGCACCACGGCCGAGCCGGAAACCCCGACACCGGCTTCGTCCCCGACGAGATCGTCGACCGCTTCTGCCTGCTGGGCCCGCCGCGCGCGCAGGTGGCCAAGCTGAAGGCGCTGCGCGAGCTGGGCGTGGACCAGTTCGCCCTCTACGCCATGCACGACGCGAAAGAGCAGGTGATCGACGGTTACGGCGAGGAGGTCATCCCGGCAGTCCTCGACCTCTAGGCGCCTGCCAGGTCGTTCGGTCCGCGGAGCTCGCCGCGCTGGTCACCTTCCTGCTCTCCCGGTCACGTCCACGTCATCAACGGAGCGGACTACCGTGTGGACGGCGGGGCGATCAAGACTGGTCCGAGCGGCGACCAGCAGAACAGACCCGGGCGGACCCCGGGACCAGGACCTGAGGAGAGCGGCGGAGGAGGCCCCGCCGTCGGCGGCGACCGCGACGGCGCGGGCCGGCGGCCCCTGCCGCCGCCCCAGTGAGGAGACACCTTCCGTGTTCACCACCAGGCCCACCCTCCAAGGCACCTTCGGCATGGTGTCCTCCACCCACTGGCTGGCCTCCCAGTCCGCGATGGCGGTCCTGGAGGACGGCGGCAACGCCTACGACGCGGCCGTCGCCGCCGCCTTCGTCCTCCACGTGGTCGAACCCCACCTCAACGGTCCCGCGGGCGAGGCGCCCATCATCCTCGCCCCGGCGGGCGGTCCGGTACGGGTCCTCTGCGGCCAGGGACCGGCCCCCGCGGGCGCCAGCGCCGCGCACTACCGCGATCTCGGTCTCGACCTCGTCCCCGGCACCGGGCCGCTCGCCGCCGCGGTCCCCGGCGCCTTCGACGCGTGGCTGCTGCTCCTGCGCGACCACGGGACCGCCTCGCTGCCCACCGTCCTGCGGTACGCCATCGGCTACGCCGAACACGGCCACCCGCCCGTCGAACGCCTCGGCGAGACCGTCGAAACGGTCCGCGCGCTCTTCGAGAGCGAGTGGACCACGTCGGCCGAGGTCTACCTGCCCGGCGGGAAGGCGCCCGCGCCCGGCACCCTGTTCACCAACCAGGCCCTCGCCGCCACCTGGCGGCGCCTCCTCGCCGGGGCCGAGGCGGCCGGTGGTGACCGCGAGGCCCGGATCGACGCCGCCCGCCGCATCTGGCGGGAGGGGTTCATCACCGAAGCACTGGCCGACTTCGCCGCCCGCCCCACCATGGACACCACCGGCGAACGCCACGCCGGCACCCTGACCGGCGACGACATGGCCACCTTCACCGCGACATACGAGACACCCGCCAGCTACGACTGGAACGGCTGGACCGTCTGCAAACCCGGCGGCTGGTCCCAGGGCCCCGCCTTCCTGCAACAGGTCGCCTTGCTCCCCCAGGACCCCGCCGACCTGCGCTACGGAACTCCCGACTACCTCCACACCCTCATCGAGGGCAGCAAGCTCGCCTTCGCCGACCGTGAGGCCTGGTACGGCGACGCCGAAGGCCCCGAGGCCGTACCGCTGAAGACCCTCCTCAGCGACGACTACAACGCCGCCCGCCGCGACCTGATCGGCGAAGAGGCATCGCGTGAGCTGCGCCCCGGCTGCCCAGACGGCCGAACGCCCCGGCTTCCCGCGCACGCCCTCGCCGTCGCGCGCGGGCAACGCGCCGCCGAAGGGCCCCTGACCGGTCTGGCAGCGGGCGTCGGCGAGCCGACCGTCACGGCGGACGGCACCACCAGGGGCGACACCTGCCACCTCGACGTCGTCGACCGCTGGGGCAACATGATCTCCGCGACACCGAGCGGCGGATGGCTCCAGTCCAACCCCGTCGTCCCCTCGCTGGGCTTCCCGCTCGGCACCCGGCTCCAGATGACGTGGCTCGACGAGGGACTACCGAACTCGCTCACCCCCGGCCGCCGCCCCCGCACCACCCTCTCGCCCTCCCTGGCGCTGCGCGACGGCGTGCCCGTGCTGGCCTTCGGCACACCAGGCGGCGACCAGCAGGACCAGTGGCAGCTCCACTTCTTCCTCGCGGTGGCGCTCCGCGAGGACGTACGCGGCGGCCTCGACCTCCAAGGCGCGATCGACGCCCCCAACTGGCACCAGGAAGGGTTCCCCTCGTCGTTCTACCCGCGCGGCATGCGCCCGGGAGGCGTCACCGTCGAATCGCGCTTCGGCACGGAGACGATCGAAGCCCTCCGCCGCCGGGGCCACGACGTACTCACCGGCGGCCCCTGGTCGGAGGGCCGCCTCACCGCCGTGGCCCGCGACCCACACACGGGCGTGCTGGCGGCGGGGGCGAACCCGCGCGGCGCCCAGGGGTACGCGGTCGGCCGCTGAGCGGCTGGGCCGCACCCAGGGACGCGAAAACTCTGAGTGGGTCGGTCTGAGTGGGTCTCAGTGTGTTTTCTCCACCGGGCGTACGGGCTTCGCGGGAATGGGGTGGTTCGTGCAGCCCAGATCGTCGGCGAACTTGTAGGTGATTTGGCGCAGGATCTCCATGCGCGACTGGTGCCGACTGTTTTGTGGGTCGGTGAACGTATCTGACAGAGAAGCGTTCACCAGCAGCTTTTCTGATTTCGCTCTCAATGTGCCACTGAGCACACATTTGAAGCGAATGTCGGCGGCCGCCTCGTCCGCATAACTGGACACCCCGATGGGGAAGTAGGACCTCTTTTCCGTCGATGGCTGTGGTTCGTCTTCATCGTGCACTTCCTTGTCGTCCCATTGGATGAGAGGTTTGATGCTGTGCGCTGAATTACCCTGCTGGGGGCGAATGGCACACAACGAATGGATGTAGTTAGGCCAATAGTAGGACCGATCAGATTTCTGTAGAGCCCTCCTCATCTCCTTCGCCAGGTCGGTGGGATCTTTTAAAATGGTAGACCTGAACTCATTCTTTTCTGTCACGTCTTTGAGTGCGGCGAGAAATGCTCTATCCGGTGTGACGCCGCAGAGCTCTGCGTTGCTCTTCTGTACTGCCTTTCCGTCCTTCGAGCAGCTCGTCAGGGAGAGCGCGGCGGCAATAGTAAGTATGCAGCACAGAAGACTTTTTGGATTATGGGGTTGGGCTCTCATATGGTTCCCCATTCTGTTATTCACCAGTCTCATATCCGCGATCCCTCGCGTCTGTCTTTCCGTTATTATAGGCGGTTATGGACGTACTTTTCAGTGCGCTATAGATGATTCTTTCGTCGAAATCGCGAGTCACGTCGTCAGCTTGCGTATATGTGAGCGCTGTTGACAGGATATAATCTTCGCCCAGGGCAAAATAGGCATCTATCGCCGGTTGGGGATCGTTGTTATCCTTTTTGGCTTCGATTGCCCTATCTGCCGCTTCTTCGAGCTCCTGACCGGTTACCGTATTAATCATTTCACCTGCTGTCTCGGCAATCCATGGCACTGCTATCACCGTCAGTGCACTGGCAGTGACGGGCGGGTTTGCTGTTGCCACGACGGCACCCACAGTCGCACTCACTCCAAATTCGATCCACGCATTCCTCTTCGCTAGTTGCTTTTCCATATCGCCCGCATCGCTATCCGCATCATCTCTGATCTGGCTCGCCCGGGCGGTGTCCAGCATTCCTGTTGCTTGCGCAGAGGTGCGCGCGATATCCGATGCGTCGGTGTAATCAACCCCGTCCCTACCACGAGTAGGAGGGTGCTCCAGAATGAGTGCCGCAGCATACCCCTGCTGAGCAGCTGTCATGATTTTATGGGACTGCTCGTCAGTCCCCAGTACTCCCAGAAAACTGAGCGCCTCTCCGTGTGTGATATCCAGGCGATTCGCATAAGCTGCGGTGAACGGTGATTCATGTGGGGTCTCGCCGTCTTTCGATTTATCGCCAGCGTCCCAAACTGCATTGTCCAGATCGTCAAGATAGCTAGCTCCCATGCGGCCGAGGCTGGACCCCATACCCGACTGTTCTCTGATGAGCTCGTCATCTTCGATATAGCTATCAATCACCTTCTTCATGATGCTTGCCGTATCTTCGTCGCGCCTTTCCTGCGCGGCGTCGGGACTGACCTTCTCGTCGCGCGCGTAGCCGGTTGTAGCAGACTCAAGTGCGTGCCCCAGGGATGTGTACCCCACGGTGTCGCCACGGCCGCTTTCGCTGGCGCCGTCGTATGGCCAGTCGCGCTCCGACGTAAAGTACTTAACCGGCTCTACGAGGTCTTTCTTGTCTCCGGCTGCTACGTCGATCTTGCTGCCGAAGTAGTCAGTGGAAGCGTCTGGGTTATGGCCAAGGGCCTCAAGGAAACCGGTCATGGGGTCGGTTCCGTAATCGCGTTTGCTGCCGAAGTTGAGGTGGTATCTGTCGCCGCTCATATCGACCCAGAGCTTTTTGACGCCTCCTTGCTTGTCTCCTTGCGTGTGTTCGAAAGAAAGAAGCGAGCGCCCGTATTTGTTCAGGAAATCGCCGTCAAACTCGCCCTTCCTCATCAGGTTGCTCATGATCTGGAACTTGTAAGGGGCCGCCGGGCTTGTGCTGTCGCCGAGGCGTTCTCCGCCCTGCTTGATCATGTCCTCCTTCCAGCGCTCCATCGCGGGAGTGTCGGAATGAGAGGCGCTGGCCAGGGTGAGACTGAGGTTGTCCTGGACGTCGGCCAGGAGATCGGCTCGCTCGCCCTGCGGAATTTTGTTGGGTTCGGGGGACGCGACTTCGAGCCAGAACCTGAGCGTTCCCTCGGGGCCGAGTGTGGTGGCAAGCGTCTCCGAGAATCGAGGATTATCCTTGTTGGCTTCGAAGAGCTTGTTCGCCTGCGAGAGCTCCGCGTCGCTGATGTCTTCGCCTTTTTTGAAGAGTTGGGCGACTTTCTCCGCGTCCCTCTCTCCCTTGGCGGATCTGGCGTTGGACGCAGAAATGAGGTGGTCGTACTTTGTCGTGCTGAACCGGTTCTCGCTCTTGCTGAGGCTGGCGAGCGCCCACGCTGCCTCGCTGTCGGCCTGAGCGGCCTGGTCGAGCAGGGATTCAATGCGCTTGACCGTGGAATCAATTTCCTTCTGGAGCTTCTCGGTCATTTCCGGTGTGTCACCGGACTTGCCGGGTTTCGCTGAAACAACCCCCTTCGAGCTGATGCTGAGCCCTTTGGCGGGGATCTCCGCTACCAGGTCGTGCAGGGCGCTTTTCGCGATCTTGAAGGCGTCATGTGAATCACGGAGGATGTTCCGGATGCTCGTGGCCTCGGTAACGGCGTCACGGAACTGGGAAACCGTCTTCGCGACGAACGGCTTGGTCACGGCCGCGTTCTCGCCCACCCACGCCTCGGTTTTCGACTTCGCCAGCATGCCCTTCTCGGCGGTGTCTGCCAGGGTCTTGAGTTTGGAGATGGTCTCCGTCCAGTCCGTGACCGCCTGGCTCAGTCGGCCAAGGCGAAGGTGGTAGAGGTCTTCGTAGGACGGCATGGGGCTCTCCTCACTGGTAGTACTTGTTGATCTGGGACACCGTGGGGACCTTGCCGTCGCTACCGAGCATCGCGTGGACGATGTCGGCGTCATCCTTCGCGTGCGACTTGGATGAGAAGTCCAAGTGGTTGGAGATATAGGCGCAGGCTTCCTGCAAAATGCTGAGTTTTCGCTGCCATGCGGTCTCCGTGTCCCGCAGGGCGGAGCCCGTGGCGAAGTCGTCGGCGGTGAGATCAATGGTGGCCTGGAGAGTGGTGAGCTGCGCGTGGCCGCCGTCGGTCATGATTCTGTCGTAGAGCAGAAATGCCTCATGCCCGATTTTTCCGAGATCGTCGCTTCGTACGCTCAAATCCGGCGCGGTTGCTTTGCCGCCGCTGGGCAGGCCACGGCCGCCCGTGCCGTCGTCTGCCTCGTTCAGCCGCATGTGGGTGTCCTGCTCCCTCGCGGCGTCCGCGTGGAGCTTGGCCCACTCCTCGTCGAATGTCATGGTCCCCCCTGATTCCCGCTGAGTGGCAACTGGACAGCTGTTGTCTCGTCAACTACCTGAGGAATTTGGCCATATGACCGCCACGTACCTTATAGCGCGCGGCAAAAGGCTCTCGATGGCCACTGCGCTGAGTAAGGGGGAGGTCCGGTCCGGGCCCGTTCGGCGCGCTCCGGTCGGGGTGCCGCGCACAAGCCGTTCACCTGGCCGTTCACCATGCGTCTACTCGTGCGACGCGAGCCGTGCCCGTAACCCGTGGTTCGATGGAGGCATGATCGAAGCAATGAGCACGGGGGATTGGGCCCAGCACGAGGCGGCAGTGGAGGAGGCGATCCGCAAGGCGGCCGCCGCGGAGATCGTGCCGAGGTTCCGGCAGCTGGCCGACCACGAGATCGTGCAGAAGAACGGGCCGCACGACCTCGTCACCGTCGCCGACCGGCTCGCCGAGGAGCACCTGACCGCCTCGCTCACGACGCTGCTGCCCGGTTCCGTCGTCGTCGGCGAGGAAGCCGTGCACGCCGATCCCGGCATCCTCGCCGCGCTCGGCGGTGACGCACCGGTGTGGATTGTCGACCCCGTCGACGGCACTCGGCAGTTCGTGCACGGCGACCCGGGGTTCGCCACCCTGGTCACCCTGGCGCAGCACGGGGAGCTGCTCGCCTCCTGGACGTACGCGCCGGCGCTTGAGCTGATGGCCGTGGCCCGCAAGGACGGCGGCGCCACGCTGAACGGCGACGTACTCCGGTGCGGTTCCCCCACTCCCGGCAAGGACCTCGAAGTCGCCATTTCGCACTTCGACTTCACCACGGACGCGCAGAAGCACGTGCTGTCCGGGCTGGCGACGGAAGGGGTCGCGCCCCGGCCCTGCGGTTCGGCGGGTCTGGAATACCTGAGCGTCGCCCGAGGTCAGCTCGACGCCATCGCCTTCTCCTGGGAGAACGCCTGGGACCACGCCGCCGGGCTGCTGCTCGTCGCCGAGGCGGGCGGGGCCAGTGCGACGCTCTCCGGGGAGTCCTTCCGGATCGCCGGGGGCAACGCGCTGCCGTTCACCGCGGCGCGGGACGCGGCGACCGCTCGGCATATCCTGAGCTTGCTGACCACGGTCAGCTGAAATCCGCATCCGGAGGCGACCTCAAAGGCGAGGAGGCCCAAGTGCCGTCCATGCTCGACGCGGTGGTGGTGGGGGCGGGGCCGAACGGCCTGACAGCCGCCGTTGAGCTGGCCCGCCGCGGCCACGCGGTGCAGGTGTTCGAGGCCAGGGAGTCGCCAGGCGGCGGGGCCCGCACCGAGGAGCTGACACTGCCCGGGTTCCGGCACGACCCGTGTGCCGCCGCGCATCCGCTGGGCGCGGGCTCACCCGCGTTCAACGCCATGCCGCTGGCCCGGCACGGCCTGGAGTGGGTGCACCCGGAGCTGCCCATGGCCCATCCCTTCCCCGACGGTACGGCGGCGGTCCTCGCCCGCTCCGTCGGCGAGACCGCGATGTCCCTCGGGGCGAGCGACGCGGGCGCGTACCGGCGCCTCGTCGCGCCCTTCGTCGGCCGCTGGGACACCCTCGCCGCCGACTTCCTGCGCACCCCGTGGGCGGGTATGCCACGCGACCCGGCGGGCTGGGTGCGGTTCGGGACGCTCGCCATCCAGCCCGCCGCCCTCCTCGCCAGGCGCTTCCGCGAGGAGAAGGCGCGCGGCATGCTCGCCGGTCTCGCCGCCCACGCCGTCGCCCCGGTGGGCGGCATCGCGACCGGCGGCCTCGCCATGATGTTCGCCCTCGCCGCGCACGCGGTCGGCTGGCCCGTGGCGCGGGGCGGCTCCCAGGCCATCTCCGACGCCCTCGTCTCGTATCTGCGCACCCTCGGCGGCGAAGTCCACACGGACTACGAGGTCAAGCGACTCGACGACCTCCCGCCCGCCCGCGCGTACCTCTTCGACACCTCCCCGACGGCGCTCGCCCGCATCGCCGGTCTCGGCAACGCCTATCGCGACTACCGCTACGGCCCCGGCGTCTTCAAGATCGACTACGCGCTGGACGGGCCCGTGCCCTGGACGGCGGGGGAGGCCCGGCGCGCGGGCACCGTCCACATCGGCCCGACCTACGGGGAGATCGAGGGCGCCCTGCGCGCCGCCGTCGACGGAAGGGCCCCTGACGTCCCGTTCCTGATCACCACCCAGCCCAGCCTCATCGACAGCACGCGCGCGCCCGCGGGCAAGCACACGTTCTGGGCCTACGCGCATGTGCCGCACGGGTGGGACGGAGACGCCACGGACGCCATCGAGCGCCAGGTGGAGCGCTTCGCGCCGGGCTTCCGCGACCTGGTCCTCGCCCGCGCCACGGCGGGACCGCCCGAACTCGCCGCGCGGAACGCCAACTACATCGGCGGCGACATCGCCTGCGGGGCGTTCGCCGGTCTCCAGACGGTGCTGCGCCCCAAGCTGGCCCGCGTGCCGTACGCGACGGCCCACCCGGCGGTCTTCCTCTGCTCCTCGGCGACCCCGCCGGGGCCCGGCGTGCACGGCATGTCAGGGCACCACGCGGCGCGAGCGGCGTGGCGGCGGCTACGGGGCTGAGCGCTCGCCGGGCGGCCCGGGGAAGCGCTCGGCGACCCTGGAGGCCAGGTCGATATAGGCGTTGAGGGTCCTGGGGGCCAGTTTCGTCAGGTCGATCTCGGTGCCGTAGGCGAGGTGCTGGTCGTAGGGGATCGTGACGACGTTCCGGTGCGGCGTCGCCGTGTTCGGCTCGGACCGGGTGGAGGTGCGTACGTACGAGCTGTCGGACAGGCCCCCCTGGAGGACGGCGATGCTGCCCGCAGCCAGGTCGTGCAGGCCCTGGCGGCGGAGCATGTCGTGCATGCCGGCCAGCTCGGTGTGGCCGGTCGTCGACAGGGGGCAGACGATGACCAGCTGATCGACGAGGTCCCCCAGCTCGGCGAGATAGCGCAGCCCGCCTGGGGCGTACGCGCTGGGGGCGGTCAGGCTGATCGCGTAATGCTCACTGAGCACGCCCATCAGCCGCCGGAAATCAGCGTTGCCGAGGGGCTCGCCGGTCCGGTGCCTGCCCTGGGTCAGCACCTCAAGACCGGACAGGGCACGGGAGGTGCAGCGGCGTACGGCTCCGTGATCACGGGCGGACGGCGGCAGCTCCAGCACGTCGCGCAGTCCCGCGTGGGTCTCCTCGGGTACGCGGAGGGCGGCGGTGCCGCCCGCCCGGTCGGCGTCGACCGCGATGATCCGGTCCGGGCGCGCGGCCGCGAACACGGAGCCGAGCGTGAGCAGCGTGGAGATGGCGTTGACGCCGGGACCGGACCGGACCACGACGACGCGATGGCAGCGGGCCAGGGGAGAGCGGATCGACTGGAACTGATGCTCGGACTCGATCGCCCGTCCGGCGGGTGGCAGCGGGCCGGGACGGGGCGGAGCCGGTGCGACGCCGGTCTCTTCCCGCTCGGGCGGGAGGACGCCTGGCGGCGCCGGGGAGCCGCCGTCGCGCGCCGGCGCCGACCCGTAGCGCCCGACCTCGTAGGGCCCGACCTCGTACGCCCCGCTGTCCGTCGCCTCCTCGACGCACCGCGCGATGACGTCGGCGACCGCGCGTGCGGTCGGCCTGTCCTCCGGCCGGGGCGCCAGGCAGGCCAGCGTGATCTCCCGGACGGGTTCCCAGACGGGGTCCTGCCACCGGCGCGGCCCCGCCCTTCGCTCTTCGGCACCGGTACGGGACGGCCCTGCCGGCGCGGGCTGCCGCCAGTCGCCGAGTGCCAGCAGGATCTGGCCGAGGTCGTGCACGTTGCCCGAGTCCTCGGCGGCGGCCCCCGAGGCCGGCGCGGGCTCACCGTCGATCACGGCCGAGGTCCAGCCCACCAGCTTCACCGTGCTCCCGGCGAGCAGCACCGTGTCCGTGCTCAGATTTCCGTGGGCCATCCCTTTCAGCGAGCACAGGCTGACGGCCTCGGCGACCTGCCGGCCGACGGTGGCGGCGTGGAGCGCGCTCCACTCGACGCCGGAGCCGTCGGAGAGCAGGGGGGACAGCGAGCGGGCCAGCGAGCCGTCGGCATCGAGGAACAGCGCGCTGGCGACCCACGGTGGTTCGTCGTCGAGCCCCGCGCCGAGCAGCTTCGGCGCGTAGCGGCCGCCCATCCGGCGCAGCGCCTCCGCTTCCGTACGCAGCGTTCCGCGCAGCTGGTCAGCGGGCCTGTGGGGCCGCGAGAAACGTGGGCGCGGCTGGGTGCGGAGGACGGCGTAGGAGTCCTTCCGGTCGCCGCCCAGGTAGACGGACGAGCTGATGCCGTCGCCGACGCGGCCGAGCAGGGTGTACGGGCCGAGCCCGCGCGGGTCGTCGCCCGACAGCGGAATCCAGCCGTGCCGGGGGAAGCGGCCCGGATCGTGAACGGGGCGTACCTCCGGGACCGCCGAGCCCGGGGCGAGGGCGGGAACGGGACCGGATGCGGCCGCCGGCGCGGGCGGCTCGGTGGGCATCTGGACAGGGGAGATCTGGTCGTCGAGGGGCCGGGGATCGGGCGTCCGGGCGAGCCCGGCGCCGCAGTGGCCGCAGAACAAGGCGTTCGGCAGCGTGGGCTGGGAGCAGTTCCCGCAGTCGCGGACGGGGGCCCGCGCGCCGGAAGCGGGCCACACGCCCCTACCGCACACCTCGCACCACTCGGTGTTGTCGTCCTCGTTGTCGCCGCCACCGCTGGACGGTTCACCGCAGAACGGGCAGTACAACCAGAGCGGCCGCTCGTCGGCCTCTGTCTCGGCCTCTGCCGCGGCCTCGGCTTCGGTGTCCGGCGGGGGGCCGGCCGCGAGGGGCGCGAGCGACCGCGGCCGCGTGGGCGGTGGCGGCGCGGGCGGCGGTGCTACGGGGCCGCCGCGGCGTACGTCCGGCGGGGCCGGGGCGCCGAACCGGGCCGCCAGCCGGGGACCGACCTCGGCGAAGGCGGGCGAACCACCCGGTGCGGTGTCCACTCCGCGCGGGTGCGCCAGCCAGGCGGGGAAGTCCGGCGAACGGCCCGCGAGTTCGCCCAGCAGACGGCCGATGTGCCGCCCCGTGTCCAGGAGTTCGGGCGCGGGCACGGTGTCGAGCAGCACTTCGACGGCCGCCTGGGTGAAGTCGAAGACGCGGTGCTGCGGCGGCAGGCCACTGCTCGGCGGCTGCCCGCCGGGCTCCGCGTCGGCCGGTCGCAGCAGCCCGCCGAGGAACACCTCGGCGAGATGCGCGGTGTCGGCGCGCCAGGGCACGGCGGCCTGCACCAGGCGCATCACCGGCACGGACACCGGCGCGATGGCGGCGAGATGGGCGGCGAGCCGGTACGCCTCGGGGGAAGCGGCGTCCCGGAAGTGCTGCACCCGGCGGACGCTGTCGGGGTCCCGCTCGCCCGCCGGTGCCGCGCCGGTCGCGGCGGGCACCCTGCCGGGGCCCTGGCCGACCGGGCCGGGCGGCCGCAGCAGCGGCAGGGACGCGGTGCCACCCGGGGAGGCGAGCAGCCGGGCCCAGGCGGCGACCGGCGCCGCCGCCGGTTCGAGGACCGGCACCGGAACGCCGTCGAACGCCGAGAGCGCGGCGGGCAGCACCGGGTCGGCCACCGCCCAGCCGGTGTTGGCCGCGCCGCGCTGCCGTGTCGTCACCTCCCACCGGTCGGCCCGGATACCGGAGCCGTCCCACAGCCGGGGCGGCAGGGCGTGCACGATGGCGGTGGGGCCGCACCGCGCCCACCGCAGCACCGCGTCGTGCTTGCGGCCGTCCCGCCAGCCCGGCCCCATCCCGTCGCTCAGTACGAGGACGAGGGTCTGCCCGGAAGGGTCGCTCAGCGCCCCGGTGGGCAGGGTCGGCGCCGCCGGGTCGAAGGGCCGCCCGCGCAGCGCGGACACCGCCGAGGCGCCGTCCGCGTGCAGCCCGTAGGTGCGTACGACGCGGAAGGCGCCCAGCCGCTGGGCGAGCGTGCGCAGTTCCGTCGCCAGCCGCTGCCACAGCAGCATCGACATGCCGTCGTCGATGACGAGCGCGAGGTCGAGCCAGCGTTCGCGCGCGGGCCTGAGCGCCACATCGGGCACCCCGGTCTCGGCGAGCGCCATGACGGTCGCCTCGACATCGAACTCCCAGCTGGACGCGGACAGCCGCTGCTGCTTGAGCGGGCGCATCGCCCGGCTGACCCGCAACTCGCCGCGCAGCGCCTTTCCTTCGGGGACTCGCAGCGGCAGCGCGGCGCTGGAGCGCGACTCCGGCACCACGCCCGCGGGCGCGGGCGTGGCGTACAGGCCGCTGAGGCCGCCCTCCTGGGCCGGGCCGGCCTGCTGGGGCGGCGCGGTGGAGGCCGGGGCGGGCACCTCGTCGGGTCGGGACAGACCGGTGCCGGTCGGGGGCGGCAGGTCCCGCGCGGAGTCGGCGGGGGCCGGTGCGCGCAGTGGCCGCGTCAGCGCCCGGACGAGCGGAGCGGCAGCCTCCGTCGGCATCCGGCGGGCCAGCCACAGGGCGTCGAGCAGTTCGTGCTGGGACAGTTCCACACCGCAGTCCGCGAGGACACTGAGGAACGCGGCGGCTCCGTGGCCCACACCGCCGCCCTCCCCGGCCCGGGCGGTGGCCGCCGCTGTACCGGCGTCGTCAGCGCCCTCCGTCCGGGCCTCGTCTCCGGTTCCGCTATCGGCGGGGGAGTCCCCGCCCGCGCCGCCCGCCGGGTCCGGGCCGGGGCCCGTGGCGTGTTCGTCCAGCCCGTAGTCGGGGTGCGAGAGCAGGGGCTCCGTCAGCTCCGGAAGCCGCTTCGGCCCGGGCCCGCGCGCGTCAGGGAGCCCCGGGCGCGGGTCACGCGCGTCAGAGCCGCCGCCACCGCCGCCCCGTGTCATGCCTCAGACCGCCCCGCCCAGCCGGTGCAGCACGGCGTCGAGCAGACCCTCCGCGTCCAGATCGACGCCGCCCGCGCGCAGGAACACCGCGTTGAGCAGCTGGTCGGTGGCGAGTTCGCCCGGCGCGCGCCGCCGCAGGAACGACTGGAGCAGGTCGTCCACGTCCAGCAGGGAACCCTCGCCAAGATGGGCGGTGACGATCGCCCGCAGCCGCTCCTCGTCCGGCGCGGGCAGTTCAAGCCGTACGCAGCGGCGCAGAAAAGCGGGCGGGAAGTCCCGTTCGCCGTTGCTGGTGATGACCACGACGGGGAACTCCCGGCACCGCACCTGGCCTCTGACCACCGTGGTCCGTTCGTCGAGCCGCGCCGTCAGGACCTCCACCTCGCGCTGTTCCTCGGGCAGCCGGGCGAGTTCGGGAATCTCGAACTCGCCTTCCTCGAAGACGGTGAGCAGGTCGTTGGGCAGGTCCACATCGCCCTTGTCGAGTTCGTCGACGAGCAGCACCCGCGGCCGGTCGGGGGCGGTGAGCGCGGTGCCGAGCGGACCGAGCCGTACGAAGCCGCCGATGGGCGGCTCCGGCTCGGCCCGGTCCCGGCGCAGCGTCGCCTCCCGCAGCCGGCCGATCGCGTCGTAGCGGTAGAGGGCGTCCTGCACGGTGGACCGGCTGTTGACCGGCCAGCGCAGCACCTCGCCGAGGTCGAGCTCGTACGCGATGGCCCGCGCCAGGGACGACTTTCCGGTCCCGGGCTGGCCGGTGACCAGCAGCGGACGGCGCAGGTGCAGTGCGGCGTTCACGACGTCCGCGTGCTTGCGCTCGATCAAGTACGGCGGGGCGGCGCCCGCACCGCCCGGTGGCACCGGCGCGCCGCGCGCCGCCGCCGCGCCACCGAAGCGCCGCCACGGCGGGGGCGGCGGCAGCGGCAGGGCGCGCCGTTCGCCGTCGCCGCGGAACAGCCGCCAGTTCTCATCCGTCATCGGGCTGTCTCCACTCGCTGGACTCGCTGGACTCGTCGGGCGCATCGGGTCGGGGACCTTTCGTACCTCGCTCACGGGCATCACACCGGCCTGGTCGGGTCGGCCAGTTCCAGGCGCGGTGGCGGGCGGTCGGCGTCCGCCCACGCCAGAACGGGGCGGCCCGCGAACGTCGTGGGCTGACGGAGTGTCTGCGCGCGGTACACGCGCACCCGCTCGGGCAGCTGGCGCACCGGGGCCTCAAGCTCCCGCCTCGCGTCCGCCGGGACCGGCTGTTCGTCCCGGTACCACAGCACCACCGGTACGCCCATCGCCAGGCACACCTGCACGATCTCGGTACGGAGCGGCGACGGCACGTCCTCCAGGGCGACCCGGGCCGCGTCCGGCTGGGCCAGCAGCAGCCCGTACACCTCCGTCGTGCCCCCCGTGGAGCGGTCCACGCGCACGGTCTCCCCGCCGTCCAGCCGCTCCCAGCGGTGCTGCCACGCCGCCGCGTACCGCGAGTCCCTGTGCACGAGCTCGGGGCAGTTGACGACGAGCGGGTACTCGGCGCCCAGGACGCCGCGCAGCAGCCCGGCGGGGCCGGGGCACTCCCACTCGTCCACGGGGAGGTCCAGCGCGTCGCGGCTGACGAGGATCTCGATGACGGGGCGGCAGCGCCCCGGGCGCGACCGGTGCAGCGGCCCCAGTACGGCCAGGATCTCGTCGGCCGCCTCCACCGCGTCTCGCGGCCGTTCGGCGTCCTCGGAGACCTGCCGCGGCCCCTCGCCCTCGTCGCACCACATCCGCATCAGGTACCGTTCGCCGCCGTCGCCGCCCCGGTGTGCGGCGAGCGACACCAGCACGCGCGGCGGTGGCGGCGAGGTGAGCTGTTGCCGGGCCCACTGGTGGGCGTCCGCCCGGCGTTCCTTGAGCGCCGACTCGTGGATGCCGAGCCTGCCCGCGACCGTCTCGCACCACCCGCGCAGCTCGGCCTGCCGCTCCGCCGGGCAGACGGCGGCCAGGTACTCCACGACGCGCAGCAGCCCGGGGACGGCCGACGTGCCGCCGGGCACCGGGTGGCTGTCGCCGGGCAGTTCCTCCAGGTGCCTGACCAGGGCGCTGATCCCGGCCGGGCTGTCGGGTGCCGTGCGGTCGCCCAGTGCGGCGTCGCCCTTGGGCGCCAGTGGTACCCCGGCCATCGGCAGCGCGGCCCGGGCCGCGGACGGCAGCCAGGCCAGCGTCTGAGGGGTCAGCCGCGTCAGCGCCGCGCACACGTCCTCCAGTTCATCCGGCGTGAGCAGCCGGGGCACGCGCGACAGCCGCCCCTTGGCGAGGAGTTCGGCCACGGCGCCCGGGTCCACCGGGGACAGCAGCTCGGTGAGCGCGGCGAGCGCGCGCTCCTCGGTGAGCAGCAGCTCGGTGACGTCGTCGGGGGAGGGAACCACGTCCTCCGCCCGCTGGGCTTGCCGGGCGCGTCCGCAGCGGGTGAGGACCGTACGCGCGTAGTCGCCGCGCCGGTCCGGGTCCGGCAAGGCCCGCGCGACGGCCTTGGAGAGTTCTCTGTGGGCCGGGTCGTCCAGCGTGCGGCGTCCGGCGCCGGGGCCTTCGTGTCCGTCCACGCCGGTCAGCAACCGCCCGGCGCCCACCCGGTCGAGATCGGCTTGAACGCGCTGCCAGGGGATGCCCCAGCCCCGGCGGGCGACGTGGTGCGGGGAGTACGCGAGGGGCAGGCCGGTCGCCGGGTGGCACGGCGGGCCCAGCGCCCCCGCGACAAGGCCGACCACGGCGCCCTCGCGAGCCGACCACAGGGGGCCGCCGCTGTAGCCGCCGTCGATGTCGGCCCCGGTCATGGACTCACCGTCGACGTAACCGACGCGGTCGTCACACGAGGCCACCCGCACCCTGGCGAGAGTGGCCCGGTGCCCGCCGCAGTGCCAGGCGTGCACGGACTGCCCCGCGGCCATCGCCCGCCACCTCGGCGGGGACACCTCGCCGGGCAGCCCCTCGGTCAGTTCCAGCACGGCCAGGTCGCCGTCCCAGTCCGGCGCTCCGGTCCCGCACGCGGCGCCGGGCGGTATCCACACCAGCAGCCGTGCCAGGCGCTCATGGGCTCCGTCAGGGCCATGGACCCGGACCGGGAACGGCTCCGTACCCGGGTGCGCCGTCGTCGCCTGGGCCTCGGCGCGTGCGGTGTTGACGACATGGGCGCACGTCACGAAGCGGTGTTCCGGCAGCAGCACGCCGGAGCCGACGGACCGCCGGTCGGCGCGGCTCAGCACCGACACCAGGGCGGGCCGCTCCTGTGCCACGGGAGTGTGGAGCCATCCCATGCTCACACCACGCGCGCGGGCCGCCACGCGCGAGCGCCCGCGCCGGGGCGTACGGCAGGGTCCTGGCGACGACGCGCGGCGGGGTATCCGGAACGGTCAGGGCTCGTCGGGCTCTCGGCATAGCGCGTCACCCTCCTATGATGCCGACCTCACCGGCACCGGTCTCCCGGTTTGGCCTGATGACCACGGTTCACCAGCCGCGCGTGAGGCGCCGACGGGGCGGCCTGGGAGCATTTCTGACGATGCGTGAACCGATGCGGCCCGGGTCGCGGAGGCGCGGTCGGCGGGGACGAGGATGCCGGAACCTGAAAAAGCTGCCGCCGCGCGTACATCCATTGGGCCGTCTCATGCGTCTTACGGGCAAGCGGCATTGCTATGTGTCCGCACGCCAGGGTTATTGGGAGTATTTGTCTTGAAAAACGGGATTAAGGGCATTCATGGCGTGTCCGCGGTGGCCGTCACCGCGGGAGCCGTCCTGGCGGCCGGGGCGTTCACCGCTCCGGCGCAGGCCGCCACGCCGAAGACGCCTTCGATCGTCGCCAAGGGCGGCTTCGTGATGAACAACGGCACGGGGAAGACCCTCTTCACCAAGGCCGCAGACACCCGTCGTTCCACCGGGTCCACCACCAAGATCATGACGGCCCGGGTGGTGCTCGCGCAGAAGAACCTCAACCTGAATTCCAAGGTGACGGTTCAGAAGGCGTACAGCGACTACATCGTCAAGAACACCGCCTCGTCGGCCCGGCTGATCGTCGGCGACAAGGTCACCGTGCGCCAGCTGCTGTACGGGCTGATGCTCCCGTCCGGCTGCGACGCGGCGTACGCGCTGGCTGACAAGTTCGGCCACGGCTCCACCCGGGCCGCGCGCGTGAAGTCGTTCATCGGCAAGATGAACGCCACCGCCAAGGACCTGAAGCTGAAGAACACGCACTTCGACTCGTTCGACGGCATCGGGAACGGCGCGAACTACTCGACGCCGCGTGACCTGACGAAGCTCGCCAGCAGCGCGATGAAGTACTCCACCTTCCGTACGGTCGTGAAGACGAAGTCGACCAAGCAGAAGGTCACGACGAAGAGCGGTGGCTACCGCTACATGTCGTGGAGCAACAGCAACAACCTGCTCGGCAGCTACTCGGGCACCATCGGTGTCAAGACCGGCTCGGGTCCGGAGGCCAAGTACTGCCTGGTCTTCGCCGCCACCCGGAACGGCAAGACGGTCATCGGTACGGTCCTGACCTCCTCCTCGTCGGCCAACCGCACGGCGGACGCGAAGAAGCTCATGGACTACGGCTTCAAGAAGTAACCAGCCGCTACCGGGCGTGGGGGCCCGCGCGCGATCAGCCAGTCGCGCGCGGGCCCCTTCGTCATGCCGCCGCCGCTCAGGTTCCTCCCCGTGCCCGGAGGGCCATGTCGGATTCTCGCGAGCCGCAGGGCCGGTCAGCGGCGATGCTGGGTCCATGCACACCCACTTCGACCGGTGCGTACGAGCGGTCCACTCCAAGGACGCCCGCTTCGACGGCTGGTTCTTCACCGCCGTCCTGACCACCCGCATCTACTGCCGCCCCAGCTGCCCCGTGGTGCCGCCCAAGGTCGAGAACATGTCCTTCTACCCCAGCGCGGCCGCCGCCCAGCAGGCCGGATTCCGCGCCTGCAAACGCTGCCGCCCCGACGCCAGCCCCGGGTCGCCGCAGTGGAACGAGCGCGCCGACCTCGTGGCCCGGGCCATGCGGCTCATCGCGGACGGGGTCGTGGACCGCGAGGGTGTGCCCGGCCTCGCCGCCCACCTCGGCTACAGCACCCGCCAGGTGGAGCGGCAGCTCCTGGCCGAACTGGGCGCCGGGCCGCTCGCCCTGGCCCGCGCCCAGCGCGCGCAGACCGCCAGACTGCTCATCGAGACCAGCGAACTCCCCATGGCCGATGTCGCTTTCGCCGCCGGATTCGCCAGCATCCGCACCTTCAACGAGACCGTACGCGAGGTCTTCGCGCTGTCCCCGACCGAGCTGCGCGGCCGCACCCGGCACGGCGACCCCTGCGCCGCCCCCGGCGTGCTCAGCCTCCGGCTCCCGTTCCGCGCGCCCCTGTGTCCGGACAACCTCTTCGGGCACCTCGCCGCGACCGCCGTCCCCGGCGTGGAGGAGTGGCGCGACGGCGCGTACCGGCGCACCCTCGCCCTCCCGTACGGGCACGGCATCGTCACCCTCAGCCCCAGGCCCGACCACATCGACTGCCGGCTCTCCCTCACCGACCTGCGCGACCTGGCGGGGGCGATCAGCCGGTGCCGCCGCATGCTGGACCTCGACGCCGACCCGGTCGCCATCGACGAGCTCCTGTCCGCCGACGAGGACCTGGCGCCGCTGGTGCGCAAGGCGCCCGGCCGCCGGGTGCCGCGCACGGTGGACGCCGAGGAGTTCGCCGTACGGGCCGTCCTCGGCCAGCAGGTGTCCACCGCCGCCGCCCGCACCCACGCGGGACGGCTCGTCCTCGCCCACGGCGAACCGGTCGACGATCCCGGCGGCGGCCTCACCCATCTCTTCCCCGGCACGGCCGCGCTCGCCGGTCACGACCCGGAGGCGCTCGCCATGCCCCGCACCCGGCGCGTCACCCTGGGCGGGCTGATCGCCGCGCTCGCCGGGGGCGGCATCGCCCTCGGGGCGGGCAGCGACTGGGAGCGGGCCCGCGCCCAGCTGACCGCCCTGCCCGGGGTCGGGCCGTGGACCGTGGAGGCCATCGCGATGCGCGCGCTCGGCGACCCGGACGCCTTCCTCCCCACCGACCTCGGAGTCCGCCGCGCCGCCGCGGGACTCGGGCTGCCTGCGACCCCGGGGGCGCTCACCCGGCACAGCGCGCGCTGGCGGCCGTGGCGCGCCTACGCGGTGCAGTACCTGTGGGCCACCGACGACCACCCCATCAACCTGCTGCCCGCCTGACCAGTCCCGCACGCCTCGCCGGCCGCCGCCCACCAGGAGAACCGCCATGCCCGTACGCGTACACACCGTGATCGACAGCCCTTGCGGCCCCCTCACCCTGGTCGCCACCGACGAGGCACTCTCCGGTGTCTACATGACCAACCAGCGGCACCGCCCGCCCCAGGAGACGTTCGGCGACCGGGACGAGACCCCCTTCGCCGAAGCCGTCAGGCAGCTGACCGAGTACTTCACCGGCGACCGGACCGACTTCGACCTGCCACTCCAGCTGTCCGGCACGCCGTTCCAGCGCCGCGTCTGGCAGGAGCTGTGCGCCATCCCGTACGGCGAGACCCTCTCCTACGGGCAGCTGGCCGACCGCCTCGGCCAGCCGACCGCCGCCCGCGCCGTGGGCCTGGCCAACGGGAAGAACCCGGCCGGCATCATCGTGCCGTGCCACCGCGTCATCGGCGCCTCCGGCAGCCTGACCGGCTACGGCGGCGGGCTCAGCCGCAAGCGGGACCTCCTCGACTTCGAGCGGGGACTGATCGGCTGCGCTGACGGAGCCTTCGAGCGGCGCGCGCCCGCGGGGGGCGGGCAGGAGGAGCGGCTGTTCTGAAAGGCTCTGGTCCGCGAAGGCTCCAGCTCTCAAAGGCTCCGAAAAGCCGCACGGCTGCCGCGCCGGACGCCTGGTTCTCAGGAGTGACGCCTGCTTCTCAGGAGTCCGGCGTGCCCGGGCCTTCCCGGTCGCCGTCCTTGCGCGCCTCGGCGACCCGGCGCAGCCGGGGATGGCGGGTGCCGGTCCGCTCGGTGAGGGCGTCCCCGACCATGGCCCGTACGGCGTCCCGCAGGCCGTGCAGCGCGTGCTGCCTGGCCGGGCCCGCGCCCGGGTCCTCCCGCAGCTCACGCAGCAGCGACCAGCACAGGGTCAGCATCACCAGCGCGAAGGGCAGCGCGACCAGGATCGTCGCCGTCTTCAGGGCGTCGAGGCCGCCGGCGACCAGCAGCACGGCGGCGACCGCGGCCATCAGGATGCCCCAGGAGACGACCAGCCAGGTGCGGGGGTGCAGCGACCCACGGCTGGTCAGCGAGCCCATGACGAGGGAGGCGGAGTCGGCGCTGGTGATGAAGTACGTCATGACCAGCGCCATCGCCAGCCACGAGGTGACCGTCCCCAGCGGCAGGGCGTCCAGCATGCCGAACATCGAGGCCTCCGCCCCGTCCTTGACCGTCCCCGCGAGGTCGGCGGCGCCCGTGGAGTCCAGCCGGATGGCGCTGCCGCCCAGCACGCAGAACCAGATCGTCGTCGCGCCACTGGGCACCAGCAGCACCCCGATGAGGAATTCCCTGATCGTCCGCCCCCGGGAGATGCGGGCGATGAAGGTGCCCACGAACGGCGCCCAGGACAGCCACCACGCCCAGTAGAAGATGGTCCAGGTGCCCAGCCAGTCCTGGTCGGTGAAGGCGCCCGTGCTCGACGCCATCGGCAGCAGGTCGTCGAGGTAGCCGCCGAGGCTCGCCGGGATGCTGTCCAGCACGTACACGGTCGGCCCGACGACGAACACGAACAGCATCAGCGCCGCCGCCAGCACGATGTTGAGGGTGCTCAGCCACTTGACGCCCTTGTGCAGCCCGGAGAAGGCGGAGACCACGAAGGCGGCGGACAGTGACACGATGATCACCAGCTGGAGGGTCTTGGAGTTGTCCAGCTCCGTGGTGATCCGCAGGCCCTCGGCGACCTGGAGCGCGCCCAGGCCGAGGCTTGTGGCGGTGCCGAAGACCGTCGCGAACACGGCGAGCAGGTCGATCACCTGGCCCTGCCAGGCGTCGGCGCGGCGTTCGCCGATGAGCGGCACGAAGGCGGAGCTGAGGCGGTTGCCCCGGCCCTTGCGGAAGACGGCGTAGGCGAGGGCGAGCCCGGCGATGCCGTAGATGGCCCACGGGTGCAGCGTCCAGTGGAAGAACGAGTACTCCAGCGCGGTGCGGGCGGCGCCGCCGCTGCCCGCCGGGTCGCCGCTCGAAGGGGGCGGGGAGACGTAGTGCTGCAGCGGCTCGCCCACCCCGTAGAACATCAGGCCGATGCCCATCCCGGCGCTGAACATCATCGCGATCCACGCGAGGTTGCCGAACTCAGGCTCCGCGTCGTCCTGGCCGAGCCTGATCTGGCCGAACCGGCTGGCGGCGATGAACAGGCACAGGACCAGGAACACGTCGGCGGCGACCACGAACAGCCAGCCGAAGTTGCCGAGCACCCAGGCCAGAGCCGAGTCCGAGGCGTCGGCGAAGGAGTCCTTGCCGAGCGCCGCCCACCCCACGGCCGCGAGCACGACGAGCACTCCGATGGTGACGACCGCGCTGTCAGGCGGCGGGTCATGAGCGGTGAGCGCGGGAGAAGGGGACTCGGGCGTCGGGTCGGTCTGCTCGGCGGGCGGGGTACTCATGACGCCCCACTATGGTGCGGAAAACTGCGCTTTGTCGGCTAGCCGCGCCGTGTCCCGGCGACTGTGGCCCATGGGCAGCGCCGCCACCCTGCGGATAGGGTCGCAGCGGCGCGACTGCCTGTGCGAAAGCAAGGCCCGGAGAGCAAGGGGAAGCATGATGGCGGACGCCGCGAGGACGAAGACGGCGACGGAGCCGGCGGCAGCGAAGGGGAACGGCCCGGACGGCCGGGAGCGGGCGGCGGTGGGGACGGCTGGCGTCGAGGAGCGCACGGCCGCGCGCGCTCCCGTCCGTACGGGCGGGAGCGCGATCCGCAGCGTGCTGGTCGCCGCTGACAAGTTCAAGGGCTCGCTGACGGCCGCCCAGGTCGCCGAGCACGTGATGGCGGGCCTCCGCGCGGCGGCGCCCGGCGTGCGCGTGGAGTCGGTGCCGGTCGCCGACGGCGGCGACGGCACGGTCGACGCCGCCGTCGAGGCCGGGTTCGAGCGCCGTGAGGCGCGCGTGACGGGGCCGCTCGGCGACCCCGTCACCGCCTCGTACGCGCTGCGCGGGACGACCGCCGTGGTGGAGATGGCCGAGGCGTCGGGGCTGCGGCACCTGCCCGAGGGCGTCTTCGCGCCGCTCACGGCCACCACGTACGGCACCGGCGAGCTGCTGCGCGCGGCCCTCGACGCGGGCGCCCGCACGATCGTCTTCGGGGTCGGCGGCAGCGCCACGACCGACGGCGGCGCCGGGATGCTCGCCGCGCTCGGCGCCCGCTTCCTGGACGCGGCGGGGCAGCGGGTCCCATCCGGCGGCGGGCCGCTGCGCGGACTCGCCAGCGCGGACCTTACGGAGCTCGACGCGCGGCTCACCGACACCGTCATCACGCTCGCCAGCGATGTCGACAACCCGCTGACCGGGCCCAAGGGCGCCCCGGCGGTCTACGGCCCGCAGAAGGGCGCCGACGAGGCGGACGTGGCGGCGCTGGACGCGGCCCTCGCGCACTACGCGGGCGTCCTGGAGCAGGCCGTGGGGCCGCGCGCCGCCGAGCTCGCCCTCGCGCCCGGCGCGGGCGCCGCCGGTGGCATCGGCTACGGGGCGCTGGTGGCGCTCGGTGCGGACTTCCGCCCCGGCATCGACGTCATGCTCGACGTCCTGGGCTTCGCGCCCGCGCTGGCGCGCGCGGACCTGGTGATCACCGGAGAGGGCTCCCTGGACGAGCAGACCCTGCACGGGAAGGCTCCGGCGGGCGTGGCCGCGGCGGCCAGGGCGGAGGGCGTCGAGGTGGTCGCCGTCTGCGGACGGCTGGCGCTGTCGTCGGGCGTCCTGGGGCGGGCGGGGATTCGCCGTGCGTACGCTCTCACCGAGCTGGAGCCCGATCCGGCGCGCTGTATGGCGGAGGCGGGGCCGCTTCTTGAGCGGGTGGCTGGGCGCATCGCTGAGGACTTTCTGAGCTGACCCCTGTCGGGTCAGGCCCCGTTTTCCCGGGCCGGGGGGCCGGGGCCCGGGGCTGAGCCAGGGCGGGGGGCGTGGAGGCGGGGGCGGGGGCGGGATGCCGTCCCGGCCTCCGGCGGCTCCTCGATCGCCGGAGGGGCTCGATGTGGGCTGATGCTGCCCTCAAGCGCCGGACGGGCTTGGTCGGGCTACGGGTGCCCTCAAGCGCCGGACGGGCTTGTTTTGGGCTGACCCTTGTTCTCAAGCGCCGGACGGGCTTGGTTGGGCTGGGGGTGTCCTCAAGCGCCGGGCAAGCTTCGTTTCAGGCTGTCGTCAAGCGCCGGACGGGCTTGGAATGAGCTGCCGTCGGGCTACGGGTGTCCTCACGCGCCGGACGGGCTGGGAAATGACGGGCGCGTGCCCTCACGCTGCAGGGCCCGAGCGGTGAGCTCGGGCCCTGCGGCGTGAAGCGGGTGATCGCGGCGGAAGGTCAGGGCAACTGCGTCGCCCGTGCCTCGCGCCGGTTGTCGCGGAAGGTGTTGACCCTGCGGGCCGTCGCGAAGAGCGGAATGACCGCCCCGAGCACCACCTGGAGCGCGCAGCCGGTCTGGAGCAGCAGCTCGCCGCCGGGGGCCTCGAAGGCCCATGCGCCCAGCAGGCCCATGCTCAGGACGATCCAGCCCAGCATGGCGAGCGCGAGGCGCCCGCGCGGCTTCGGGTATTCCACGCGGCTCACCATCAGCCAGGCGACGCCCACGATGGCCATCAGTGTCGGGATGAACGGCAGCTCAAGCAGGACCACGGAGATCACGGTCAGCGCCCCGAAGGGGCTTGGCATGCCCTGGAAGACGCCGTCCCGCAGTGTCACGCACGAGAATCTCGCGAGTCTCAGGACCACCGCCAGGAGCACCACGATCGCCGCCACCGCCGAAACCCGCTGATGCGCGTCGTCGGCGACCATTCCCCACACCACGACGAAGTAGGCGGGCGCGAGGCCGAAGCTGATGAGGTCGGAGAGGTTGTCCAGCTCCGCGCCCATCGCCGAGCTGCGCAGCTTGCGTGCCACGAGCCCGTCGAAGAGGTCGAAGACCGAGGCGAGCAGCATGAGCATGACCGCGGTGGCGGCGCTGTGCCGTGCCATGCCGCCGTCCTCGTTGCCCGTCAGATGCGGGATGAGGACGCCGGTGGTCGTGAAGTACACGGCCATGAAGCCGCAGGTGGCGTTGCCGAGGGTGAGCGTGTCCGCTATCGACAGCCGCGTTGACAGCGGCATGTCGTCGGTATCGTCCGCGCTCTCGTCGGCTTCGGGGACCCAGGCGCCCGCCTGGGTGTCCGGATCAATCACGGTCAAGGCGGGTCACCCCCGCGGTGGTGGTCTCGCCGACCTCGACCGCGACCTCGACACCTTCCGGCAGGTAGATGTCGACCCGCGAACCGAACCTGATCAGACCGATCCGGTCGCCCTGCTCGACCTTGGTGCTCTGCGGCACGTACGGCACGATGCGTCGGGCGACGGCGCCGGCGATCTGCACCATCTCGATGTCACCGAGCTCGGTGTCGAAGTGCCAGACGACGCGCTCGTTGTTCTCGCTTTCCTTGTTGAAAGCGGGAACGTATCCGCCGGGAATGTGCTTGACGGAGGTCACCGTGCCCGCGAGTGGAGCGCGGTTCACGTGGACGTTCAGCGGGCTCATGAAGATCGCGACCCGGGTGCGTCCGTCCTTCCACGGCATGATGCTCTGCACCACGCCGTCGGCGGGAGAGATGACCCGGCCCTGTGCGATCTCGCGCTCCGGGTCGCGGAAGAACCACAGCATGCCCGCCGCGAGCGCGGTGGCGGGCACGGCAGCGGCGGCCCAACGCCCCGAGCGGCGGGAACAGGCCAGGCTGACGACCGCCGTGGCAACGGTCGGGACGAGCCACGGCGACGCTCCGCGCGCGAGGCGTACGCGGCCGCGAGGTGCAGAGGAATAGCTGTGGGGCATGAATGACCTTCGTAGCGGAGGATGCCGCTTAGCGAAAAAGGGGACGGCGGCTTTCCGGGGATGGTATCGGTTGCGAGCGGCAACTGGGCAAGCGCCAGCGTCAGTCGGTGGCCGAAGACCCGAGACGGGCTGTGACCTAGTTCTCGAAAAAACCACCCCGAAACGGACAATTACCCCTGGATTCGGTACTCCTCCAACAGGCGACGACCGATGATCATTTTCTGGATCTCGGCGGTACCTTCACCAATGAGGAGCATCGGGGCCTCGCGGTAGAGGCGCTCGATCTCGTATTCCTTGGAGAAGCCGTAGCCGCCATGGATGCGGAAGGCGTCCTCCACGACCTCTTTGCAGTATTCCGAGGCCAGGTACTTGGCCATTCCCGCTTCGAGGTCGTTGCGCTGCCCGGAGTCCTTCTTACGGGCCGCGTTCACCATCATCGCATGGGCGGCTTCGACCTTGGTTGCCATTTCTGCCAGTTTGAACTGAATCGCCTGATGCTGGGCGATCGGCTTGCCGAACGTATGCCGCTGCTGCGCGTAGGAAACGCCCAGCTCAAAGGCGCGCTGCGCGACTCCGCAGCCACGGGCGGCGACATTGACGCGGCCGACCTCGACGCCGTCCATCATGTGGTAGAAACCGCGTCCTGTGGCGCCGCCGAGCACGCGATCGGCCGGAATGCGCAGTCCGTCCATGATCATCTCGGTGGTGTCGACACCCTTGTAGCCCATCTTGTCGATCTTGCCGGGGATGGTCAGTCCGGGCTGGACCTCGCCGAATCCCGGCTCCTTCTCGATCAGGAAGGTCGTCATCGACCGGTGCGGCTTGGCGTTCGCCTCCTCGGGGGAGAGGCCCTCGTCCGTCCGGCAGAGCACCGCGACGAGCGAGGACGTGCCGCCGTTCGTCAGCCACATCTTCTGGCCTGTCAGTACGTAGTCATCGCCGTCCCGCACACCCTTGGACGTGATCGAAGACACATCGGAGCCCAGCGCCGGCTCCGACATCGAGAACGCGCCGCGCGTCTCGCCCGCGGCCATCCGGGGCAGGAAGTAGTCCTTCTGCTCCTGGGTGCCGTGCTGCTTGAGCATGTACGCCACGATGAAATGCGTGTTGATGATGCCGGACACGCTCATCCAGCCGCGGGCGATCTCCTCCACGCACAGCGCGTAGGTGAGCAGGGACTCACCCAGCCCCCCGTACTCCTCCGGGATCATCAGCCCGAAGACGCCGAGTTCTTTGAGGCCCTCCACGATCTGCGCCGGGTACTCGTCGCGGTGTTCCAGCCCGGTCGCGACCGGCAGGATCTCCTTGTCGACAAAGTCCCTTACGGTGGAGAGGATTTCCCGCTGGACATCGCTGAGACCCTCGGTCTGTGCGAGACGGCTCATCTCACTTCTCCTGCTTCTTGACGGGGGCCTTCAGCTCGGGGCGGCCCGGCTGTTCGCCGCCGCGCTCCTTGATGTAAGCCTCATTGGGCACCATCACCTTGCGCCGGAAGACGCAGACGAGCGTGCCGTCCTGCTTGTAACCCTTGGTCTCGACATGGACGATGCCGCGGTCCGTCTTGGACTTCGACGGGGTCTTGTCGAGCACCGTCGTCTCGCCGTACAGCGTGTCGCCGTGGAAGGTCGGCGCGACATGCCGCAGCGACTCGATCTCCAGGTTGGCGATGGCCTTGCCCGAGACGTCCGGTACGGACATGCCCAGCAGCAGCGAGTAGATGTAGTTGCCGACGACAACGTTCTTGCCGAAGTCGGTGGTCTGCTCGGCGTAGTTCGCGTCCATGTGCAGCGGGTGGTGGTTCATCGTGAGCAGACAGAAGAGGTGGTCGTCATACTCGGTGACGGTCTTGCCGGGCCAGTGCTTGTACACGTCGCCGACGGTGAACTCTTCATAAGTGCGGCCGAACTGCATGGGGAAACCCTCTCTCCGAGGTGCTGACCAGGCCCCTCCGCGGGGGCCTGGGAGGGGGAGGCGGCGTCGGGAACGACCCGCCGGCCGCCGTCAGGCGGACGGCGCTTCGAACTTCGACGTACGGGTCATCCCGGCGGCGCGGCCCTTGCCCGCGATCACCAGCGCCATCTTCCGGCTGGCCTCATCGATCATCTCGTCGCCGAGCATCGCCGAGCCCTTCTTGCCGCCCTCCTCGGAGGTGCACCAGTCGTACGCGTCGAGAATCAGCTCGGCGTGGTCGTAGTCCTCCTGCGAGGGCGAGAACACCTCGTTGGCGGCCTCCACCTGGCCCGGGTGCAGCACCCACTTGCCGTCGAAGCCCAGCGCGGCGGCGCGGCCGGCGACCTCGCGGTACCCGTCGACGTTCTTGATCTGGAGGTACGGGCCGTCGATGGCCTGGAGGTCGTGGGTGCGGGCCGCCATCAGGATGCGCATCAGGATGTAGTGGTACGCGTCCGCCGGGTACCCGGGCGGCTGCTCGCCGACCACCAGGGACTTCATGTTGATGGAGGCCATGAAGTCGGCCGGGCCGAAGATGATGGTCTCAAGGCGCGGGGAGGCGGCGGCGATGGCGTCGACGTTCACCAGGCCCTTGGCGTTCTCGATCTGCGCCTCGATGCCGATGCGCCCCTGCTCGAAGCCCATCGTCTTCTCGATCTGGGTGAGCAGCAGGTCGAGCGCCACGACCTGCTGCGCGTCCTGCACCTTCGGCAGCATGATGCAGTCGAGGTTGGGGCCCGCGCCCTCGACCACGGTGATGACGTCGCGGTAGGTCCACTGCGTCGTCCAGTCGTTGACGCGTACGACCGTGGTCTTGCCGGTCCAGTCGCCGTTGTTGAGCGCGTCGACGATGGTGTGCCGGGCGCCTTCCTTGGCCAGCGGAGCGCACGCGTCCTCCAGGTCGAGGAAGACCTGGTCGGCCGGGAGGCCCTGCGCCTTCTCCAGGAAGCGCGGGTTGCTGCCGGGCACGGCGAGGCAGGAACGGCGCGGGCGCAGACGGTTGACGGGCGTGCTCATGCGGTGGCCTCCAACGGGGCGAGCTTGTTCGCTTTGCGGATCTCATCGACGATACGGCCGATGATCTCGGTGATGCCGAAGTCCTTGGGCGTGAAGACCGCGGCGACTCCGGCCGCGCGGAGCGCGGCGGCGTCCGCGGACGGGATGATCCCGCCGACGATCACCGGCATGGCCGGGCCTTCCGGGCCGCCGGGCCCGGCAGGGGTACCGACGCCGTGGTCGCGCAGCCTGGCCAGCACGTCCGGTACCAGCTCGGCGTGCGAGCCGGACAGGATGGACAGGCCGACGCAGTGGACATCTTCGGCGATGGCCGCCGAGACGATCTGCTCGGGGGTGAGCCTGATGCCCTGGTAGACGACCTCGAAGCCGGCGTCCCTGGCCCGTACGGCGATCTGCTCGGCGCCGTTGCTGTGCCCGTCGAGACCGGGCTTGCCGACCAGCAGCCGCAGCTTGCCGCTGCCGAGGTCGGCGGCGGTCTTGGCGGCCTTGTCGCGGACGGCGGCGAGGGTGCTGCCCGGCTCGGCGGCGACGGCGACCGGCGCGCTGCTGACGCCCGTGGGGGCGCGGAACTCGCCGAACACGTCGCGCAGCGCCCAGGACCACTCGCCGGTCGTCACGCCCGCGCGGACGCACTCCAGGGTCGGGCCCATCAGGTTGACCGTCCCGGCCGCCGCGGCCTTCAGGGCGGACAGCGACTCCTGCGCCCGCGCCTCGTCACGGTTGTCGCGCCAGCGGTGCAGCGCGGCCACCACCCGTGCCTCGTTCTCCGGGTCGACGGTCATGATGGCGGTGTCGAGATCGGCGGTGAGCGGGTTCGGCTCGGTCGTCTCGTAGCAGTTGACGCCGACGATCTTCTCCTCGCCCGCCTCGATCCGCGCCCGCCGTTCGGCGTGCGAGGAGACCAGCTGGGACTTGAGGTAGCCGGACTCGACGGCGGCCATCGCGCCGCCCATCTCCTGGATGCGGTCGATCTCGGTCAGGGACTCGGCGGTGAGGGCTTCCACCTTGTCCTCGATCACCTGCGATCCGGCGAAGATGTCCTCGTATTCGAGCAGGTCGCTCTCGTGCGCGAGGACCTGCTGGATGCGCAGCGACCACTGCTGGTCCCACGGCCGGGGCAGGCCGAGGGCCTCGTTCCAGGCGGGGAGCTGCACGGCGCGGGCCCGGGCGTCCTTGGAGAGGGTGACCGCGAGCATCTCCAGCACGATGCGCTGGACGTTGTTCTCCGGCTGCGCCTCGGTCAGGCCGAGCGAGTTGACCTGGACGCCGTAGCGGAAGCGGCGCTGCTTGACGTTCTCGATGCCGTACCGCTCGCGGGTGACCTTGTCCCAGATGCGGCCGAAGGCGCGCATCTTGCACATCTCCTCGATGAAGCGGACGCCCGCGTTCACGAAGAACGAGATGCGGGCGACCACATCGCCGAACTGCTCGGGCGGCACCTGCCCGGCGTCGCGTACGGCGTCGAGGACGGCGATGGCCGTGCTCATCGCGTACGCGATCTCCTGCACCGGGGTCGCCCCGGCCTCCTGGAGGTGGTAGCTGCAGATGTTGATCGGGTTCCACTTGGGCACGTTGGCCACCGTGTACGCGATCATGTCGGTGGTCAGCCGGAGCGAGGGGACCGGCGGGAAGACATGCGTCCCGCGGGAGAGGTACTCCTTGACGATGTCGTTCTGCGTCGTCCCCTGGAGCCCGCGGATGGCCTCCTTGCCGAGCCCCTGCTCCTCCGCCACCACCTGGTACATGGCCAGCAGCCACATGGCGGTGGCGTTGATGGTCATGGAGGTGTTCATCTGCTCCAGCGGGATGTCCTTGAACAGCCGCCGCATGTCCCCCAGATGGGAGACGGGGACCCCGACCCGGCCGACCTCGCCGCGGGCGAGGATGTGGTCGGGGTCGTAACCGGTCTGGGTCGGCAGGTCGAACGCGACCGACAGACCGGTCTGGCCCTTGGCGAGGTTACGCCGGTACAGCTCGTTGGACGCCTCGGCGGTGGAGTGCCCGGCGTAGGTCCGCATCAGCCACGGACGATCCTTTTTGCCGCGCTCAGACATGTAGGTGTGTACCTCAGATGTTCCGACGGGATTGGCTGGCGCGCTCCGCTGGCGTGTCACGGAACAGGTTGATGGCGTCGATGTGCTTCGCGCGCAGTTCCTCGTCGCGCACGCCGAGGCCCTCTTCCGGGGACAGCGCCAGCACGCCGACCTTGCCCTGGTGGAGGTTGCGGTGCACGTCGTACGCGGCCTGCCCGGTCTCTTCCAGGGTGTAGGTCTTCGACAGCGTGGGATGGATCTTGCCCTTGGCGATCAGCCGGTTGGCCTCCCACGCTTCGCGGTAGTTGGCGAAGTGCGAGCCGACGATCTTCTTGAGCGACATCCACAGGTAGCGGTTGTCGTATTCGTGGTTGTACCCGGAAGTGGAGGCACATGTGACGATCGTTCCGCCCTTGCGGGTCACGTACACACTCGCGCCGAAGGTCTCGCGGCCCGGGTGCTCGAAGACGATGTCCACGTCCTCGCCGCCGGTCAGTTCGCGGATGCGCTTGCCGAACCGCTTCCACTCGCGGGGGTCCTGGTGGTGCTCGTCCTTCCAGAACTTGTAGCCCTCGGCGTTGCGGTCGATGATCGCCTCGGCGCCCATCGCACGGCAGATGTCCGCCTTCTGGTCGCTGGAGACGACGCAGATGGGGTTGGCTCCGCCCGCGAGCGCGAACTGCGTGGCGTAACTGCCGAGCCCGCCGCTGGCGCCCCAGATCAGGACGTTGTCGCCCTGCTTCATTCCGGCGCCGTTGCGGGAGACCAGCTGCCGGTAGGCGGTGGAGTTCACCAGTCCGGGAGCGGCGGCCTCCTCCCAGCTCAGGTGCCCGGGCTTGGGCATCAGCTGGTTGGACTTGACCAGGGCGATCTCGGCGAGCCCGCCGAAGTTGGTCTCGAAGCCCCAGATCCGCTGCTCGGGGTCGAGCATCGTGTCGTTGTGGCCGTCGGCCGACTCCAGCTCCACGGACAGACAGTGCGCCACGACCTCGTCACCGGGGCGCCAGGCGTTCACGCCCGGTCCGGTGCGCAGCACGACGCCGGACAGGTCGGAGCCGATGACGTGGTACGGCAGGTCGTGCCGCTTGGCGAGCGGGGAGATTTTCCCGTACCGCTCAAGGAAGCTGAAGGTCGAGACGGGCTCGAAGATCGAGGTCCAGACGGAGTTGTAGTTCACCGAGCTGGCCATCACGGCGACGAGTGCCTCGCCGGGGCCGAGTTCGGGGATGGCCACCTCGTCCAGGTGGAGCGACTTGCGAGGGTCCTTGTCCCGGCTGGCGAGACCGTCGAACATCTCGGCCTCGTCCTTGTGCACGGTCACCGCGCGGTAGGAGGACGGGAGCGGCAGAGCCGCGAAGTCCGCGGACGTGGTGTCCGGGGCGAGGATCGCGTCCAGGATTTCGTTCACTTGGGGCCTCCGGCGAAGCGTTGAGGGACGCTTGAGGGAACGCTGGGGTCTTGGCGGGGTGCGGTGCCGTCGGTTCGGCGGTGCTTTTGTGGCTGCCTTTTCGGCGATACGTCGTTCCGTTTCGCTCCACCCTCGCTTGTGGCGAGAGCCGCGCGGCGAAACGACGCGGGGTGCCTGTGACGCAGGCGTCCGGGCGCGCAAAGTGTTTTGCGGGGACAGCCGACGCACGACGAGATGTCTGCGCGCCGGCCGCCCGGACATCTTCAAGGTATGGCACCGCGTGCCACTCGGCAAGACACTGGGTGCCAGCAATTCCTCTCAGTTGTCATATGGAGTGCACGCATGAGCAACAACGGCCGCCCTGGAAGGGGCGGCCGTCGCTGTGCGTGTGTGGTTGTGTTCGATAGCGATCAGTTCTGGTGAAGCGCCTTCTCTATCGCCCGCATGATATCTCCCAGTGGAGCGTCCGTCCGGGCCACCGTCACCAGCACCTCGTTGTCCACCGTCGTCGTGGCGGCCACCGGCCGATCGGACGCCGGCCGGTACGCCCCGAAGCCGGTCCCGAAGGTCTTCCGCACGATCGCGAAAGCATGGTCGAGCTGTGCTTCCACATCGCCCTGTCCTTCGGCCCGCAGCCACCGCCGCAGCACGTGGTTGTGCGCCGTCACCACAGCGGAGGCGGCGACCTCGGCGAGCAGCGGGTCGTCGTCGCCGTCGCGGTGCGCCGTCTCATCGAAGTGACCCAGCAGATAACGGGTGAACAGTCGCTCGTAACGGGCCACCGAGGCGATCTCCGCCTCCCTGAGGGTGGGCACCTCGCGGGTCAGCCGGTAGCGCGCGACGGACACCGTGGGATCGGCCGCGTACATCCGCATGACTTCTTTGATGCCCCGGCAGACCGTGTCCAGGGGGTGCTCGTGGGCCGGAGCGGCCTCAAGGACCGCCTCGGCGCGCACCAGGGTGTCGTCGTGATCGGGGAAGATCGCCTCTTCCTTGGAGCGGAAGTGCCGGAAGAAGGTCCGGCGGGCGACCCCGGCCCGGGCGGCGATCTCATCGACCGTCGTCGCCTCGTAACCCTTCGCCGCGAACAAGTCCATGGCGGCCGTCGCCAGTTTCCGGCGCATGGTCAGCCGCTGGGCGGCGGCGCGGCGGCTGCTGGCGCTCTCGGCACCGTCAGGTGCCTTGCCGGTGGACGACGCTTGCGTACGGGCGGGCTTTACGGGCTGGGCCATATGTGGAACGTACTGCATTTTTTCCGGGGTTACTCCTGAACCCCGGCCTCTGGAGCCCGCGCGGGGCAGGCCGCTCCACGGTTCGAGCAGCCCACCCCAGCCTCTTTCGGTCTCCGGCCGGTCCGCACCCCGGTCCGGCTCCCGGCCGCGCGTGCCCTCAGCGGGCCCCCGGCCTGCCGCGCCCCCGGCCTCAGGCCCTCGCATACTCGCGGAAGCCGCGACCGGTTTTCCGGCCCAGGCAGCCTGCCGCGACCAGGTGCTCAAGCAGCGGCGCGGGCGCGAGGCCCGGGTCGCGGAACGCACGGTGCAGGACCTTCTCGATGGCCAGGGACACATCGAGCCCGACCACGTCGAGGAGTTCGAAGGGGCCCATCGGGTAGCCGCCGCCGAGCTTCATCGCCGCGTCGATGTCGTCGAGGGTGGCGTAGTGCTCCTGCACCATCTTCACGGCGTTGTTGAGGTACGGGAACAGCAGCGCGTTGACGATGAAACCGGCCCGGTCCCCGCAGTCCACCGGGTGCTTGCGGACCGTGGCGCACACGGCCCGGACGGTGGCGTGCGCGGCGTCGGAGGTGAGCACCGTGCGCACCACCTCCACCAGCTTCATCGCCGGGGCCGGGTTGAAGAAGTGCATGCCGATGACGTCCTGCGGCCGGGTGGTCGCCCGGGCGCAGGAGATGACCGGCAGCGAGGAGGTCGTGGTCGCGAGCACGGCGCCCGGCTTGCAGACCTTGTCCAGGGTCTGGAAGAGCTGCTGCTTGACCTCCAGGTCCTCGGCCACCGCCTCCACCGCCAGATCGACGTCGGCGAAGGCGTCCAGCGACCCGGCCGGAGTGATCCTGGCCAGCGCCTCGTCCCGCGCCCGCTCCGTCAGCCTGCCCTTGTCGACGGACCGGGCGAGGGACTTGACGATCTGCGCCTTGGCCTTCTCCGCCTTCTCCAGGCTGCGCGCGGCGAGCACGACGGTGTAGCCGGACTTGGCGAACACCTCGGCGATGCCGCTCGCCATGGTGCCCGAGCCCGCCACGCCCACGGAGCTGACCGGCACCGCCGCCGCGGCCTCGGCGGCCTCGGCGGGCGTCTCCGCGTCCGGCACCACCGTTTCGCCGCCCGGCTCGTCGTACGTGTAGAAGCCGCGGCCCGCCTTGCGGCCGGTCAGCCCGGCCTCGCTGAGCTGGCCCAGGATCGGGGCGGGCGCGTGCAGCCGGTCGTGCGAGGCCGCGTACATCGCCTCAAGGACGGTGCGGGCGGTGTCCACGCCGATCAGGTCGAGCAGTGCCAGCGGGCCCATCGGCAGTCCGCAGCCCAGCCGCATCGCCGCGTCGATGTCCTCCCGGGTCGCGTACTTCGACTCGTACATCGCCGCGGCCTGGTTGAGGTAGCCGAACAGCAGCCCGTCGGCGACGAAGCCGGGCCGGTCGCCGACCGAGACGGGCTCCTTGCCGAGCTCCTTCGCGAGCGCGGTGACCGCGTCGACGGCCGCCGGGGACGTCAGCACCGAGGAGACGACCTCCACCAGCTTCATGGCGGGCGCGGGGTTGAAGAAGTGGAGGCCGAGGACGCGTTCGGGGTGGGCGGAGTCGGCCGCGAGCCGGGTCACCGACAGGGCGTTGGTGCCGGTCGCCAGGATGGTGCCGGGCCGCACGATGGTGTCGAGCGCGGTGAACACCTCGTGCTTGGTGGCGTAGTCCTCCGGCACGACCTCGATCACCAGGTCCGCGTCCGCGGCGGCGCGCAGATCGGAGAAGACGCGGAAGCGGGCGAGGATGTCCTGGCGTTCCTGCTCGGTGATCCGAGTACGGCGCACGGCGCGGGCGGTGGACGCCTCAAGCGCCGTGACGGCCTGCTTGGCCGAGCTGTCGGAGAGGTCGATACCGATGACCTCGCGGCCCGCGCGAGCCAGGACCTCGGCGATGCCGGTACCCATGGTGCCGAGGCCGACGACGGCGACCGTGCTGAGGGGGGAGGGATCAGGGGTGGACGAATGGCCCATCGCGAGACTCCAGGGAGTGTTCCCCGCCAATGAATGCGGGGAGAAGTGACGACTGAGGAGTTGCGTGCTCCGTGGCGGGCAACTCTGCCCGTAGGGACCCGCAAGGAGTGAGCGGCGACGGCCCTGTCCCGGGGCCGCGCCGAACACACAAAGTGCCGAACCGACTTCACTCTTGGCGGCTGCGTCACCAGGCCGCCCGAGCAGGGGTACTGCTCGTGGTCCGGAGCTTAACTCGCGAGTAACCAAGAACGCCAGGGTCCGTTCTCGCCATGGCGGGGTGGCGCGGGTCACAGTGTCCGTGTGGCGCGGCGCGGACGGCTGGCGACGGGACGATGAGCGGATCGCGACACGGCGGCGCGGCGCGTGCGCGGGAGCGGGCGGGCGCGGCGGGGCCGGGCAAGGGCTGTGGCGGCAGCAGCCGGGACGGCAAGGGGCAAGGTCTAGGTCAAGGGGAGGCGGGAGATGGAAGAAGAACTCCGCGAACTGGCGGTCAGGGTACGGGCGGCACTGACGACATCGGCCGAGTACACCGCGTACGAGAATCTTCTCGCTCTCGTACGCAAGAACACTCCGGTCGCGCGCGAGGAGCTGGCCCGCGTCTTGGTGGCGCCCGGCCAGCCGCTGTGGGCCAGAGAGACCGCGGCCTTCGCCCTGGGCTGGGCGGGCGACCGGCGGGCCTTCGAGCCGCTCGTCATGCTCCTGAACTACCGGGACCCGGCGCACTGCGCGACCGCGGCCCGTGCCCTTGCCCGCCTCGGTGACCCGCGCACCGCCCGCGCGGCGGCGGTCCTCGCGACCAATCCGCTGCGCACCGCGTACGCGCTCCACCCCATACGGCTGCTCGTCGAGCTGCGCGCCCCCGAGTCGGTGCCCGCGCTGGTCACCACCTTGAAGCGGCTGCTGGCCGGGCGCGACCACTACTGGCCGATCGCGCGCGCGTGCGTGGTGGGTCTGGGCACGCTGGGTGACCGGCGGGCGGTCCCGCTGCTGGTGGCCGCCCGGGAGCACGAGCGGCTGCGGGCCGACGCGGACGCGGCGCTCGCGCTCCTGGCCAGCCCGCAGGGCGCGGGCGGCGGCACGCGCCGGGGCGGGACGCGGCCCCAGCCCAGGCCCAGACCGTAGGGCGGGGATGTTGCCCCAGGGCGGCCGGATCTCCCGGGGCGGGGCGGCCGGGAGCCGCCGCGGCCGCCGGGGCCCGCTAGCAGAGCTCTCTGACGTAGCGGATCTCCGGTACGTCGACGCCCTCGACCTTGTACGACTCCTCGCCGCCGTCCGGGGTGAAGCCCGCGCGCTCGTAGAACCGCTCGGCGCGGGTGTTGCCCCGTACGACCCACAGCCGGACCCGGGGGAACCCGCGCTCGGTGATCCGCCGCAGGGTCTCCGCCAGCAGCACCTGCCCGATGCCCGCGCCGATGCGCTCCGGCTGGACGTAGATCGCGTACAACTCGGCGTCCCCGGTGGGCAGATCCTGGTCGCGGTACGGGCCGACACAGGCCCAGCCCACGACGTCGGTGTCCGCCGGGCCGCCGCCGGGCCTGTGCTCCTCGGCGACCAGGTTGATGACATCGCCGAGTCCTCTGGCGAAGAACTCCCGCCGCCGCTCGGCGTCTTCGCTCACACTCATGCCGTCCAGGTACGACTGGGGCATCAGCCCGGTGTACGCGGCCTGCCAGCCACGCACCCGCACGGCGGCGACGGCGTCGATATCGGCCTCGGTCATCTCCCGTACCTGAACGTCCATGGCGGGCACTGTAGGTGACGACGCGGAGGCGGTGAACTCGATAACGCGGCAGTGGGCCCGTAGGGGTTGACGAGGCCGGGCATCAGGGGATGAGACCCGCCTCAGCCGCTGGGCGCGTGGCTGTTCCTCCCGTGGCTTTCCTTCGCGTGGCCGTCCTTCGCGTGGCTGTTCTTGCGGAGTGAGGCGAGGACGAGGGTGACGGCGGTGCCGACGACCGCCCAGGCGGACAGCACCAGCAGCGGGCCCGTGACCGCGTTGCCGTGGAAGTACGCGATCGAGCGCGCCGTCCAGGTGCCCGCGCCCGGTGGCAGGGCGGGGCCGATGGCCTGCCAGAAGCCCGGCAGCAGCGGGTAGGGATAGGCGCCGCCCGCGCTGGGGTTGCCGAGGACGACGACGATCAGGATCGCCAGCCCGATGCCGACGACGCCCGCGAGCCCCTGACAGGCCAGCGTGGTCGCCCCGACGGCGAAGACCACCAGCGCGCCGAGACCCCACAGCCCGGGGAGGCTGCCGGGCAGCGCGTCGAGGACGGGGCCGACGATGACCGCGCCACCGAGACCGGCGAGGACCGAGTAGACGGCGAGCGTGCCGAGCCTGAGCACGGCGCGCCGCCCGTTCGCGGGCCTGGCGCCCGCGCTGATCGCGAGGATCGCCGCACACAGATAGCCGCCCACACACCAGCCGACCACCAGATAGAACGAGGACAGCCCCCGGCCGTCGCCCCGGTGCGCCGGGGCGACGTCCTCGGTCCGCACGGTCCGCTTGTCGGCCTTCTCGGCCGCTCTGACGACCTGCTCGACGGCCTGGGAGAGCGAGGCGCCCGCGCCGCTCGCGACGAGCAGCCGGTCGGTGCTGCCGCGCGGGTCGACGATCAGGGCGGCGTCGATGTCCCGGTGCTCGATCTGCCGGACGGCCTTCGCCTCGCCGGCGACGGCGCGCGGGTCGAGCGGGTCGCCCGGCAGCGCGTCGAGCTTGGCCAGCACCTGGCGGCTGACCTTTTCCGGGGCGACGACGGCGATCGCCACATGGTCGGGTTTCGGACGGTGAAAGGCGCCGACATACGAGGTGATGAAGGCGAGCTGGAGCACCAGCACGCCGAGCACGAGCAGCGCGGCCCGCGTCGTCACCGCGTTCTTCAGCTCGTCGCCGAAGGTCTGGGGAGTGTCGCCGCTGGTCGCCATCATTCGCCGCTCCTCGCCATCTCACCTGGGCATTCATCCCCCACATGGTGGGGGAGAAGATGCCGGGCCGCAGGCGGCGAAGGGCCGATCGGATGACAGGGCCCGCAGTGGCGGAGGCGGGGAGGAGGGACGTGAGGGGGTCGAAAACATCGTTCGTACGAGTGTTCGATGGGAGGGTATGGTGAGAGAAGGGGGTGGCGAAAAAGCGTCGGTAGGCCGGCGGACCAGGTCAGCGAATGAGGAGGTGCGCGCGAATGCCGGGGTTCACGCACCTGCACGTCGCGTCGGGGTTCTCGATGCGGTACGGCGCCTCCCATCCGGAACGGCTGGCCGAGCGGGCCGCCGAGCGGGGCATGGACGCGCTCGCGCTGACCGACCGCGACAGCCTCGCCGGGGCGGTCCGGTTCGCCAAGGCGACCGCGGCCGCCGGGGTGCGGCCACTGTTCGGCGTGGACCTGGCCGTGCGCACCGAGTCCCCTGAGCCGGGGCGCACGGCCAGACGGCGCGCGCCGGTACGGGGCGGCGCCTTCATCGACGAGTCCGCGTCCCGCGCGGTCTTCCTCGCCCGGGACGGCGCGGCGGGCTGGGCCGCGCTGTGCGGGCTGGTCTCCGCCGCCCACGCGGGCGGCGCCGGGCGTCCCCTGCTGGCCTGGGAGGACCTGGTGGCCGTGGCCGACAGCGTGCCGGGGGCGCTCGCGCCGCTGACCGTGCTGCTCGGCCCCGGCTCCGATACCGGCCGCGCCCTGGCGGCGGGCCGCCCCGACCGGGCCGCCCGGCTCCTCGGCCCGTGGCGCGAGCTGTTCGGCGACGCGCTGCGCCTTGAGGCCGTCTGGCACGGCGGCCCCGCCGCGCCGCCGACCGGCCCAGGCTCGGGGCCCGGATCGCTGCGGCTCGCCGCCCGCACCGTCGGCTTCGCCGCCGACCAGGGCGTACGCCCCGTACTGAGCAACGCCGTCCGCTACGCCGACCCGGGGCAGGGGCAGGTCGCCGACGTGCTGGACGCCGCCCGCAGACTCGTGCCCATCGAGACCCGGGCCCCGGAGAAGCTGGACAGCGGCGAACGCTGGCTCAAGGGCACCGCCGACATGGCGGGGGTCGCGGAACGGGTCGTGGAGGCGGCCGGATTCCGGCGGGAGACCGCGCACCGGCTGCTGGCCCAGACCAAGGACACGGCCGCCGCCTGCCACGTCGACCCCGAGGACGACCTGGGGCTCGGCAGCGTCCACTTCCCCGAGCCGCGGCTGGTCGGAGCGGCCACCCGCACCGCCGACCGGGTCCTGCGCTCGCGCTGCGCCGCCGCCATGGTGCGAAGCCGCTACGACGGCGACCCGGCCCGCTGGGAGCGCCTTGAGGCCGAGCTGCGCACCATCGAACGGCTCGGTTACGCCTCGTACTTCCTCACCGTCGCCCAGGTCGTCGACGACACCCGCGCGCTCGGCGTACGGGTCGCCGCGCGCGGCTCCGGCGCCGGGTCGTTCGTCAACCACCTGCTCGGCATCGCGCACGCCGACCCCGTCGCCCACGGCCTGCTGATGGAGCGCTTCCTGTCCGAGCGGCGGGCCGTGCTGCCCGACATCGACATCGACGTGGAGTCGGCCCGCCGCCTCGACGTCTACCGCGCGATCTTCGACCGCTTCGGCGCCGACCGGGTCGCGACCGTCGCGATGCCCGAGACCTACCGGGTGCGGCACGCCGTACGGGACGTGGGCGCCGCGCTCGGCATGGACCCGGCCGAGGTGGACAAGCTCGCCAAGTCCTTCCCGCACATCCGCGCGCGCGACGCCCGCGCGGCCCTCGCCGAGCTTCCCGAACTGCGCGGAGCCGCCGCTCGGATGGGCGACAGGGACCAGCTGTGGGACCTGGTCGAGGCGCTGGACGGGCTGCCGCGCGGAATCGCCATGCACCCCTGCGGGGTGCTGCTCTCCGACGCCTCGCTGCGCGCCCGTACCCCGGTGGTGACCAGCGCGGGCACCGGGGCCGGGGTCGGCGGCATGCGCGCGGCCATGAGCGGGGCCACGCCGGACGGGAGCAGCGGCGCGGGCGGCCCGGGGGGCGGCGGCCCCGGCGGTGTGAGCGCTGCCGGCGGCGCGGGCTTCGCGATGTCCCAGTTCGACAAGGACGACGTGGAGGAGCTGGGGCTGCTCAAGCTCGACGTCCTCGGAGTGCGCCTCCAGTCGGCGATGGCCCACGCGACGAGGGAGGTCGCCCGGCTCACCGGGCGGCGGCTGGACCTGGACGACCCCGCGCAGGTGCCCCCGGACGACCCGGCGACATACGAGCTGATCCGGTCCACCGAGACGCTGGGCTGCTTCCAGATCGAGTCGCCCGGCCAGCGGGACCTGGTCGGGCGACTCCAGCCCGCCACTTTTCACGACCTCGTAGTCGACATATCGCTTTTTCGTCCCGGCCCGGTGTCCGCCGACATGGTGCGCCCCTTCATCGAGGCGCGGCACGGGCGCACTCCGCCGCACTACCCGCACCCGGACCTGGAGGAGGCGCTGCGCGAGACGTACGGCGTCGTCGTCTTCCACGAGCAGATCATCGAGATCGTACGGATCATGACCGGCTGTGACCGGGCGCTGGCCGACGAGGCGCGGCGCGCGCTGTCGAACCCGGAGCGGCAGGCGCGGGTCCGGGCGTGGTTCACCCGGGAGACGGCCGCCCGGGGGTACGAGCCGCAGGTGGTGGCGCGCACCTGGGAGATCGTCGAGGCGTTCGGCTCGTACGGCTTCTGCAAGGCGCACGCCGTCGCCTTCGCCGTGCCGACGTACCAGTCCGCCTGGCTCAAGGCCCACCACCCGGCCGCTTTCTACGCCGGGCTGCTCACCCACGACCCCGGCATGTACCCCAAGCGGCTGCTGCTCGCCGACGCGCGACGGCGTGGAGTGCCGATCCTGCCGCTGGACGTGAACCGGTCGGCCGCCGCCTACCGGATCGAACTGGTGTCTGATGATGGCGGCGGGGCTGAGGCTGGGCCCGCGACCGGGACGGGGCCCGCGACCGGGGCGGGGGACGGGACCGGGCGCCTTGGTATCCGGCTCGCGCTGGGTGAGGTGCACGGCATCAGCGAGGCCGAGACGGAGCGCGTCACGGCGGGACAGCCGTACTCCTCGCTTCAGGACCTGTGGCGGCGCGCCCGCCCCGGGCGGCCGGTCATGGAACGGCTCGCCCAGGTCGGCGCCCTGGACCCGTTCGGCGTGAACCGCCGCGATCTGCTGCTGCACATCGCCGAACTGCACCGGCAGCAGCGCGGACCACGGGGCGGCGCCCACACGAGGCAGCTTCCGCTGGGCGCGGGCGACGACGGCGGCGCGGCCGAACCGGCCGCCCCCACCGGGCTCCCCGACCTCGACGCGGGCGAACGCCTCGGCGCCGAACTCGACGTCCTCAGCATGGACGTGTCCCGGCATCTCATGGACGACCACCGCGAGTTCCTGGAGGAGCTGGGCGTGGTCCCCGCGGACCGGCTGCGGACGGTGCGGCACGGGGACACGGTGCTCGTCGCCGGGGCCAAGGCCGCGACCCAGACCCCGCCGATCCGCTCCGGCCGCCGGGTCATCTTCACCACCGTGGACGACGGCACGGGGCTGGTCGACTGCGCCTTCTTCGGCGACCCGCCGGAGGACGCCGGGGAACGGGGCCGGTCGGCCCCGTCCAGCCACACGGCGTGCGCGTACACGGTCTTCCACTCCTGGCTGCTGCTGATCCGGGGAGTGGTGCACCGGCGTGGGCCGCGCGGCTTCAGCGTCGTCGGCGCCGAGGCGTGGGACCTCGCCGAACTGGCCGCGCTCCGCCGTGAGGGCGGCCTCGAAGCGGTCGCCGCCCGCCTCGCCGACCGGGGCGCCCCCGGCACGGAGCCCGCGGGGGCGGACGACGGCACGGCGCCGGAGACGGAGCCGGCGGGACAGGACAGGACGGAGCCCGACCCCGCGGCCGCGGGCCCGGCGGGCGGGCGCACCATCCGGCTGTCCAACGACTACACCATGAACGCCTGGGCCGACCTCCAGCCCGCGGGCGCGGGCACCGCCGCCACCGGCCGGAAGCTGTGGCACGCGAGCCCGGGGAGCGCGGGATGAAGCGCGGCACGCGGTGGGAGGAAGCGCCCGGCCCGGCCCGCACAGAGGCGGCCGACGCGGGCGCGGTGGCAGACGTGGCCGAGGCGGCCGACGCGGCCGTGGTGGCAGACGTAACCGAGGTGGCAGAAGTGGCCGAGGGCGTCCCGCGGACCGGGCCGGGGCCCGTGCTGTTCGTGCGGTTCCACGCCGCCGGGGGAGAGCCCTTGGGGGAGGACGCGTACGCGGGAGTGCTCGCGCTGCTCGCCGAGCTGACGCCCGTCGTCCAGGCGCTGCCGCCCGACGCCGCGCTCGCGAACGTACGGGGCGCGCTGCGTTACTTCGGCCGGAACGCCGCCGAGCTGGCGGGCATCGTACGCGTCAGAGCGCTGGCCCGGCACGGCGTGGACTGCACCGTGGGAGTCGCCGCCAACCCCCTCCTCGCGCGGATGGCCGCGGCGGAACACGCCACGGAGCACGCGGCGGCGGGCGGTTCGCCAGGGGACCGGCGGGGCGCGGTGCGCACGGTGCCCGACGACCCGGCCGCCGTCGCCGCCTTCCTCGCCGGGAAACCGGCCGCCGCCCTGGACGGCGTCGGCCCGGCCACGGCCCGCACCCTGGGCTCGTACGGGCTCAGCGACGTGGCCCAGGTCGCGGCGGCACCACCCGGCACCCTGCAGCGCATTCTGGGCGTGACGGCGGGCCGCGCCCTGTACGAACGGGCCCACGGCATCGACCGGATGCCCGTCACACCGAACGCCCTCGCCCGCTCCATCGCCGCCGAGCACCGGTTCGCCGGTGACGAGCTGGACGCCGCGCACCGGCGGCGCGCGCTGCTCGCCCTCGCCGATGAACTCGGCTCCCGGCTGCGGCTGGACGGGCAGGTCGCCCGCGCGCTGACGCTGACCGTCCGCTACGCCGACCGCTCCGTCACCACCAGGAGCCGGGCGCTGCCGGAGCCGACCGCGCACACCCCGGCCCTGACCTTCCTCGCGTACGCGCTGCATGAGGCGCTGGCGCTGGAGCGGGCCAGGGTGCGGTCTGTGGCGTTGCGCGCCGAGGACCTGACCGCGGCCGAACACGCCTCCCGGCAGCTCACCTTCGACCCCTGCGACGACAAGGCCCGGCGGATCGAGGCCGTCACGGACCGGGCCCGCGCCCGCTTCGGCGAACGCGCGGCCAGGCCCGCCGGGGTGCTGGGCGTCGCCTGAGGGGCGGTCGTGACCGCCGTGCCCGGCGCGGCGTCCCGGCAGGCAGCGTCCCGCGGGCCGAGCCCCGCAGGCAGCGGAACGGCGGGCCGTGGCACGGCGTGGGCGACCGGCCCGAGGCCAGGGAGTCGCGCTCGGCACCAAAGCCCGCGCCCCGACATACTGCTGCTCAGCGCGGACGCGCCGGGCGTGCCGCTGGCTGATCTCGTACGGTGAGGGCCGCAGGCGGCACGGGAACGATGGCCGCCTACGGCCCATGGGGGTGCCGCACCGCGGATGCCCGGCGCGGGTACCGCCTGGCGGTCAGCTGCTCGCGGTGTGACTGCTGTCCACGGAGCAGATCCACATGATCCCTCTGCCGTCCGGCACGGCCTGCATGGTCCCAGGGCATCCGTGCACGATGCATGGCATGGCGTGTTTCCCTTCGTCGGCCTAACTGTGGATGTAGTAGCCGCAATGAGGGTTCTGGCACGTCCAGAGAATGAGCTTTCCTTCAGGCTCGCCGATCAGGTAGGCCCCGCACTGGCGGGGGCATCCCACGGTGGGCGGCATGCCGACGCCGCCCTGGACGGTCGTCCAGTATGTGCGTCGCTGCGGCTGGTGGGGCTGGGTCTGCTCTGCCATGCCTGCGAGTGTAGGAGGGGAGGCGTCTGGGCCGCAGGCGCCCGGCCGGACGGCGGCCGGTGCCCAGTGCTCCCTGGTTTGCGGGGGTCGCTCTGTGCGGGGGCGGTACGCGATCTGAAAGCAGGGGTCGTCTCGGGGGCGTTCGCTGACGGGCACGACGTCCCGCACGATGACGCACCCACGGCAGGCGTACACCGTGCTGCCTCGGCCCGAAACCGAGTGCACGACCGCCACAGGGACGAGCGGGTTGTCCTCGGTCCCGGCGGCGCCGTGGAAGTGGCACAACGGCTGGCCGCTCACCGCTCCCGCCTCGGTTTCGGCTCGGCCTGCCCGGGGCGATCGGTAGGCGGCCGGGTGGCGGGGGTGAGGTGGTGCTGGGCTAGGCAGGTGGGGCAGGCGTACACCGGGTGGTCGGCCCCGGAGGTCCGGGCCACATACCGCACGCGGACGGCGTCGTCGCACTCGCCCTGGTGCCAGCTGCACCAGCCGGTCACGATGCGGGCCCGTCGAGCGCGGCGCTGATCGCGGTGGCCAGTGCGTCGATGTCGGTGAGGAGCTTGGTTCGGGTGGGCTTGACGCGCCACCAGAGCAGGCTCTCGCGGTCGATGCCGGGGACGAACAGGAACGAGCCGTCGTCGCCGCTGACCTCCACTCCGGCGGGCGGCTGGTAGTCCTTCGCCGTGCCGCGCTTGATCAGCCAGTACAGGCGGCGGTCGGTGTCGTCCTGCGACGAGGGGCACGCCCACGGCGTGCCAGCCGTGCCTGCCCACCACCAGCCAGTTCACGCCGGTGCCCGGCGGAATCCACGTCAGGGGTGGGACCGAGGATCGGGCGTTCGTCGGCATGGTCTGCTCCAGCCGTAGGCGACGTGATGACAGTCACATCGTGCCGACGAAGCAAGCCCCCGGCGTCCGCTCGTTGCGGACACCAGAGGCTTGACGGTGGGTGATATTTCGACTACACGCCGCTCCACTGGGCGTACGCGCGCAGCTGCCCAGATGCCCGCGCCCGCGCCCGCGCCCGAAGCAGCGTTGCCACCGTCTCCCGGGTGGTCGGGTGATACCGCGTCTGCTGAGGTGTCACCGCACGGGCTTCGCACAGAGACGCCAGCGCCTCGTCCGGGCGCGCCATCAGCGCCTGCGACCGTGCCCGGTCCACCAGGAACTGACCAGCTCGAAGCGGCGAGTACCCCTCCGGCGGATGTACGTCCGCCGCACGCTCCAACGCCAACCCGTGCTCGTCCCGGTCACCGGCCGCAGCGACGCCGTGCTGGCCGACGTTCGTCGGACCGAACACCATCCCGTAGTGGTTCGTTTCACCAAGGTCGCGGGCGAGACCCTGCGCTTCCTCCAGCCACGTATCGGAATCATCGCCGCGTCCCGCCAAGGCGTACAGCTGAACTACCTTCAGCATCAGGCCACCGCGCACCGCGCGAGTGGGTGCTGACCCGTCGTCGTCCAGGTCGGCCAACGCGCGGCTCACCAGGCGCAGGCCCATCTCGATCGCTGGCCCGTTGGCGGACAACTGCGCACGCTTCAGCCGCTCGACGGACACCTGGCGCGGGTCACCCGACAGCAGTGCGGCGGAAGCCATCCGGGCGAGCGCCAGCCGCGCGAGGTCGAGATACCCGAGTTTGTACGCAACGCTGAACCCGCCCAGCGCCACCTCGGATTGCAGCCAACTCGCGCGCTCCCGCTCAGCGCCGGGGCTGGCGTTGAGTACCGCGTACGACAGTTCCGCCAGCGAACCGGGCAGCATGCGCGCCAGCTCTCCGAAGCGGCCTTCCGAGCGCAGGCGGTACACGCGCCGCACAGTGGCCTCGATCTCCGCCAGGGGGCGCGGCGGCGGTACGTCGCCGTCCGGTGGGATGTCCCAGTCGTCCAGCGCGTTGGACAGAGGGGCGATCAGCTGATCGAGTTGGTCTTTGCGTAGCTGCTCGATGTAGGGCTGACCGTGGATAACGGGCACTGAGACGTTGAGTGCCTTGGCGACAGCGGCGATGACTTGTTCGCTGGGGTGTCGTTGACCGCGTTCGACGTCTGACAGCATCGACTTGGAGACGTGCGCTCGGTGGGCGAGGTCCCGTAGGGAGTAGTCGCGTAGGGCGCGCAATTCGTGGATGCGCGCTCCAACGCCCCTCGGGTGCCCGTGGCTGGCGTGTGCCATTATGGGCTCCGTTCTGACTTAGACACTCGGAACGGTACTCCCGGCTTCTGGCAGGGAGCGAAGATCGGCCCTCACCAACGCGCGGTGGGGGCCATCGTCGTGCTGACGGCACATAGCAAATCGCCCCCTCGCCGCCCGGGAATGTGATGGCCGGGGGCGGCGACTGAGCCCGGGCCGCCGTCCGTTATCCGTGCGTCGCGGACCGCGGGTGTGTCGTGGCTGGTCGAGCGGTTCCCCGCGCCCCTGGCGGGGCACACCCCGCGCTAGGCCAAGGTCCTAACCGACCGGTTGCCTCAGCAGCTCCAGCAGGGTGTCGACGGACGGCGCGCCCAGCGGCGCGGCCTGCCCGCCGACGATGAAGGTGGGTGAGCCGCGTACGCCGCGCTCGCGCGCCTGGTCCCGGTCGGCGAGCACACCACCCGCGTACGCGTCGCTGTCCAGCACCGACCACACCTCCGCGACGTCGAGCCCCACCTCACGGGCCAGCGCGGCCAGCACGACGTGGTCGGCCACGTCGATGTTCTCGGTGAGGGAGCCGAGCAGCAACCGCTCCATCATGGCGTCGGCGCGGCCGTGTTCGGTGGCGAGATGGAGCAGGCGGTGCGCGTCGAAGGAATTCGTCGGCGGGGTCGTGTCGAGGTGGAGCTCCAGGCCCTCCTGCTGCCCCAGGTAGCCGATCATCTCGAACTGCCGCAGCGCCGCCCGGCGGTTCTCGTACACGCCGTACTCGACCAGCAGCTCCGCGATCGGCTTCCCCGAGAACCGGGGACCGCCCGGGTCGAGCTCCAGACTCCGCCACACGACGTCGACTTCGGCGCGCCGGTCGAAGCGATTCAGCGCCTGTTCCAGCCGCCGCTTGCCGATATAGCCCCAGGGGCAGAGCACGTCCGCCCAGACTTCCACCCGCACCGGAAACCCTCCGCTCCGACAGTGGTGCCTCATGGGCCTGCCCCCGCACCACGTGAATGACGATGCAACGTAAACCAGGCTTGAAGTCAAGTCCGCTGCGCGGACATCTTCCGGCCCCCACGGTGTGAGAGACGCGAGCCTGCCGCACGACGTTGACCGGCCGTGACACCGAAAATGCGAGGGAGGCGGCCGGAGGCGGGGCGCGGGGACGGCGGTGGTGGGGCGTGGCAAGGTGAGCGCATGACTGGAACGAGCCCCCGCCCGACCGTCGACCAGCTGATCGGGACCGTCGTCGATCCGGGCAGCTGGTGCCGCTGGGACGAGCCGGTGACCGTGACGACGACCGACCCGGCCTACCTCGCCGACCTGGAGCGGGCACGCGGGCGCACCGGCCTGGACGAGTCCGTCATCACCGGTGAGGGCCGGATCAGCGGCCGCCGCGTGGCGGTCGTCGGCTGCGAGTTCGGCTTCCTGGCCGGGTCGATCGGTGTCGCGGCGGGGGAGCGGCTGGTACGGGCCGTGGAACGGGCCACGGCGGAGCGGCTGCCCCTGCTGGCCGCGCCCGCCTCCGGCGGCACCCGGATGCAGGAGGGCACCATCGCCTTCCTCCAGATGGTCAAGGTCACCGCGGCCATCACCGACCACAAGGCGGCCGGGCTGCCCTACCTCGTGCATCTGCGGCATCCGACGACGGGTGGCGTTCTCGCCTCCTGGGGATCACTCGGCCACGTCACCTCCGCCGAACCCGGCGCGCTCATCGGGTTCCTCGGCCCGCGCGTCCACGAGGCGCTGTACGGGCAGGAGTTCCCCGCGGGCGTCCAGGTCGCCGAGAACCTCCTCGCGCACGGGCTCGTCGACGCGGTCCTCACCGCGCGCCAGCTGCCCCAGGTGGCGGCGCGGGCGCTGGCCGTGCTGTGTGACGACGCGGCACCGCCCGGCCCCGACGGCGCCCCGCCGCCGACCGCCGGGCCGCCGACCGCCGGTCCTGAGCCGGGCTCCGAGCCGGAGCGGGAGCCGGACCCCGGCCCCGCCTCCGGCCCCGCTTCCGACTCCGCCGTCGCCACGCGCGGCACCGCCGACTCCATCCGGCGCTCGCGCCGCGCCGGACGACCCGGTGTCAGGGCCCTGTTGCGGGTCGCGGCCGAGGACGTCACCCCGCTCAGCGGTACGGGCGCGGGTGAGCACGACCCCGGAATGCTCCTCGCGCTGGCCAGGGTCGGCGGCACCCCGTGCGTGGTCCTCGGCCACGACCGGGGTGAGCCCCGCGCCCCGCACGGAGCCGCGAGCGCCGACGCCACCGGCGGCCCGGACGAGACCGGGCAGGGGCAGCCCCTCGGCCCGGCCGGGCTGCGCACCGCCCGGCGCGGCATGCGGATGGCCGCCGAACTCGGGCTGCCCCTGCTGACCGTCGTGGACACGGCGGGGGCCGCGCTGACCAGGGAGGCCGAGGAAGGCGGGCTCGCGGGCGAGATCGCCCGCTGCCTGGCCGATCTGGTGACGCTGCCCGCACCGACGCTGTGCCTGCTGCTCGGGCAGGGCGCGGGCGGCGGGGCGCTGGCCCTGCTGCCCGCCGACCGGGTGCTGGCGGCCCGGCACGCGTGGCTGTCGCCCCTGCCGCCCGAAGGGGCGTCAGCCATCCTGTACCGGACGACGGAGCGGGCCTACGAGGTCGCCGCACGGCAAGGCGTACGCTCCGCCGACCTGCGCGCGGCCGGGATCGTGGACCGCGTCGTGGAGGAGGCTCCCCCTCCGGTGCCAGGACCACCGGCGGGGGAGCCCGTCCGGGAGCCGGACGCGGCCGACGACCCGCAGGCGTTCCTGACCCGCCTCGGCATGGTCCTCGGGGCCGAACTCGCCGCGCTGCGCGCCCGCGATCCGGCGGAACGGCTCGCCGCGCGCCGGGCCAGGCACCGGGGCATGGGCCTGCCGCGCTGAGCCCGGCGCCCCCCACGGGTCCGGCGGACGGGGCCACGGCGGAGCCATGAGCCCCCGCCGCACCGCCGTAGCGCCGTACCGCCGCGTCGCCCTGCCCCGGGAGGCGAGCCACCGGACCGCACACGAGCCGCTTCGCATGGGCGTGAGCCGCCCGTACGGGCATCAGCCGCCCTCTACGGGCACAGGCGGCCCGTCCCCGCACGGTGCCCCCGCACGGCAGCCCCGTACGGCAGCCGTACGGGCCAGTCGTGCGGATGGCGCGTGCGGCCGGGCGCGCGTGGTGTGGGGCGCACGCCCGGGGTATGGAGGACGGCAGGGGCGCGTAAGGAGGTGGAACGCGGTCGGGCGCGGCCCGAATTGACAGGCTTAGGTAAACCTAACCTACTGTCTGACCGAGCGAAAACGATCTCGTCGCTGCCCCGTCCGGAGGAGCGCCGTGAACCCCGCTCTCTCCTCCCCCGAAAGGCCCCTACTCCCCGTGCGGCTCCATCTCCTCGCCGTCAACCCCACCGACTCCGTCACCGAGGGGTTCCTCCCCGCGGCCGCCCGGCTCGGGCTGGCCGTCACCGTGGTCACCGACCAGCCCGCCGAGCACGAACGGGCCTACGCCGCGTACGCCGGGACCGGCGGCGCCCTGCCCGCGCTGGACTTCCTGCCCTGCGACGTAGCCGACTTCCGCGCCGTCATCAGCGCCGTCGCGGCCAGCGGCAGCCCCGACGCGGTGTTCAGCAACAGCGACCACCTCCAGGCGCAGACCGCGCTGGCCGCCGACTTCTTCGGGCTGCCCGGCAAGGACTGGCGGGCCGCGCTGCGGACGAAGAACAAGGCGCAGCTGCGGCGCGCCCTGACCGGGGCGGGCCTCGACACCGTCTGGTCGTACGAACTCGGCCCCGCGCAGGACCCCGCGGAGGTCGTCGGCGCCGCCCGGCCGCCGTATCCCTGTGTGGTCAAGCCGCGCGAGGGCGTGGCCAGCGAGGACGTCGTACTGGTCGCGGGGGAGGCCGAACTCCTCGCTCGGTGTGCGGAGATACGGGCCCGGCGGCCCGGGGCCGCGCTGGTGATCGAGGAGTTCCTGGACGGGCCGCTGCACACGCTGGAGACCCTGGGGGACGGCCGTGCCGTGCACGCCCTCGCCGCCTTCCGCACCGAGCTGTCACCGCAGCCGCACTTCATCGAGGAGCGGCTGCGGCTGCTGCCGGAGGTGCCGCAGCCGCACACCGACCGGGTGCTGGCACAACTGGACGCGCTGGGCGTGGGGTTCGGCGCCTGCCACACGGAGTACGTGACGCAGGGGGACCGGGCCAGGATCATCGAGGTCAACTACCGGGCGATAGGCGACCAGTGCGATCTGGTCCTCGCCGAGGTGCTGGGCGTCCCGCTGTTCGAGCTCATCCTCCGTACGCACCTCGGGGAGCCGCTGCCCGGCGCGCTCGGCGCCAGGACCGGCGGCCGGGCGCGCATGGAGTACGTCAGCGCGGACCGCGCCGGGACGCTCGTCGCCGCCCCCGGGCCGAGCGAGACGGAGCGCGACGGCGTGCGGCTGGTGTACCGGCCGCTGCGCGAGGTCGGCACGCGCCGCCCGCTGCACCACACCAACCGGGACTTCCTCGGGGTGCTGCGCGCGACCGGCGCCGACCAGCGGGCGGTCGATGGGGCCGTGGCGGGCTTCCTCGCCGCGCACCGCTGGGAGATCCGGCCATGACGGGCGCGAGCGCCGCTGGCGGCGCGACCCCGGGCGGTCCTGACGCGCTGGAGGGCCGCCTCCTCGCGCGGGTGCTCAGCACCCTCCTCCGCGAGGACGCGTACGGGCTGCGCTCCGGCGCGCGCGCCGTCCACCGGTCCGGCGGGGACCGGCTGCGGCTCGCCCTGCCGGGCGGCCCCGTGCTGCTGCCCGTGGAAGCCGACGGGTTCCAGTGCGAGGTCCGCGTCAGCCGCCCCGTGCTGGAGACCGCGAACGGCACCCTCGCCGGGCTGCGGCCCGTCCTCGGCCGCCTGCGGAGCGCGGTCGCGGCGGAGGACCTGGCCGGGTTCGACGCCTTCGCCGCCGAGTGCGCCCAGGAACTGGCCACGCTGCGGCTGCACGAGGAGACCAGGCCGGGCGTCGTGGAGGAGTTGGCCGCGACGTACGGGCCCAGGCCCGGCGGGCGGTGGGCGGGGATGGGCGGCTCCGTCGCGTACGACACCCTCGCAGCCCACCGTGACCATCCCCTGTATCCCACGGCCCGCACCAGGCCCGGCATCGACGCGGCCGGGCTGCGCGCGTACGCTCCCGAGTTCCATCCCCGCTTCTCGACGCGGTGGGTCGCCCTGCCGAGCGAGACGGTGCGGCATGGCGACGGGCCGCTCCCCGCCTGGTGGCCGTCGCCCGCCGAGCTGGGGCTGACCGGGCTCGACGCGAGCCATCTGGCGCTGCCCGTCCATCCGCTGACGGTGGGCCCCCAGCTCAGCGAGGCGCTCGGGGCCGCGCGCTTCGACGGCCGCGGCCACCTCGCCCCCTGGCCGTGGCTGCGGGTCAGGCCGACCCTGTCGGCGCGTACCGTCGCCGTCTCCGACGACCCCGCCGTCCACCTCAAGCTGCCGCTGGCCACGGCGACCCTCGGGCTGCGCAACCGGCGCACCATCAAGCCGGGCACGCTGATCGACGGCGCCGCCGGGCAGCGGCTGATCGCGGCGGTGACCGCCCGCGAACCCCGGTTCGCCGGGAGCGTGCTGCTCGCCGACGAGCGCACCCACCTCGACGCCGGGCACGAGCTGCTGGCCACCCTCGTACGCCGCTACCCGGACGGACTCGGCGCGGCCCAGGTGGTGCCGGTGGCCGCGCTCCTGGCCCGCGCGCCGGACGGCACCCTGGTGGCCGACGTGCTCGCCGACCGCTTCTACGGCGGCGACCTCATGGCGTTCCTCGACGCCTACCTGACGCTGCTGTTCGACTGGCATACGACGCTCTTCGGATACGGCATCGCGCTCGAAGCCCACCAGCAGAACACGTCCGTCGTCCTGGACGAGGCCGGGGGCCGCACCAGGCTGCGGCTGCTCCTCAAGGACCACGACGGGCCCAGGCTGCACGCGGCCCGCCTCGCCGACCGGCTCACCGCCCACGCCCACGCCGCCGCCCAACCGGCCCCGGCCACCGCGGCCTTCGCGCGCGCCCCCGCGCGTGCGCGCGTCACCGGGCGGGGGCCCGCGCCCGTCCCCGCGCCCGCCTGCGCCACGGACCTCGCCGCCGCCTTCGACGACCGCAGGATCGTGGTCGACGGCGACGGTCCGGTCGCCGACGTCTTCACCACCATCGCCGTACACCTGTGTGCCGGGGCGCTCGCCTTCGAGCTGGCCCGTCTCGGACGCGCCCAGGGCGATGTGCTGCTGAGCCTGCTGCGCGACCGGCTCGCCGAAGCCATCGACCGCCTCGACGGCGTGCCCGGCGCGCCCGGACCCGTGCTGCGCGCGCGAGTCCTCGACGCGGCGCGGCTGCCCGTCAAGGCGATGGTCACCGCGGGCACTCTGCTCACCAAGGAGCGCTCGGGTGCCGCCGACATCAACAAGCACTACGTCAGCGGCCCCAACTACCTGCCGCGTACCTCACGCTGGAGCCCTTGAATGCCACCCACCCTGCCCCGTCTCGCCGCACCGGCCATCGCCTCCGCCGATGACGTGGTGGCCCACACCCTCCTCAACTGCCTACTCAGAGAGATGTCAGGCCCAGAGCGCCACACCGCGGTCACCGATGGCCACTTACAGCTGCGTATGCCGCTCAGCGGCGTGCAGCTCCGCGTCCGGCTGCGCCGCACCTCGCTGATCGGCGCGCACCGGTTCGCCGGGCCGGTCGCGGAGCGGCGCGGTTCCGGCTGGGCCGAGCTGTCCTGGCGGGGGCTCGCGGCCCGCGTCGACCGGGAGCTGCGGCTGCGTACCGGAGTGGCCAACGACGAGTTCATCGAGCAGGTCGGCCTCAGCCACGCGGGGGTGAGCGCCGCCCTGCGGCACTCGGCGGACCACGAAGGACCGCCGCACACCACACCAGGACCCCCGGGCACAGCAGGACATCCGGGCGACGGCGGCGGGCCCGGCGACCCCTACCTCGTCTCGGAGCAGTCCCTCCTGTTCGGCCACCGCTTCCACCCCACGCCCAAGGCCCGCACCGGCAGCGCCGAGGGATGGCGGCGGTACGCGCCGGAGACGGGTGCCCGCTTCCCGCTGCACCACCTCGCCGTGCGGCGCGACCTCGTACGGCAGGACAGCGTGTCCGCCAAGGCCATCGCCGCCCTCGACCGGCAGCGGGCGGTGCCCGAGGGGTATCTGCCGCTGCCCGCGCACCCCTGGCAGTACGCGATGCTGCGCGACCACCCCGCGCTGCGGGCCGCCGTCGCCCGCGCCGACGTGCTCGACCTGGGGCCGGGCGGGGCGTGCTTCACGCCGACCGCGTCAGTCCGCACGCTCTACGACGGCCGGGACTTCCTGAAGTTCAGCCTCAACATCCGGATCACCAACTGCCTGCGCAAGAACGCCGAGTACGAACTGGCGGGCGCGGTGGCGCTGACCCGGCTGCTCGAACCGGTGGCGCGCGACCTCAGCGCCCGCTTCCCCGGCTGCGATCTGCTGCGCGAGCCCGCGTACCGCACGCTCGCCCTCGGCACCGGTGACGCGCGCGCCGACCGCGAACTCGCCGAGGGGTTCGGCGTCATCGTGCGCGAAGGGCTCGCCGACCGGCTCTCCCCGGGCGTCACCGGGCTGCTCGCCGCCGCGGTCGCCGACGAGTACCCGACGAGTGCGGCACAGGTCGGGCGGCTGCTCGACGGCGCCGGGCCGCGGTCGGCACTGGCCTGGTGGGAGGCGTACCTCGCGCTGCTCGTACCGCCCGTGCTGGCCGCCTACTTCGACCACGGCGTGGTACTTGAGCCCCACCTGCAGAACGTCGTCGTCGGCGTCGACGGCTCCGGCCGGCCGCGGCAGGTGCTCTTCCGCGACCTGGAGGGCACCAAGCTGCTGGCCGCCCGGCACCGTGTGGCGCTCGCCGCGCTGCCCGCCGACGTGGCGGGGCCCATGACGTACGACGCGCGGCGCGGCTGGGACCGCGTCGTCTACTGTCTGCTCGTCAACCACCTCGCCGAACTCCTGGCCGCCCTCGCCGACCTCCACCCCGACCTGGAGCCCGCCCTGTGGTCCGCGGTACGCCGGACGCTGCGCGCACGGTGCGCGGCGCACGGGCACCCGCCCGCGCTGCGCGCCCTGGTCGCCGGTGCCTCGCTGCCCGCCAAGGCCAACCTCCTCACCCGCTGGGGCCGCAGGGCCGACCGGGACGCGGGATATGTCCGTATCGGCTCGCCGCTGGGCTCGGAAGTGCTGTCCGAGGCCGCCCGCGAGGCCGCCGCCACCCCTCTGCCCTGGAGCGCCCGATGATCCCCGGCGAACACCGACCCCCGGCCCCGGCCACCGGCCTGGTCAGCCCGCGCGTCCTGGCTCACGCGCGGCACCTGGGCGCGGACGACGTGCCCGCCTACGTCTACGACCTCGACCTGCTCGACGCGCACGCCGAGTCCGTACGTGCCGCGCTGCCGCCGGACGTCGAGCTGTACTACGCGGCCAAGGCCAACCCGGCCCCGCAGATCCTGCGTTCACTCGCCGCGCACGTCACCGGCTACGAGGTGGCCTCCGGCGGCGAGCTGGCCCATGTCAGCGCCGCCGTACCCGGCGCGCCGCTCGCCTTCGGCGGCCCCGGCAAGACCGAGGCGGAGCTGCGCCGGGCGCTCGACCTGGGAGTCGACCGCTTCCACGTGGAGAGCGAACACGAGCTGCGGCTGCTGGGCGAGCTGGCCGGCGCCCGGCCGGACGGACGCCCGGTCGAGGTGCTGCTGCGCGTCAACCTGCCCTCGGACACCGGCCCCGAGGCCGACCCGAGCTCCGGCGAGGAGATATCCGAGACAGCGAACGGCGGGACCACCGGGAGCGCTGGGACCACCGGGAGTGGTTCCGGTGGTGACGGCGCCCCAGGCGCCCCAGGCTCCCCAGGCGCGTGGGACCGTGCCGCGCTGACCATGGGCGGGCGGCCGAGCCCGTTCGGGCTTGATCCTGAGCGGGTCAGGCGCTGTCTGCCGCTGCTGGCGCGGTGGGGAGGCGGCGGCGGAGGCCCTGAGCCGGGGCGCGGGCTGCGGCTGCGCGGCGTCCACGCCCACCTGGCCAGTGGCCTCAGCGCGCGGGAACAACTGGCCACGGCCGAGCGGATCGTGGGCTGGGCGCGCGAGCTGGCCGCCCACGCCGGGCCCCGGCTCGCCGGGCAGCTCACCGAGGTCGATGTGGGCGGCGGCATGGCGGTCGACTACGGCAGCCCGCACGACCGCTTCGACTGGGCCGCCTACGGGCACGGGCTGCGCGCACTCGCCCACCGCTTCCCGGAGTTCACTCTGCGCGTTGAACCCGGCCGGGCGCTGACCGCGTACTGCGGCTGGTACGTCACCGAGGTGCTTGACGTGAAGCACAGCCACGGCGAGGCGTTCGCCGTGGTCCGCGGTGGCACACACCATCTGCGCACTCCCGCCACCAAGGGCCACGACCAGCCCTTCGAGGTGCTGCCCGTCCAGCGGTGGCGGCACCCGTGGCCGCGCCCGGGGACGCACGGGGAGCGGGTCACCCTCACCGGGCAGCTGTGCACGCCCAAGGACGTACTGGCCGCCAGGGTGCCGGTCGCGCGGCTGCGGGCGGGGGACAGGGTGGCGTTCGCGCTCGCGGGGGCGTACGCCTGGAACATCTCGCACCACGACTTCCTGATGCACCCCCGTCCGGGCTTCCACTACCTGGGCAGCTCCCCGTACTGACCGGGTCCCGCGCGCCGCGCCCGACGGCACCGGCGCCCGCTTGCCTCCCGCTGCCGTGCCGGGGGCAGCGGGGCGGAACTCGCACACCGGTCCGATGGGGGGCGCCTAGGGTAGGTGGCATGACGCTGCAACTTGTTCAGGTGAACTTCAAGGCCCGGGACGACTCGGCGCTCGGCCAGTTCTGGGCGGAGGCGCTCGGCTGGGGTGCTTCCAGCGAAGGGCCCGGCGTCACCAACCTGGAACCCGTGGGCTTCGACTGGCCGGACCCGTCCGCCGTCTGCATCGATCTCGTCCGCGTCCCGGACCCGGAGACGGTCAAGTACCGCGTGCACATCGAGCTCGCCACCACCTCCGACGCCCATCAGGCGGAGTTGGTCGCACGTCTGAAGGATCTCGGTGCGACGCCCGCCGATGGGGACCAGGGCGACTCGCCGTGGACGGTGATGGCCGACCCGGAAGGCAACGTGTTCAGCGTCCTGGAGCCCCGGGAGCTCTACCGGGACACCGGGCCGATAGCCGCCGTGGTCGTCGACTGCGCCGACCCACGGGCCATGGTCCGGTTCTGGGGCGAGGCGATCGACTGGACCGTCCACGAGCTGACCGACGACCGCGCCCTGCTGCGCTCCGTCAAGGGCGTCGGGCCGTACCTGGAGTTCCGCCGCACACCCGACGACGAGGCCGTGCAGAACCGCGTCCATCTCGACGTGATGTCCGACCCCGTCGAGGATCAGGCGAGGGAGGTCGCCCGGCTCGAAGACCTCGGCGCGATACGGGCCGACGTGGGTCAGGGTGACGTCTCCTGGGTCGTCCTGGCCGATCCGGCGGGCAACGAGTTCTGCGTCCTCGGCCGGGGCTGACGCGAAACTCCGTCCGCGCCCCCATGGCGGTGCGGCAGTGCGCGGCGCCGGGCCCCGCCCTCCCCGGCCGCCGACTCACCACAGTCTGACTGACCCGCACACACGGCGGGAGGGCCCGAAAACCGGTGGTCGAGGCGGCAGGTCAGGGGGCAGTGTCAAGCTGCGGCAGAGCACGACGGCACAGGAGATGAGGGCTTCATGACGGGCACGCTGGTCGCGGGCGAAGAGGTGACGGTCACGCTGGTCAAGGAGCCGCGGCCCGCTGTGAGCTACCCGGCGGTGGTGGTCGGTGACGACGGCACGCACGCGGTGGTACGCGCCCCCTGGGCGGGCGCGGCGGTGCGCGACTTCGGCTTCGTGCGCTTCGAGCGGGGCGATGTGTTCACCGAGCACTACTGGCGTGACCGCTGGTTCGCGGTCAAGGAGGTGCGCGACGCGTCCGGCCGGGTCAAGGGCTGGTACTGCGACGTGACCCGCCCGGCGCGGGTGGCGGGGGGCTCGGTCGTCGTCCGGGATCTTGAGCTCGACCTGTGGCTGTCGGCGGACGGCGGCACCGTGCTCAGGCTCGACGAGGACGAGTTCGCCGAGAGCGGGCTCGCCGAGCATGACCCGGTCGCCGCCGACCGGGCCCGGGCCGCGCTGGACGAGCTGGAGCTGCTCGCCAGGAGCGGCGGCTTCGCCGACCTGCTCGCCCGGTAGGAACGTCCCTGGCAGGGCAAGGCCCTGCCTCGCCCCTTGAGCGCCCCCGTACGCCCTCCGCCGCCCCTGGTCCCCCTCGGGGGCCGCGGAGGTCAGGCTGTCCAGCGGTAGCGGCGCTCAGGGCGTCCCGTACCGCCGTACCGGAGGGTGATCTCGGCCCGCCCCGTGTCGGCGAAGTACTCAAGGTAGCGGCGGGCGCTGACGCGAGACAGCGCGCCCGCCGCCGCGCACTCGGACGCGGACAGCCCGTCGCGGTGCTGCCGCAGCACCCGCTCCACCAGCTCGGCGGTGTGCGCCGCCAGCCCCTTGGGCAGCTCGCGGGAGCCCGGTGGCCGCGTCCCGAATATCTGGTCGACGTCCTCCTGGCTCGCCTCGTCCAGGATGTCGAGCCGACTCCGCAGGGCGCCGATGTGCCGCAACTGCTCCTGGAGCGCGCTCTGGTGGAACGGTTTGATCAGGTAGTACAGCGCGCCCGACCGCAGCGCCGTGCGGATCGTGTGCGCGTCGCGGGCCGCCGTGATGAACAGGGCGTCGACATGGTGCCGCGGATCGCGGGCCCGTAGCTCGCGCAGCACGCTGAGCCCGTCCAGATCCGGTAGATAGACATCCAGCAGGACGAGATCCGGCCGCAGCAGCTCCGCCGCGCGCAGCGCCTCGGCGCCGGTGTGCGCGACCCCGGCCACGGTGAAGCCCTCCGTGGCGGCGACACAGCGGCTGTGCAGTCTGGCGACCATGAAGTCGTCGTCCACGACCAGCACTCTGGTCATCGACGCTCCCCTCGGTAGTGCGACCCGCCCCGTCGGGCGTGAACTCAACGACCACAACGTCTTTTAATACCGGAAGAGAGACAACGTGGTAAGCCACGGGCAATATGTGGGCCACGTCACAGGTTCTCGCGCCGCCAGTGTGAGCGCCCGGGGCGCTTCCCGCATTGCTGTTCACTGCCCTGTCCACTGCCTGTTCACCGCCCTGCTCCTGCCACCTGCCCCGCCTCACCGGGCCTCCTCGCAGAACCCTCTCCAGCCTCCCCAAGGCGCGCCCCGGTCCTCCCTCCGAGGCTCTTACCTCCCCCCTCCCGGCCCCAACCGGGCCCCCTCGGCCGAGGCGTCCCCACCGTCCCGGTCGTGCCACTCCGCCCTGGCGCGTTTCCCTGCCTTCCCCTCCGCGCGCCAGGGCGGACTTTTCCTGTCGCCCTCCGGGCGCGCGGAGGGTTCCGGCCCGCGCCTCCCGCCCGGCGGCCACGCGGCCCGGGCGGCCGGGCGTCAGCCGATCGCCTTGAAGGCCCGCCGCTCGCCCTGCGCGGGCTCGTAGCCGAACCACTTGTTGATGGCGAGCATCGGCGCGTTCTCCGTGTCGTTCCCGGTGAACGCCTGGGTGTAGCCCGCGGCCCGCGCCTGGTGCAGCGAGACGGTCTTCGCCAGCTTGGCCAGGCCCCGGCCGCGGTAGGCGCGGCGGGTCCCGGTCATGGCCGTCTGGTAGCGGTCGCGGCGGTCGGTGTGGACGACGGTGTACGCGGCGACGGCGCCGTCCACGGTGACCACGGTGGACAGCTCGCGATCGAGGCAGGGGTCCTCCCAGTACATGGCGCGCCAGTCGGCGAAGTCCACTGTGGCGCCACTGAGGTCGCCCGGCTCGTCGCCCGTGGTCTCCACGTCCGCCTCGTAGAACTCCCGCAGCCGGTCGGCGAAGTCGGCGGCACATCGCAGTTCCACCCCGGCCGGGAGACCGGCCGGGTCGGGCAGGGGCGGCAGCGCGGTCCGCGCGAGGTCGAGGCGCTGGAAGACGGAGCCGCGGCTGAGCTGGTAGCCGTGCCGGGCGGCGAAGGCCAGGGGGCGCGGTTCGTCCATCGCCCAGACGTACACCGTCGTGGCGCCCTCGGCGGCCAGGTACCGCTCGGCTTCGGCCAGCATCGCCGATCCCACCCCGCGGCCGCGCTCCTCGGGACGCACGGTCGGGTTGGTGAAGGACTGGCCCGGCTGGTCGCTGTCGAACGCGACGCCGGTGTGCGCGCAGCCGACGACCCGCCCGTCCAGCTCACCCACCAGCAGCCGGTGTCGCTGGTCGGCGGGGGCGCGCGCGACCCGCCAGGCCACGGCCTCCGGCGTGGTGATCATGAACGGCACCGAGACCCTGCGCAGTTCGGACACGGCTTCGGCGTCGGAGGGGAGGAAATCGCGCACGGTCACAGTCATGGGGCCGCACGTTACGCGCTGGCGAAACGGGCCGCCCGTGAATTACGCCCCGGCTTGGGTGGGCACTCCCCCGAAGTTAGATGGCGTATACATCTAAATAGGCGTACGCTGATCAGCGCGGCCCATCGCACCACGGGCAGCCGGTGGGCCGCACCGACGGGGGCAGAGCCGAGCCCCGGATGAAGCCCGGGGCGGCCTTACCGAAGGAGGTACCGCCACCATGTGCGGAATCACCGGATGGATCTCGTACGACCGCGATCTGAACCACGAGCGCGACACCCTCGACGCCATGACGCGGACCATGGAATGCCGCGGCCCCGACGCCGCCGGAGTCTGGCTGGACACCCACGCCGCGCTGGGCCACCGGCGACTCGCCGTCATCGACCTGCCGGGTGGCGCCCAGCCCATGGCCGTCACCCGCGACGGCAGGACCCTGCTGGTCACCACCTACAGCGGCGAGGTCTACAACTACCGCGAACTGCGCGAGGAGCTGGCCGGGCGCGGCCACAGCTTCCACACCGACAGCGACACCGAGGTCGTCCTGCACGCCTACCTCGAATGGGGCGAGGCGTTCACCGAGCGCCTGAACGGCATGTACGCCTTCGCCCTGTGGGACCCGCGCGCGCGTGAACTGCTCCTCGTCCGCGACCGGATGGGCGTCAAGCCGCTCTACTACTACCCGACGGCCGACGGAGTCCTCTTCGGCTCCGAGCCGAAGGCGATCCTCGCCCACCCCGCCGTCCGCCCCGTCGTGGACGCCGAAGGGCTCGCCGAACTCATCTCCTTCACCAAGACCCCGGGCCACGCCGTCTACCGCGGCATGCACGAGGTGCGCCCCGGGCACACCGTCCGGGTGCGCCCGGAAGGACTCACCACCCGGCGCTACTGGGCGCTGGAGGCCGACGACCACACCGACGACCTGGACACCACCATCGGCCGGGTGCGCGGACTCCTCGACGACATCGTCACCCGGCAGCTCATCGCCGACGTCCCGCTGTGCACCCTGCTCTCGGGCGGCCTGGACTCCTCGGTCATCACCGCGCTCGCCGCGCGGGGCCTCGCCGCGGGCGGCGGTGGCCCCGTGCGGTCCTTCGCTGTCGACTTCACCGGCCACGCCGAGCACTTCAGGGCCAACGAACTGCGTCCCACCGCCGACGGCCCGTACGCGCACGCGCTCGCCGAGCACGTCGGTGCCGACCACCGCGACATCGTGCTCGACACCGCGGCACTCCTCGACCCGGCCCACCGGGCCAGGGTGCTCGCCGCCCGCGACCTGCCGAACGGCTTCGGCGAGGGCGACACCTCGCTCTATCTGCTGTTCAAGGCGATCCGCGAGCAGTCCACCGTCGCCCTGTCCGGGGAGTCGGCGGATGAGGTCTTCGGCGGCTACCGGTGGTTCCACGACCCCGAGGCAGTACAAGCCGACACCTTCCCGTGGATGTTCGAGGACCTGGCCGCCGGCTTCTCCGGCGGCGCGGGCGGCGGCCGCGCCGCACTCCTGGAACCCGGTCTGCTCGGCAAGCTCGACCTGCCCGGCTACCAGGACGCCCGCTACCGCGAAGCACTCGCCGAAGTGCCGTACAGGGATGGCGATACGGGTCTCGAACGGCGCATGCGCGAGATCAGCTACCTGCATCTGACCCGGTTCGTGCAGATACTCCTGGACCGCAAGGACCGCGCGAGCATGGCCGTCGGGCTCGAAGTGCGGGTCCCGTTCTGCGACCACCGGCTGGTCTCCTACGTCTTCAACACCCCCTGGGCCATGAAGACCTTCGACGGCCGGGAGAAGTCCCTGCTCAGGGCCGCCACCAAGGACGTGCTCCCGGAGTCCGTCGCCAACCGGGTCAAGAGCCCCTACCCCTCCGTCGCCGACCCCCGCTACGGCACCGCGCTGCGCGAGGAACTGCGGCAGCTGCGGGCCGACCCCGCCGCCCCTGTCCGGCCGCTGCTCGACGAGGGAGTGCTGACCGAGGCGCTGGCCGACCCCGACGGCCGGCGGTTCCGGCCGAGTACGGAACTGGCCCTCGGCCTCGACGCCTGGCTGCGCCGCTACGGGACGGCACTCGAACTCTGAGGCGAGCGGCCCCCGCGCGACTCGGGCCGCAACCGGCGAAGGCGGGGGCCCGGGCTGCTCCGCCGGACAGTCGGCCGCCGTGCCGCGCGGCGGCCGCTGTCCGGGGCTCGCCACAATGGGGGACGACAATCCCGCCCCGTCAGGAGTACACCCCGTGGCCTTGCGCATCACCGTCGAGCCGGACACCGCCACCGCGCCGTTCGAGCAGGTACGCACCCAAGTCGCCGAGCAGGCCAGGAGCGGCGCCCTGCCGGTCGGCTACAAGCTGCCCACGGTGCGCGGCCTCGCGGAGGATCTCGGCCTCGCCGCGAACACGGTGGCCAAGGCCTACCGCGCCCTCGAAGCGGACGGAGTGATCGAGACCCGCGGCAGGCACGGCTCGTTCATCGCCGCCGCCGGGGACGCGGCCCAGCGCGAACTGGCGGCGGCCGCGCAGACATACGCCCGCCGGGCCCGCCACCTGGGCCTCGACGAGGCGGCGGCGCACGCCGCCGTGAAGGACGCCCTGCGCGCCGCCTACACCGGCCCCTGACGGGCGCCGGTCCCCGGGGAGCCGGTGCGGGCGGGGGCGGCCCGCGAGAGCCCCGTACACGCCGCGCACGGGGCTACGGACACGCGCGCACGGGGCTACAGATACAGGCCCGCGTCCGCGCCCTGGGCCTGGGAAGGCACCGAGGCGGGGCTGGTGCCCCGGCGCAGGGCGAACAGCTCGGCGAGCGTCGCCCCTTCGCGGCCCACGCCCTCCTCGGTGCCGAGCCAGTTCACCGCCTCCTTGCGCGTCAGCAAGCCCACCTCGATCCTGGCCAGGCACCGCCCGGGGCGCACCACCGCCGGGTGCAGCCGCTCCAGGTCCTCGTTCGTGGTGACCCCGACCAGCACATTGCGGCCCTGGCCGAGCAGCCCGTCGGTGAGGTTCAGCAGCCGGGACAGCGCCTGGCCCGCCGTGTGCCTGGCCTCGCCGCGGATCAGCTCGTCGCAGTCCTCCAGCAGCAGCAGCCGCCAGCGGCTCTTCGCCGTGCCCTCGTCCTCACCGATCGCGATGTCCATCAGATACCCGACATCGTTGAACAGCCGCTCGGGGTCGAGCACGCAGTCCACCTGGCACCAGTCACGCCACGAGCGGGCCAGCGTGCGCAGCGCGGACGTCTTCCCCGTGCCGGGCGGGCCGTGCAACAGCAGCAGCCGCCCGGCGATGTCATCCGGGGTGACCTTCATCAGCTGGTCCATGGCCTCGGAGACCGGCGCCGTGTAGTTGCCGCGGATCTCCGGCCAGGTGCCCGCCGAGATCTGCCGCGTGGTGCGGTACGGGCCGCGCCGGGGCGAGACGTACCAGAAGCCCATCGTGACGTTCTCCGGCTGCGGCTCCGGTTCGTCCTCGGCGTCGTCGACCGCCTGCCGCAGCACCTTCTCGGCCAGCTCCTCCGAGACCCCCGTCACGGTGACGTCGGCGCCCCTGTTCCAGCGCGAGACCAGCACCGTCCAGCCGTCGCCCTCGGCGAGCGTGGCGCTGCGGTCGTCGTCACGGGCCGAGCGCAGCACCCGGGCACCGGACGGCAGCAGGGTCAGGCCGGACTTGACGCGGTCCACGGAGTGACTGCGGGCGTACGGCTGCTCGCCGTTGGCGAAGCGCCCCAGGAAGAGCGCGTCCACGATGTCGGCCGGGGAGTCGCTGTCATCGACATGCAGCCGGATCGGCAGCGTCCGCTCGGTGGGTGTGGCGGACGGCTCCGCGGCGTCACCCGCGGGACCGGCCGGTGCCGCGGCGCCCGCCGCCTTCCGCGGACCGCCTGCCTTCGGCGCTCTCGCCGCACGGGCGGAACTCGCCGCCTTCTTCGGCTTCGCTGACGTCGGGGGGCTGGTCGGCAGGGTCTGCCTCCGGGGATCGTGCTGGCGGTCGGCGCACATGCCGCCATGATCCGTCACTGAGAGCCCGCGCGCACGGAATTACGCGATACCGGCCGCGCCCCGGAGCGCGCACCGCCCCTGTTGTCCAGCTGTTCCCGCGCACGCCGTCAGAGGGGGGTTGCGGGGTGGATAGTCTTGCCGTCATGGGACGCCACGATGGGGACGGCGCGGGAAAATCACGGGTGGGACGGTGGTGGCTCACCGCGCTGCTCGGCATCGCCCTGGCCACCCTGGTGCTGCTGCTCTCACTGTCCGCCGGGCTTCCCGGCGGTGGCGGTGCGGCGGACGGTGACCGCGACAGCGACACCACCAGCGACACCACCAGCCCGCGCCCCCACCCCCACCCCGGCGTCTATGGCACCCCGGGCCTTCCGGACCGGAGTCCGTCGGTGCGGCCGGGCTGGGGATTCACCCACACCCAGTACAGCGCCGACCACGGCGCGGCCGGTTCCCTGCGGGCCGCCGACCGGCTGCTCTCCGCGCGGCCCATGCCGCAGAACCAGCACATCATGGGCTGGGGCGCGACCAACCCGGAGCCCTCGCCCGACCGCTACGACTTCACCGAACTCGACCGGCGCGTCCAGCTGATGCGCGACACGGGGGCCACCCCCGTCCTGACCCTGTGCTGCGCCCCCGACTGGATGAAGGGCGGCGAGGCGGGCCGCACCGACTGGGCACAGGAGCGGCTGGAGACGGCGCCGGAGCCCGCGCACTTCGACGACTTCGCCCAGCTCGCCGCCACGGTCGCCCGGCGCTACCCGGACGTGCGGCACTTCATCGTGTGGAACGAGCTCAAGGGCTTCTTCGACGACGGCAAGCGGCGCTGGGACTACGAGGGCTACACCGACCTGTACAACAAGGTGTACCGGGCGCTGAAGAAGGTCGACGAGGACATCAAGGTCGGCGGCCCTTACGTGGTCATGGACAGCGACCCGCCAGGGGACTCGCCCCACGCGTCCTCCTTGAGCGGCCGGTGGGGGACGGCGGACCAGCGGTCCCTCGACGTGGTGGAGTACTGGCACAAGAACAAGGCGGGCGCCGAATTCGTCGTCGTGGACGGCGCCAGCTACACGCGCGAGGGGGACCGGCTGCTCCCCGACGAATTCGGCGCCACGGAGAAGTTCGCCGACGTCACCCACTGGCTGCGCCGGACGACCGGGCTGCCCGTGTGGTGGGCCGAGTGGTACGCCGAGCCGCCGGACTCCGGCGACGAGCGCGACGGCTGGAGCGAGCCGCACCGCACCGCCGTCCAGGCGACCGCCATGAGCAGGCTCGCCGAAGGCGGCGCGTCCTCGGCCTTCTACTGGAACCCGCAGGGGAAAGGCGCCTCCTGCCCGGGCTGCCTGTGGCGCAGCACCGAACTGGACGACGGGGGCAGGGAACTGCCGATGATGCGGCTGCTGACCCGGTTCTCCCGGGAGTTCCCGCCCGGCACCCGCTACGAGCGCGTCACCATCGCCGACGACGACCGGCCCCACGTGCGCGTCCTCGCCGACCGCGACGCCGTCCTGGTCGTCAACACGCGGGCGCGCCCGATCGACGCGAAGATCGACGGCCGGTCCTTCGACATGAAGGCGTACGAGGTGCGCTGGCTCAAGCGCTGAGCGAGCGGGCAGAGCCGGGCGGGGCGGCGGGGCGGGGACCGTACGGCGCCCGCCCCGCACCCACCCCTGACGCTCGTATCCCCGCCCTGACCGCCCGGTGGCAGGTCAGGCCAGGGTCACGAACCGCTGCACCAGCACGGCGAGCACCACGATCAGCAGGGGCAGCGCGAACCAGAACGAGCCCTGCATCCAGCGCAGCCGCCGCACGCTCGGCGGCACCGCCACCCGGGTCACCTCGCGCGCGGCCAGCAGCAGGATCACGGCGAGCGCGGCGAGCCCGCCGACCACCGACCACGGCGTCCACGTCACCCGGGGGCCGGCCGGTCCCGGATCGGCTTTGGCCACGGCGCCCGGCGGCTGCCGCCTCAGCTCATACACCGCCGCGTCCTCGTTGGAGACCACCCGGCGCAGCTCGGACCGCCCGTCGAGCGAACGGCGCAGCCGCTCCTGCCAGGTGTCCGGGTAGCCCGCGTTGTACGTGAGGTAGACCGACTGGCCGCGGTTGACCACCAGATAGGACCGCGGGCCCGCCGTCCGCAGCGCGGAGACCAGCGGGTCCACCCGGGCCGGGTCCAGCGGGGCGAGGGTCGGCTCGTAGCTCACCCGCTCCATGTCCCTCGCGCCCCAGGGCAGCGCCGGGGTGACGCTGCCCACCGGGTCCTCGGTCATCCACAGCACCCGCGTCGTGGGCTTGTCGTGCGCGTAGACGTACTCCATCGCCGCGACCTCGCCGGGCCTGACCCGCTCGAACGGCTCGTTGCCCCAACGGGCCACGAGGAAGCCGAAGATCAGCACGAGCCCCGCCAGCAGCGCGGCGTATGGGCCCAGCCCCCGGCGCGCCGCTGACACCTTCGGGAAGAGGGCGAGGGCGGCCAGCGCGCAGGCGCCGGGCAGCGCGAACATGAACACGCGCAGCGCCATCTCGCCACCGTAGGACTGCATGCCGAAGCCGAGGAACGGCACGAAGGTGAGGACGAGCAGCGACCGTTCGGTGAACCCGGCGGCGCGCCGCCGCAGCACACCCCAGCAGGCGAACGCCAGCACACCGCCCGCCAGCGCGACCCGCGTGTACAGCACCAGCTTGTGGACGCTGCTGCCGCCCTCGATGCGCCCCGAGACGGACGAGGAGACGTTGCCGCCGACCCCGCCGACGCCGCCGAACAGCTCATCGAAGTGGCCCGACCAGTACGGCTCGGCAAGGAAACCGATCCACACCAGCGCCATGACCCCGCACAGCAGCGGCAGCCCGCGCAGCGTGGACCGGCCGCTGAGCACCAGCGCGCTCGCCACTCCCAGCATGACGAACGGGGTGAGCTGGTGCGCGGCGACCGAGGCGGCGAACAGGGCGAGCAGCAGGCACAGCAGCGCCGTACGGGGCGCACGCCCCACCTGGTCGACCTCGCTCTCGCCCGGCCACAGCTTGCCGCGCAGCGCCCGCGGCTCCCTGAACCAGACCAGCAGGACCGCCGCGAAGGCCAGGTAGAACAGGAAGGTGAAGCCCTGCGGGGAGAAGTAGTCCTGCCCGACCCAGCCGCAGAGCGCGAACAGCCAGACAGCCGTCCACTTGGCGCGCCAGCTCGCCCGCATCGCCCGGGTGAGGACCATGAGGGGCGCGAGGTAGAGGAGCTGGACGACCAGCGGCCACCAGCGCAGCAGCCCGGTGAGGTCCTCGGCCCCGCACGCCTGCGCCAGGAACTGCGCACCGGCGAAGAATCCCGGCCAGCTCCACCGCGCGTCGAGATCCGGCGCCGCCTCCCCGGTGCGGCCGATGTAGTCAAGGAACCCCAGATGCTGCCACGCGGTGGCGAACCTGGGCTCCGACTCCAGCACGGCGGGCACCGCGTGCAGCGACACCACCGTCGCCAGCAGCGTCACGGTGAGCAGCGCGCGCGGGGGAGTGCGCTGCCACAGCCCCGTAGCGAAGGTCACCACCAGCAGCGCCGTGCCCAGCAGGGTCGGCAGCGGCAGGACGGAGATGAGCCCGAGGCCGCCCATGGCGTCCAGGTCGGTGTCGTCCATGCCGGTCAGCGGCAGCCAGAACAAGGCGAGCGCGAGCGAGAGCAGCGGCCATCCGGCGCGGGCCACGGCCCGGTCGTACGGCGTCGGGGGCGGCGCCGCGGACGCCCCGGGGGCGGTCGCGACGGGAGGGCGGGCGCCGGGCCCTTGGCCGCCCGGCGTGTCCGCGTCCGGTCTGTTCGCGTCCCGCGTGTCTCCGCCCGGCCTGTTTCCGTCCGGCCTGTTTCCGTCCGGCGCGTTCCCGCTGGGAAGGGCGGGGTCGCGGGGCGGGGCGGGGGAGACCTCCGGTACGGGGAGGCGGCCCTCGCGCGCCACCGAGCTGTGCGTGGACGCGTGGTCGGCCACTGAGATCTCGGCCGGGGCCGGGGCCCGCTCGGCCACCGGGAGGCGGGTCGGAGCGCGGAACTCGCCGACCGGTGACCGCCGCACGTCCGGACGCCGTTCCGGATGGTCGAAGTCCATCCTCGCGCCGAGCGGCAGCGTCTCGTCGTCCAGGGCGGCCCGCAGCGCCCACCCGGGGCCGTGCCGGTCGTGGCGCCGCTCGCCCACCGCCCGGCGGGCGTCGCCGCCGGTGCCCGCCGGCGCGCCAGGCACCGGCCGCACCCGGTCCTGACCGGCGGCGAGGTCGCCGAGGTCGCCGAAGTCGCCGTCCGGGGCCGCCTCGCCTGACGGACGCGCGCCGACGGGCTCACCCGGAGGCCGCCGCACCACCGCGGACAGTTTGACGGCGGCGATCGCGGCGATCAGCGCGAGGCTGGAGACCTCGGCCACCCCCGCGCCGGTAAGTCCCATACGGGGCAGCAGGACCAGGGTCAGGCCGAGGACCAGCAGGCACAACAGGCCCTGGAGATAGGCGAGTCCGGAGGTCCGGCTCTGCGCGCGCAGCACCGCGAAATAGACCTCGATGATGACGCGCAGCGCCGCTCCGACCGCGAACCACCGCAGCAGCGGAGTGGCCTCCTCCGCGTAGCCACGGCCGAACACGCCCAGGATGTACGGGGCGAGGACGAACATGGTCAGACAGACCGGGATCATGATCCGTGCCATCCGGCGCAGCGCCGCCCGGCAGTTCGCCGCCAGCCGCGCCGGATCGTGCGCGCCCTCCACGGTCAGCGAGGCGCCCATGTTGATGGCGAGCAGGTTCATCGTGCCGCTGATGGTTGTGGTGATGTAGAAGTACGCGTTGTCCGTCGAGCTGACCTGCGACGCGACGATCACCGGTACGAGGTAGACCACGGCGAGGGAGAAGAGGGAGCCGGTGTAGTCCCCGGCGAGGAAACGGCCCAGCTCACGGCTCGTGGGCGGGTGCGCCTTGTCCTGGGTGGCCTTGATGTGCCGGGGGATGAGCCGCCGGAACACCAGCCACCCCAGCGGCAGCACCGACACGGCGATGGCCGCCACCCACGACACGAACACCCCGGCGGTGGGAATCGCCGCGGCGAACGCGATCAGCAGCACCAGCTTCACCGCCGAGAACACGGTGTTGCCCACCGGCACCCAGAAGGCCCGGCGCAGTCCGGTCAGTACCCCGTCCTGCAGGGTGAGCAGCGACCAGGCGACCACGGCGACGACGAAGCCCATGCCGTGCACGGGCCCGTGCAGGAAGCGGTACGAGGGGCCCCACAGGTCGAGCGTGAGGAGGAAGAACCCGGCGGCGACGGCGACGAACGCCGAACTCGCCGCGTACGTACGGAAAACCAGGTGACCCGTCGCCCGCCCCGCCACCGGGATGAACCTGGCCAGCGCTCCCGTCAGGGTCAGCGCCGCGAGCCCGGCGAGGAGCTTCATGGCGGCGATGGCCGCCGAGCTCTGGCCGACCGCGTCCTCCGAGTAGTAACGGGCGGCGGCCAGCCAGAAACCCAGCCCGAGCACAGCGGAGATGCCCGTATTGATCATCAGCGCGTAAGCGTTGCGGAACAGCGGGCTGCCGCCCCCGCCCCGCCCGCCCAGCCGCATTCCGCGGCCGGGCGGGCGTTCGTCCTTCTGCTGCTCGGACCGGGTGGTGGTGGTCTCAGACACGGTCCGCGGTCACCTTCCCCGCTGAGCACACCCGCACGGCCCGCCGGACGCGGCGTACCACGGCGTACCCCTTCGTGAGTGCTCGGTCTCCGGCGAAGACGCGGCCGACCGCCTGACCGGTGATCAGCCGCCCGAAATCCCCGATGGTGGTGGAACGGCGCACCGTCACCCGCTCCAGCGCGTAGGGACCCTGACCGCGCGCGGCGAGCGAGTTGCCCACCGCCAGGGACACCGTGAACCCGGCCCGCCGCACCACCCCGCGCACCCGGCGGCTGGAGTAGCCGTACGGGTAGGCGAAGGAGACCGGCGCGCGGCCGAGCTCCAAGGCGATGATCTCCCGGCAGCGCTCCACTTCGAACGACAGCCGGTCGTCGTCGAGTTGGTCGAGCTGGGGGTGGGTGTGGCTGTGCCCGCCGATCTCCACTCCCGCCGCGGCCAGCGCGCGTACCTGGTCCCAGTCCAGCGGGCTGTCGAGTGCGCCTCCGGTGTCATAGGCGCCACGCACCCAGCCCGTGGAGACGAACACGGTCGCCGCGAAGCCGTGCTCGGTGAGCAGGGGGAGGGCGTGCCGGTACGTGCCCTCGTATCCGTCGTCGAAGGTGATCAGCACCGGGGACGGCGGGAGCGCGGCGCCCTCCCGCCAGGCCGCGGCCAGCCGTTCGGTGGTCACCGGGGTGAAGCCGCGTGCGCGGAGCAGCTCCATCTGCTGCGCGAACGCGTAAGGAGTGACAGAGAGCGCGTACGCCAAATGGGAAGGGGCGTCGGCGATGGCGTGGTACATCAGGATCGGCACCCGCTCGCTCCCCGCTCCCGTGCGGCCCCGGTCGGCACAGCCAGGGCCGGGGACGCGCGCCCTGTTCATGCCGGATCACCCCCTGGCGCGCTGACCGGCGCCGGCGGCACCGCCACCGGACCGCTCGGCGCGTCCCGGGCCGCCGCGCCGTCCGCCGTGGCGCCGTTCGCCGCGGGCGTGCGGATGTCCGCTGCCGCCGGAGCGCGCACCGGCGCGGCCCCGATGGGCGGTGGCACGGTGAACCTCGCGGTGCCCCGGCGGGCGCGTACGCTCCCCACCGCGTACCCCCCGGCCGCGGCCAGCGCCCCCGTGACGATCGCGCCCGCCCGGCCCGCGCCGCCCGGCCTGCCGAGCAGTGCGTCCCGCAGGCCGCGCGCCACCCCGGCGGGCAGTACCCGCGTGGTGTAGCGGCGCTCCGTGGCGAGACCGGCCCGCGCCCCGACGCTGCGGGCCACCAGGGCCTTGGACAGCCCCTCGGCGTAGGAACGGGTGCGGAAGTAGCCGAACCGCTCGCGGGCCGCGGGCACCCGATGGTGGATGACCGCCCGGTCGTCGATCAGCAGCACCGCGTCCGGTCTGCCGCGGGTGAGACGGATGCACAGTTCCGTCTCCTCGCAGCCGAGTGGCCGCTTGTCGCCGTCCCTGCCGATTCCGGTGGCGAAGCCCCCGGCGATGTCGAAGACCTCCCGCCGGAAGGAGGCGTTGCCGCCCAGGACGTTGCGCACCCGGACCCGGCCCGGCGGCAGACCCTCATACGTGCAGCCGACGACCCAGTCGAACTCGCGCGGAAACCACGGCGGCCTGCGGGACGCCCACAGCGGCAGCGTCCGGCCGCCGACCGCGAGCACCGCGGGGTCCGCGTAGCCTTCGGCGAAGTAGCGCAGCCACTGGCGGTCGGCGACCGCGTCGTCGTCGAGGAAGGCGATCACCTCGCCCGCCGCGACGGCGATGCCCGTGTTCCGTCCGGCGGACAGCCCGCGAGGGCCCGCGTTGGCGAGTACGCGCACCGCGACGACCGGCCGCTGCCCGCCGCGGTCACCTGGGTGCTCCCCGGCACGGATGTCGGCGGGGCCGCCCGTATCCGCGGGGTCGTCCGTGCCGCCGAGTCCGTCCGGGCCGTAGTGCTCCTGGAAGCGGCGGAGAAGTGGTTCGTTGTGGTCGATCACCAGGAGTACCTCGTAGGCGCTCCTGGCCTGGCGGCGCACCGAGGCCACCGAGGCGAGCGTGTCGCTCCAGCGGGCCTCGGTGTACGCGCAGATCACCACCGAGACGCGGGGCGCCTCAGCCGCGAGGCTCAAGAGACCTCCCCGCGGTTCGCGCCCAGTGCGATGGCGGGGCGGCGGCGGTGCCTTTTGTCGCCCTGCTCGCGCAGGATGACCCGCAGCACGCGCAGCCCGTCGCGGACGGCCCGCAGGTTGCTGACGCCGTGGATGCGTTCGTACTCGTGGCTGGGGATCTCCTGGACCCGCAGCCGGGCCTTGACGACCCGGATGTTCATCAGGGTCTCGACCTCGAAACCCGCGCAGTCCAGAGAGATCTCATCCAGGCAGCGGGTCCAGAAGGCGTTGTAGCCGTAGCAGAGATCGGTGTAGCGGGCGCCGAACTTCTGGTTGACGAAAGAGGTGAGGAGCCGGTTGCCGAGCTTGCGGATGGGCGTCATGTCGTCGGTGCCGCCGCCGTTGGCGAAGCGGGAGCCCTTGGCGAAGTCGGCGCCGGAGACCAGGGCCGAGACATAGCTGACGATCTCGGCGCCGTCGGCTGAGCCGTCCGCGTCGACCATCACGATGATCTCGCCGGTGCATGCGGCGAAACCGCTGATCAGCGCGTCGCCCTTGCCCTTGCCGCGCTGCCGGACGACCTTCACTTCCGGACACAGCTCACGGGCCACGGCGATGGTGTCGTCGGTCGAGTCGCCATCGACCAGGACGACCTCGTGTATCCAGTCGGGCAGGGTCTTGAAGACGTACGGAAGGTTCTCCGCCTCGTTCATGGCGGGGATGACCACACTCACCGGTGGCGTGATGGCGAGGTGGGAGGAGATGGGCCGGTAATGACCGCCGGCGTGTTCCGTTGAGCCGTTCGAGGACGGCGTGGTTAACGGGCCTTCGCCCGGCGTGGCCGGGCGCAGCACTGAGCTCATGAGTCTGGTTTCCCTCTCGTCCGGTGGACCGCCCCCACGGAGGTCCGTTGGTGTATCCGGTTCGAAAGGGGGGTTCTCACCCCGACCATGACGGCATGGGTCGCCGTTCCAACAGGGTGAGCTGGCATAACGTTCTGGCCTCGCGGCACGCGACTCGGCGTCTGTTCGGCGCCGGGCACGGCACCCCCCTACCGCACCCCGCTTCAGGCCCCATCGCGACGCTTGAGCCCTCCCCTAGAGCCGCCTTGCATGAGGGGCCGATGCGGGGGGATGTACGACGGTATTGATAATTGAGACTGTATGACAAGCCCTTGAGCGGTGAATCCTCCTTTGGTGTTTTTGGCCACGGATGTGCGAAGCCTTTGTGGAGCAGGTTGTTCTCCAGGTCCGGCCTCCGCACCGGCCCGGGCCCGGAATTGCCTCCTGTCCCGCCGCCCCGGTGTTCGAACGCCGGGAAGGCGGGAAGGCGGAATCGGTAAACCGGCTCAGTCCCGCTGACGGAGCCGGCCGAGGTTCTTGAGCAATTGGTCGGCGGGCTGGAAGAGCTGGGGCCGGGACACCACCGCGTCGCGCAGCGCCCGCACCGGCGCCCGGTACGCCTGGTGGCCCAGCGCGATCGGATGGCGGCGGGTCACCCAGCCCTCTGACACCGCCAGTTCGCGGGTCTTCAGGGAGTCCTTGTACTGCTTGTCGCCCCGCCCGAGATCGATATAGGCGAGCTGGTCGGCGGCCGCTCCCTCGGCCATCCGCAGATGCGTCACCAGACCGGGTGAGTACTTGCCGAAGGCCGGATCGTACGCCGGAAACCAGCAGCAGAGCACGCGTTCCGAACGCAATCCGAAATGCGCGGCGACCGGCCGCCCACCCGCGTAGAGAACGGAGAGCAGTCCCGTACACGAGGATTCCCTGGTGTGGAAGAGCTGCTCCACGAGGCGGGTGATCCACGTATGGGCGAACCGGTCGCTGCGCCCGGTTCTTCGGTACTGCGCGGACTTCCACTCCATCAGCGTGCGCAACACGGCAGGATCGCGTTCGTCGTGGACGTAGCGGACCTCACCGGCCTCCCGGGCGAGCCTGCGCTGCTTGTACAGCGTGCCGCGCAGGAAGCTCGGCGACTGGGCGCGGAGCGCGGCGAGGTAGGCCGGGTACCCCTGCTCGACATCGACCACGGGCGAGGGGTACGTGCGGCGGGTGCCGGGGTCGAAGGGCTTCTGGCTCTCCACCAGGTGGTCGAACTCCCACACCGACAGCCGGCACGCCCGCAGCAGCTCGCGCGCGTCCCACTGGAACCCCGGCCTGTGCACCAGGCCCTGGGCGTCGGAGACCCCGAGGCCGATCGCACGGCCGACTCCCAGCGCGCCGCGCTGGAAGGGGAAGAACGCCGCGGGGACGCCCTCCTCGCGGACCACGGCGATCCGCACCCCCCGGCGGCACCGGCCGAGGGCCAGCGCGAACTCGGGGGACAGGAAGGGGTTGGCGAGCTGCGGGGAGCCCAGCACGTGGGCCTGTGACTGCATGGCGCGCCAGGCCGCCTGGTCGGCGGCCGTCAGGTCGCCGGGGCGGTACACACTGATGTCCACGTCTTATGCCCGACTTCTCGTCATATGGCGCCGGAAGCGCCGTGCGTATGTCAGCAGGAAGAGGAGGAGGCTCAGCGCGCCGACGGCGACGATGCCGCCGCGCACGGTCCACAGCTGCAAGGCGAGCATGACCTGGGCCACCAGTACGTCGATGGCCACCGCCGCGGCCACGGCGAGCACCGGCCGGCTGAGCGGATCGACACCGCGCAACGCGGCGCCCACGGCGGACGCGGGCGCGACGATGAGGAAGAACAGCGTGAAGGGCGCGCGCAGCGGCGAGTCGATGTCGGCGAACGCCAGCGCCGCGCCGACCCCTCCGATGCCGAGCGCCGCCCCCGCGGCCAGTGAGACGGAATCGCCTGACGGCCACCTCTTCTTGCTCTTCTTGCTGCTCTTCTCGTGGTGGTTATCGCCCGAGTTGTTCTCGTCCGTGTTGGTTCCATCAGTGATGCTCTGCATTGGCGACTTTGCCCCCCGAAGCGCCGGATGCCAGGCTTTAATGTCGCGCAGTGTGAGGATGCCCGTCAAGATGCTCCAAGCATGACAACAAGCCATATGGTCCGGCCAGTTGTCTCGCCCGCGAGGCACGCGGCGCGCCGCCTGGGGGAGTCCGGCGCGGGGGTATCGGGGCGGTCTCGCGGGCGTCGCCGGGCGGGCTCGCGCCGGGGCTCGGCGCGCCACCGGGGGTCGCGTCGCCGGTCAGGGGCGTGCGGTGCGTGAGAGGTACGGAGCCGACCGCGCCGGGCGCCCGGTCGGCGGCGACTACCGCTCAAAGCGCTGTCAGGCAAGCCTTCTGACGTCATGACATATTCATGTCACTTGACCGCAATTCGGGGGTGCGGCGGGGTAGAACCCTTTGGCATGGACATCTCCGTTGGTCTTCGTCGGCTCCCTGGGCACGTCGGCGCCACGCCCGCCACGCGGAGGCGTCCGGTCCGTCCCCCACGTCAGAGATCCTGCTAAAGGAGACTCATGAAACTGACCCGGTTCGCGTCCGCCGCGTCCGCGGCCCTGCTCACCGCCGCGCTCGCACTCACCGGCGCCGGTGCCGCCCACTCGGCCGAGAAGTCCGCCCAGACCGCTGAAAACACAGCCGCACCCGCGTATGTAGCGCTCGGTGACTCCTACTCCTCCGGCGTGGGAGCGGGTGACTACGACGGGGCGAGCGGCGACTGCAAGCGCAGCAACCGTGCTTACCCCAAGCTCTGGGCGGCCAAGAACGCACCGTCAAGCTTCCACTTCACCGCGTGTTCCGGCGCCCGGACGGGTGATGTCCTCGCAGGCCAGCTCGGCCCGGTGAACAGCGGCACCGGACTGGTCAGCATCACCGTCGGCGGCAACGACGCGGGCTTCGCCGACGTCATGACCACCTGTGTGCTCCAGTCCGAGAGCGCGTGCGTGAACCGGGTCAACACCGCCCGCGGCTACGTCGAGAGCACCCTCCCCGGCAAGCTCGACCAGGTCTACTCGGCGATCGAGAGCAAGGCGCCCTCCGCCCGCGTCGTCGTCCTCGGCTACCCGCGCTTCTACAAGCTGGGCGGCAGCTGCGTGGCGGGCCTCACCGAGAAGGAGCGGTCGGCCATCAACAACGCCGCCGACCTGCTCAACTCCGTCACCGCCAAGCGCGCCGCCGACCACGGCTTCGCGTTCGGCGATGTCAGCGGGCCTTTCACCGGCCACGAGATCTGCTCAGGCGCCTCGTGGCTGCACAGCGTGACCTTCCCGGTCGGTGACTCCTACCACCCGACGGCCGCCGGCCAGTCAGGTGGTTACCTGCCGACCTTCGCCTCGGCCGTGTAGGCCGCCGGGGCCGCCGACGCCGTACCGGTGGTCTGCTGAGAAGGCGCCTCCTCGCACGTGACCGTGAAAGCGATGTGCGAGGAGGTCGCCGCCTTCGGGCTCTTGACCTCGACGCCGATGGTGTCGTGACGGGTGGCGTCCGGCTCGTACAGCAGCTCGGTGTGGTTGACCTGCGCCGAACCGCTCCCCACATCGACGGTCTTCCAGCCGGGGTCCGAGATGTTGCCGCTGCCGGTCACCCAGCGGTAGGTGACCCGCGCCGGGGCCGGTGAGACCGTGAGGGTGGCCGAGAAACGCGGCGCCTGATCGGTGGGCGCCGGGCACGGTCCCGTATAGCTGCCGCGGACCGCGTGCACGGTGACCGTGACCGTGTACGGCTTCGGACGGTCGGTCGGCGGCCGTGTTGTGACGTGGCCGCTGCCGCCCCCGTCGGTCTTCCCGGCGGTCTTGCCGTATCCGCTCGTCGCGTCCGAGCCGCCGCTGTCCGTCCCGCCGCTGTCGCTGCCCGCGCTGCTGGCGCCCCCGGAGGCGGTGCCGCCGCCGTCCGACCCTGTGCCCGCCGACGAGGCCGCGCCCGCGTCGCCCGCCGAGCCGCCGCCGCTGTCACCGCTCCCGGCGTCCCCGCCACCGCTCCGCTCGCCGCTCGACGCCGAGCCCGCGCCGTCCTTGCTGCCGTCGTCCAGCAGCGCCCATGCCACCCCGCCCGCCGTCAGCGCGGCCAGCAGCACCCCGGCCGCCACGGCCAGGGCCACACGCCGTGAGCGGCCCACGCCCGGGGCGCCGGCCGGGACGCCGGCCGCAGCGCCAGCCGCAGCGCCGGGCGGAGCCGCGGCCGTACGGCTGGCTGCGCCGGAGACGTGGGTCGGCGCGCCGAACGTGCCGCGGGGCGGGCTGACCTGGCTGCCCGTCGCCGTCGGCCAGGCCGTGACGGTGGGCGCGTAACCCACCGGCGGGCCGGGTGCCGGGCCGACCCGTGGCGCGTCGCCGGTCGCGACCCGTCGCAGCGCGCTCTCGGCCACATCCGCCGTGATCCGCGCGTCAGGGTCCTTGCGCAGCAGCCCCTCCAGTACGGGAGTGAGCGCGCCGGCCCTGCGCGGCGGCGGCAGCGGGTCGTCCACGATGGAGCGCAGGGTGCTGAGCGGGGTGTCGGCCCGGAACGGCGAGTGGTGCTCGACGGCGGCGTACAGCGTCACGCCCAGCGACCACAGGTCGGACGCCGGGCCCGGTGGCCGTCCCAGCGCGCGCTCGGGCGCGAGGAACTCCGGTGAACCGACGAGCTCCCCGGTCAGTGTCAGCGCGGAACTGCCCTCGACCACGGCGATCCCGAAGTCCGTGAGGACCACCCGGCCGCTTCCCGCACCCCGCCCGTTCCCTTCGGCGAGCAGCACGTTGCCCGGCTTCACGTCGCGGTGCAGCACCCCGGCCGCGTGCGCCGCCCGCAGCGCGGCGACCACCTCGGCACCCACGCCCGCCGCCCGCTGCGGTGACATGGGGCCGTCCGCCGCCAGGGCGTCCGCCAGCGAACGGCCGCGGACCAGCTCCATCACGATCCACGGGTGCCCGCCCTCCATCGCCACGTCATAGACCGTCACGACATTGGGATGCGAGATACGGGCCGCCGCCCGGCCCTCCCGCTCCAGCCGGGCGTACAGCTGCGCCACCTCATGGCCCGGCAGCTGGTCCGGGGCGCGCACCTCCTTGATGGCGACCTCGCGGCCGAGCACGTCGTCATGGGCCCGCCAGACGACGCCCATGCCGCCCCGGCCGAGCTCGGACTGCAGCAGATAGCGGCCGGCCACCCGGCGGGTGCCTGCCATGGTCGGCTCGTGGCCGCCATGGGCACCGCCGTGGGAAGAGCGGGCGCCAGGGCCCTCACCACGGGGAGGCTCGCCGCCAGGGTCCGCACCACCAAGACGCTCGCTCATGGACGGGCCCCCTCCCGTATCGAGCAATTCGGCGTAAATCTAACGCAACTCAGGCCGTACGCGGCCCTCTTGGGCGGAGATCCACCCTCTTGTGGTGTCTGGCAGGGGTCTTGTACCGGAACGGCTACGTCCCGCGCGGCACGACCACCTCCGCTGGAAGCGGGGCCGCACCCGGACGCGGGCCCGGTGAGAGCCTGGGGCGCGACCTCACGCGGTGTACTCGGGCGTGGCGACCGTCCGGTGCGGGGGGCGCGCACGGCGCGAGAACGGGGCCGGGAGTGCGTCGGAGCGCGGTGCAGGGCACGCCACGAGTGGATACGTCTGTCAACGTCCTTGACGGCGCTGTGAATCCGAGGTGTGGGATGCGCGGGTGACGGCGGGGGGAGGTAGGGTTACTCTGCCCGGGGCGGGTGCCCTCGTACGGGTGGGGAGTGTCATGGAGCAGATAGCAATGCGAAGCAGGCCACGGGTGCCTGCGATCAACTGTGGGAGTGGTGCGTCCAGTGCGCGCCTCGACCGCCATCTTTCGGTGCTCGGCGGCCCTGCCGTGTCGCACCGCGAGGCGGAGGGCGCCACAGTACTGATGCAGGAACTGACGGCGCGTGACCACACGCGCACGAAGACGAGCCGGGGCGCAAAGGTCTCGCTGTTCGCGCCGCTCCGGCGGCTGCGACGTTCGCTGTTCGGCAGCCACGGCTGACCCGAGCGCGCTCAGCAGGAGAGTTCCCTACCCCGCTTCGTTCCCGCTCGAACCGGTCCGGCCTGGCACCGCCAGGCCGGACCGGCGCCCATACCGACCCGGCGCGGTCGGTCCGGCCCGCTCCAGCCGGTCCGTCGCCCGGTCCGGGTCTCTCGTCCAGTGGCCCGTAGCGCTTGTTCCGCCCGCTTCACCGGCGGGCCCGCACCCGCCCCGCTCCCGCGCCGTTCCCGCTCTCGTGCGGCATTCTCGCGCCGTACCCACTCACAGCAACGCGTACTGTCCGTCCGGCCCCTCTTCATGGTGGTCGAGCACCGACGCGGGCCGGCGCGCGGCCCCGGGCACCGGCAGCACCCCGGCCTCGCCCAGTTCCGCGACGCTGATCAGCGGTTCCTCGGCCAGCCGCCGCATGAGATGCCGCTCGGCTTCCCGCAGTTCGGCCAGCAGCGTCAGCACTGTGATGAGCTCCAGCAGGTCGGTGGTCCACTCCTGACGCCAGCCCGCGGCGCCGACCGCTTCCAGCGTGCCGGGTGCCGCCGGTGCGGTGCGGCGCTCGAACCAGCTGTCCAGCACCCGCGCCCCCGCCGTGTGGAACTCCCACGCGGCAGGGTCCACCGGCGATATCCGGCCGTTCCCGAGGCACAGTGTCCGCTCCTCGGCGTCGTAGGTCAGCGCGTCGGGCAGCGGGTCCGTGGTGACGGCGGCCCGTACGTAGGGGCGCCGCCCGCCGGGCAGCCGGGGGCGCTCGCCGGGCGGCGCGGCACCGGCCGCCGCGCCCGGCGCGGGCGGGGCAGCGCAGCGCGCCCCCCGGGTGTGCAGCCACACCCGGCGGCGGCCCAGCGCGACGCCCGCCTCCCACACCTCGGGTGAGGCCGTCAGCGGGATGACGGGGTGGCCTTCGGGGGAGCGCCGCGCGGCGGCGGCCGTCCAGGCCAGCACGCCCTCGGCGGTGACGGGGCGGCCCAGGCGCCGGGTGAGATGGCCGATGAGCCCCGGGGCGAGGTTCGGCTCGCGGCCGCCGGGGCGGCGGTAGAGCGGGCGCACGCGTCCTGGGCGGCCCGCGGGGGAGTGGCCGTCGGGCAGCAGGGCGGCGTAGGCGAGCGCGGCCCCGGAACCGGCCGCGCTCCGGTCGCCCGCGCGTGCCGCCTCCCTCGCCGGTTCGAGGAGGTGGATCTGCTGGTCGTCGGCGACGCGCCACAGCTCGGGCCTGGCCGCGTCGATGAGCCGGTGATCGGGGATCAGCCACAGCTGGTCGAAGGGGCCGTGCGCGATCCGTACGGGTTGCGGGCACCGGCCTGTCTCGCGCGCGAACCGGGCGGTGGACCCGGTCTGCCCCGGCAGCTGGGAGACGGCGGTACGCGGCGTACGGGAGCGGGTGGGCCGGAACAGGGCCTCGCGCGCGGCCTCGCCGTCGGCGCGCAGGAGGGCGTCCCAGCGGGCGGTCAGCGCGGTGGGGTCGGGGGCCGCCACCCAGCCGCGCCCCAGCCGCAGCGGGGCCACGGACCACGGCATCACCGCGTCGAGGGGCGGCGCCTGCGCCCAGGCGGCGTCGGCGTCCGAGGCCGGGCTGCCGTGCGGGGCCCGGCTGGTGTGCGGGCGGCCTGCCGGTCCCTGGGCCTGTGTCGCCGTCACGCGGACGTCCTCCCCCAACCGTTCATGCGCCGACCCCATCGTACCCACGCCGGGCGGGCTCATTCGGGTCGGTGCCCGGGTTCGGGGCGGTGCTCGGCTCAGTGCGCGTCCAGCGTGACGGTGAAGGAGAACCGGTCGCCCCGGTAGCGGATGCGCGCGACGTCCACGACCTGGCCGCTGTCGTCGTAGGTGACGCCCGTGTAGTGCAGGATCGGGCTGAGCAGCGGCACCTTGAGCAGCCGGGCGGTCTCCGGGTCGGCGAGCCGCGCCTCGACGGTGTCCGTGATGCGGCTGATCGCCACGCCCACCACGTCCCGCAGCACCTTGGTCATCGGCCACCGGGTCAGGTCGGCCAGGTCGATGGCCTCGGCGATGTCGGGGCGGATCAGGTTGTGGGCCCAGTTGGTGGGCTCGCCGCCCTCCTCGTCGCAGCGCAGCCGCCGGTACGCCATCGCCTCGGGGAGGTCGGGGAAGTACTCGGCGAGGTCCGCCGGTACGGGTTCGGGGCCGTGGCCCAGCAGCGTGGTGTGCTCCCCGGACTGCTGGGCCACGATCGCGTCGACCGAGCCGAGCAGCCGCACCGGGGCGCCGCGCCGCGCGTTCGGTTCGATGAACGTGCCGCGCCGCCGGTGCCGGCTGATCAGCCCCTCCGTCTCCAGCTCCTTGAGCGCCTGCCGCATGGTGAGGACGCTGACGCCGTAGTGCTCGGCGAGGCGGTCCTCGGTCGGCAGCCGCAGGGGTTCGTGCGGGCGGCGGCCGAGTATGGAGGCGCGCAGCGACTGCGAGACCTGATACCAGAGCGGCAGCTTGCGGTTCAGGGCGAGCGAGTCGGGAGCGAAGGTCGTCACGAGGGCTCCGTCCTACTCCTACGACCGGAAATGGCGCTCCAGACCCTGCCATACCTCGTCGTACCGCTGTTGCAGGTGGTCGGCGTTCATCGCCTGCGGGGTGGCCGTGACCGGCCAGCGGGTCTCGAACATGAAGGCCAGACCGTCGTCGATCTTGTGCGGCTTCAGCTCGGCCGCGCTGGCCGCCTCGAAGGTCTCCCGGTCGGGGCCGTGCGCCGACATCATGTTGTGCAGCGAGCCGCCGCCCGGCACGAAGCCGCCCTTGCCCGCGGTCTTCGCGTCGTACGCGCCCTCGATCAGGCCCATGTACTCGCTCATCACATTGCGGTGGAAGTACGGCGGCCGGAAGGTGTCCTCGCCGACCAGCCAGCGCGGCGCGAAGACGACGAAGTCGACGCCCGCGAGCCCGGGGGTGTCGGAGGGCGAGGTCAGCACGGTGAAGATCGAGGGGTCCGGGTGGTCGTAGCTGATGGAGCCGATCACATTGAACCGGTGCAGGTCGTAGACGTACGGGACGTGGTTGCCGTGCCAGGCGACGACGTCGAGCGGCGAGTGGTCGTAGGTCGCGGCCCACAGGTTGCCGCAGAACTTGTTGACCACCTCGACGGAGCTCTCACGGTCCTCGTAGGCGGCGACCGGGGCGCGGAAGTCACGGGGGTTCGCGAGCCCGTTGGCGCCGATCGGGCCGAGGTCGGGCAGGGTGAAGGGCTGGCCGTAGTTCTCGCAGACGTAGCCCCGGGCCGTCCCGTCCAGCAGCTCGACCCGGAACCGTACGCCGCGTGGGATGAGCGCGACCTCCCCCGGCTCGGCGCGCAGCAGCCCGAACTCGGTGCGCAGCAGCAGCCCGCCGCGCTCGGGGACGATCAGGAGCTCGCCGTCGGCGTCGCTGAACACCCGGCTCTCCATGGACGTGTTGGCGGCGTAGAGGTGGATGGCCATGCCGGTGCGCTGGGTGGCGTCGCCGTTGCCGCCGAGGGTCCACAGGCCGCTGAGGAAGTCGATGCCCGCCGGGGGCTCGGGGAGCGGGTCCCAGCGCAGCCGGTTCGGGTCGGGGGCGCAACTCTCGGGGCCGGTGAACGGAGCGCCGCGCAGGGCGCCGTTGCCGATGCGGGTGAACGGCGGGTGCGCGGCGGACGGGCGGACGCGGTAGAGCCACGAGCGGCGGTTGTGCTGTCTGGGCTCGGTGAAGGCGGAGCCGCTGAGCTGCTCGGCGTAGAGTCCCAGCGGCGCGCGCTGGGGCGAGTTGCGGCCGTGCGGCAGCGCGCCGGGCACGGCTTCGCTGCTGTGTTCGTTGCCGAAGCCGTGGCTGTACGTCAGCCCCTCGGCGGTCTTCCTCGCCTGCTCGTTGCCCGTGCCGCTCATCGCGTGCTCCCACCATCGAAGAATTCCTATAGAAGACCATAGGAATGAAGGCGGGTGAACGTCAATGCGCCGAACCGTCCCCTCAGCGCATACCGGCCGGTATGGTCGTGGCGAAACGCGTCGCAGCCGTCCCCGGGAGGGACCGATGAGCCATACCGCTCTGCGTATATGCCCGTTGTGCGAAGCCACGTGCGGGCTGACGCTCGACATCGAGGACGACCGGGTCACAGCGGCGCGCGGCGACCGCGACGACGTGTTCAGCAAGGGGTTCAGCTGCCCCAAGGGTGTCTCCTTCGGCGCCGTCGACGCCGACCCCGACCGGCTCACCAGCCCCCTGGTCCGCAAGGACGGGCGCCTGGTGGAGACCGGCTGGGACGAGGCGTTCGCCGCCGTCGCCGAAGGGCTGGCGCCGCTGCTCGCCGCGCACGGACCGCAGTCCGTGGCCGTCGTCCTCGGCAACCCCAATGTGCACACCATGGCGGGCGCGCTCTACCCGCCCGTGCTGCTCGCCACGCTGGGCAGCCGCAACCTGTTCACGGCGAGCACGCTGGACCAGATGCCCAAGCACGTCTCCAGCGGGCTGATGTACGGGGACGCGCTGGCCATCCCGGTGCCCGACCTCGACCGCACCGACCACCTGCTGATCATCGGCGCCAACCCGGCCGAGTCCAACGGCAGCCTGTGCACCGCGCCCGACTTCCCCCGGCGGCTGAAGGACCTGCGGCGGCGCGGCGGGCACGTCACGGTGATCGACCCGCGCCGGACCCGCACCGCGCGGCTGGCCGACCGGCACGTGCCCATCAGGCCCGGCGGGGACGCGGCGCTGCTGCTCGCCATGGTGCAGGTGCTGTTCGCCGAGGACCTGGTGGACCCCGGAGCGCTCGGCGCGCACCTGACCGGCGTCGACGACGTCGGGCGGCTGGCCGCCGAGTTCACCCCCGAGGCGGTGGAGCACGCGTGCGACGTGCCCGCCGAGGACATCCGTACCCTCGCCCGCGAGCTGGCCGCCGCGCCCCGGGCCGCTGTCTACGGCAGGATCGGCGGCAGCACCGTCGAGTTCGGCACCCTCACCAACTGGCTCGTCGACGTGCTGAACGCGCTGACCGGCAACCTCGACCGGCCCGGCGGCGCGATGTTCCCGCTCGCCGCCACCGCCAGGGCCCCGCGCCCGCCGCGCCCCGGGAAGGGCTTCGCCCTCGGCCGCTGGCACAGCCGGGTCAGCGGCCACCCCGAAGCCAAGGGCGAACTGCCCTCCGTAGCGCTGGCCGAGGAGATCGAGACCCCGGGCGACGACCAGGTCAGGGCGGTGATCTCGATCGCCGCCAACCCGGTGCTCTCCGCCCCGAACGGCGACCGGCTCGACCGGGCACTGACCGGCCTTGACTTCATGGTCAGCGTCGACCCGTACCTCAATGAGACCTCCCGGCACGCCCACGTCGTCCTGCCGCCGCCCCCGCCCAGCCGCACCGCCCACTTCGACTTCGCCTTCAACACCTTCGCCGTACGCAACCAGATCCGCTACTCCCGGCCCGTGCTCCCGCTGCGGCCCGGCGAGCTGGACGAGTGCGAGATCCTGGCCCGGCTGGTGCTGTGCGTCAGCGGTCAGGCAGCCGCCGACCCCGGCGGCGTGGACAGCCTGGTCATCGGCCAGACGCTGGCCAAGGCCGTGGCCGACACCGGCTCCCCGGTGCACGGCCAGGACCCCACGGCGCTGGCCGCCCGGCTCACCGGCGAGACCGGCTGGGAGCGGCGCCTTGACCTGATGCTGCGACTCGGCCCGTACGGTGACGGCTTCGGCGCCGTGGACGGCGGGCTGACCCTTCAGGCCGTGCTCGACACACCGCACGGCATCGACCTCGGCCCGCTGCGGCCGCGCGTCCCCGAGCTGCTGCGCACCCGCAGCGGCACCGTCGAGCTGTGCCCCGCGCCGATCGCCGCCGACGTGCCCCGGCTGCGCCGCGCGCTCACCCCGCGCCCCGCCGAGCTGCTCCTCGTCGGCCGCCGCCATCTGCGCTCCAACAACAGCTGGCTGCACAACGTCCCCGTGCTCATCGGCGGCACCAACCGCTGCACCCTCCAGGTGCACCCGGAGGACGCGGCACGCCTCGGCCTCGTCGACGGAAGCCCGGCCCGCGTCAAGGGTGACGGCGGCGAGCTGGAGGTGCCCGTGGAGGTGACGGACACCGTCAGGCCCGGCGTGGTGAGCCTGCCGCACGGCTGGGGACACTCCAGGCCCGGCACCAGGCTGTCCGTCGCCACCGTCGCTCCCGGCGTCAACGTCAACCAGCTCAACGACGGCTCCCGGCTCGACCCGCTCTCCGGCACCGCCGTGCTCTCCGGTTTCCCCGTGCACCTCGCACCCCTCAGTTGACCTGGGGTTTTGCGCGTATTGCTCGCGTGTCAAGGTCTTGTTAACGCAAAGTTGACGCGCCTAACGTCACCTCGACCGCCACCCCGGCGGCGTTCGAAGGCGAACGTGAGGTGCCCTCCATGCTGACAGTCCTCGGATTTGTCATGATCGCCACCTTCCTGGTGCTGATCATGATGAAGAAGATGTCCCCCTTGGCAGCGCTGGTGCTCATCCCCGCGTTGTTCTGCGTCCTGGTGGGCCAGGGTGCCAAGCTCGGCGATTACGTCCTTGCCGGAATCGGCGACCTGGCGCCCACCGCCGCCATGCTCATGTTCGCCATCATCTACTTCGGGGTGATGATCGACGTCGGGCTCTTCGACCCGATCGTCCGGCTCATCCTGCGGTTCTGCAAGGCTGACCCGGTGCGGATCGTCGTCGGCACCGCCGTCCTCGCCGCGATCGTCTCCCTCGACGGCGACGGCTCCACGACCTTCATGATCACGGTCTCGGCGATGCTGCCGCTCTACCGCCGTCTGAAGATGAGCGTCCTCGTCATGACCTGTGTCGCGGCGACCGCCAACGGCGTGATGAACACCGTCCCCTGGGGCGGCCCCACCGCCCGCGCGGCCACCGCGCTCAAGCTCGACGCGGGCGACATCTTCATACCGATGATCCCCGCCCTCGCCGTCGGGCTGCTCTTCGTCTTCTCCTTCGCGTACGTCCTCGGCAGGCGCGAGCGCAAGCGGCTCGGCGTGCTGTCACTCGACGAGCTTGGCGAGCCGGGTGCCGTCGTGGCGCGGGGAACGGAGACGGCGACCGAGCAGGTGCTGGTGACGGCCGGCGGCCCCGGAGTCCCCGGCGGCCGGGTGCGGCTCACGAAGACGGCAGGCGTGGCGACGGCAGGCACAGCGATGCCGGGCGCGGCGGGCGGCGGAACGGACGCCGACGCGCCCACCGGCGGGACTGGCGGAACCGGCGGGAACGGGGAGACGAGTGACGGCGCCGCCGACGGCGACCCGCAGACCCTCGACCCGCACCGTGCCACGCTGCGCCCGAAGCTCTACTGGTTCAACGCCGCGCTGACCGTCGCCCTGCTCACGCTGCTGATCCTGCAGACCCTGCCGATCCCGGTGCTGTTCCTGCTCGGCGCCGCCATCGCGCTGACGGTCAATTTCCCGCACATGCCCGACCAGCGGGCCCGCATCGCCGCCCACTCGGAGAACGTCCTCAACGTCTCCGGCATGGTCTTCGCCGCCGCCGTCTTCACCGGCGTGCTCACCGGCACGGGCATGGTCGAGCACATGGCCCGCTGGCTCGTCGACGGCATCCCCGACAGCATGGGCCCCCACATGGGCCTGGTGACCGGCGTGCTGAGCATCCCGCTCACGTACTTCATGTCCAACGACGGTTTCTACTTCGGCATCGTGCCGATCCTCGCCGAGGCGGGCGCCGCGCACGGTGTGTCCTCCACGGAGATCGCCCGCGCCTCCCTCGTCGGCCAGTCCCTGCACATGTCCAGCCCGCTGGTGCCCGCCGTCTACGTCTTGATCGGCATGGCCAAGGTGGAGTTCGGCGACCACACCCGGTTCACCGTGAAGTGGGCCGCGCTCACCGCGCTGGTCGTGCTCGGCGCCGGACTGCTGTTCGGCATCATCTGACGGATTCGGGATCATCTGAGAGACGGGGTCAAGAGACGGGATCAGCCGAGACATGACGCCGATCGCGCCCGGCAGGGGCTGGCTGCTGCGCCTGGTCATCGCCTTCGCCTTCGCGCAGGGGGCGGTGAGCATGGCGCGGCCCGCCGTCTCCTACCGGGCGCTCGCGCTCGGTGCCGACGCCCGCGCCGTGGGAGTCATCGCCGGGGTGTACGCGCTGCTGCCGCTGTTCGCCGCCATACCGCTGGGCCGCCGTACCGACCACGGCCGGTGCGCCCCGCTGCTGCCGTTGGGCGTGCTGCTCATCGCGGGCGGCTGCGGGCTGAGCGGCCGGGCCTCCTCGCTCACAGGGATGGCGCTGTGGAGCGGGGTGATGGGCCTGGGCCACCTGGTCTTCGTCATCGGGGCGCAGTCCATCGTGGCCCGGCAGAGCGCCCCGGAGGAACGGGACCGCGACTTCGGCCACTTCACCATCGGCGCCTCGCTCGGCCAGCTCGTCGGCCCCGTCGCGGCCGGGCTGCTGGTCTCCGCCGAGGGCGGCGCGCTGGCCCGTACGAGCGCTGCCGCGCTGCTGGTGTCGGCCGCCGTGGCCGCCTGCTCGTTCGCCGGGCTCTGGCGGATCGAACACAGGCCCGGAGCGTCAGCGCGAGCGAGGGGGACCGGGAACGGAGCCGGGGAAGGAGCCGGGAAGCAGACCGGGACAGGCTCCGGGAAGGGTGCCGACCGCGTGCCGGTGCTGGGCATTCTGCGCACCCGGGGTGTCACCTCCGGGATCTTCATCAGCCTTGCCGTGCTGTCCGCCACCGACATCCTCACCGCCTACCTGCCGGTGCTCGGTGAGCACCGGGGCATCACCCCCGCCGCCATCGGCGTACTGCTGAGCCTGCGGGCGGCGGCCACCATCGCCTGCCGACTGGTGATGACCCCGATGATCCGGGTGCTGGGCCGTACGGCGTTGATGGCCGTGAGCTGCCTGTGCGCGGCGCTGCTGTGCGCGGGCATCGCCCTGCCGATGCCCGCGTGGGCACTGGGCGTCGTCCTGGCCGCGCTCGGCTTCGCGCTCGGCGTCGGCCAGCCGCTGTCGATGAGCACGGTGGTGCGGGCAGCGCCCGACGCGGCGCGCAGCACGGCGCTCGCGCTGCGGCTCACCGGCAACCGGCTCGGCCAGGTCGCCGCCCCGGCCGCCGCCGGGGGACTGGCCGGGGTCGCGGGCACGGCGGCGCCCTTCGTGATGCTGGGGGTGCTGCTGCTGGGCTCGGCCGGGGTCGCCGCGCGCGGGTTGCGGCGTCCCCCGGATGGCGGCGGCGGTGACGCGTCGGCCGGGTCGGGAGCGGCGGGTCCACGGGGGCGGAGGCGTTCGTCGCGGCGTACGCGGGCGGCACGAATGGCCCTGTCCGGAGCGGGCGGTGTGGGCTAACCGGGCGATAAATGGGGGGTTTAGGGCGTTTCGCCGTTTCTTCTCGCTGAAAACGTGACACGTAGTCAGGCGATCGACGATTTGTATGACTATCGTCCCGGCTTGAAGGAGCCCCGCGTGACCATCTCAACCACTCGACGCGCCCTCGGCGCCCGTACGGCGGCCGCGGCCGTCGCCACCCTCTCCATCACCGGCGCCACCCTCCTGGCGGCGCCCGCCGCTCTCGCCGCTACCGGCGACAACGGAGACGTAAAGATCCACAACGTCGGCACCGCCCCCAGTGACACCCGCGACGAACTCAGCGTCTGCGAGTTCTACCTGGCCGGTCTCAACTTCGAGTCCGTCCCGCAGGTCACCTGGCAGATCGCCCCGCTCCCGGTCAGCACCAACGGGCCCAGCCTCGGCGGAGCCCTCACACTCGCCAACGGCATCGGCCAGACGAAGGAGTACACACTCCCGACCGGGCAGTACAAGCTCACCTGGAACTTCGTGGGGCAGACAGGCGCCCCGAAGGAGAAGGTGTTCAAGGTCGACTGCCCCGCGAACAGCAACGGCAACAACAACAGCAACACAGGCAACAACAGCAGTAACAGCAGTAACAGCAGTAACAGCAACAGCAGCAAGGAGGCGCCCAAGCAGACCAAGGACAAGCCGGTCGGCGCGGTCGCCGCAGGCGGCGGCGGCACTGCCGACACCGGCGGCTCGGAAGTGGGCGGCGTCAGTACGGCGCTGGCCGCGGGCGCGGTCGGAGCGGCCGGGCTGATCTTCGTCCGGCGGGCCCGTCGACGCACCGATGACGCGGCATAGGTTCCGTCCTCCGCGCAGACGCATGAGTCGTGTCCGCCGTCGCCGTCTCTCGGTGACGGTGGGCACGGCCTTGTCGCTGGTGGTGGGCGGTGTCTGGGTGCTGAACGACGCGCCCTCCGGGCCGCCCACCGTCGCTGCCGCCGCCGGAGCGGAGGTCCCCGACGCCACGCCCGAACCGGACGCCGAACCCGTCGTGGAGAGCACGGGCACGGCGCAACCCCCGCCCGTCGCGGACGGTTCCATCCCGCCGCGGGTGCCGCGCGCCCCGCTGCCGCGTTCGCGGGCGAGTGCCGTCGTCATCCCCGCCCTCGCCCTCCAGGCGCCGGTCATGGGGCTCGGTCTCGACTCACGCGGCGAACTCGGCACACCGCCGATGGACAAACCCCAGGTAGCGGGCTGGTTCGAGCGGGGCCCCGCCCCCGGGGAGCGCGGCACGGCCATCGTCATCGGCCACCGCGACACCCGCTCCGGGCCCGCCGTCTTCGCCAACCTGGGGTCGCTGCGGCGCGGCGACGTCGTCAGCGTCACGCGCCAGGACGGCAACTCGGCCGTGTTCACCGTCGACGCCGTCCGTACGTACAAGAAGTCGGACTTTCCCAGCGAGAAGGTCTACGGCAACACCGGCCGCTCCGAACTCCGGCTGCTGACCTGCGGCGGGGTATACGACCAGCAGACCGGCTACACCTCCAACATCGTCGTTTTCTCCCACCTCACGGACGTCAGGGGGGCGTGAGGGGCCCGCCACGTGACCCAGGGCACCCCCCACCCTCTGGCGTGCGAAAACTACCGTCGCTAGTTTGGTCGCGTACGGGGGCGGCAGCTGCGTGGGAGGGCAACGACGTGAAGTCGCATGACGGGATGTACATCGACGGCGGCTGGCGGCCCGCGTCAGGCAACGACACGATCGAGGTCGTCAACCCGGCGGACGAACGGGTCATCGGCAGGGTGCCCGCCGGCACCGCCCTCGACGTGGACGCGGCCGTCCAGGCGGCGCGCGCCGCCTTCCCCGGCTGGGCCGCGACCCCGCCCGCGCGCCGCGCCGCCCGTCTTGGCGCGCTGCGCGCGGCCCTCGCCGCCCGCCGTGACGAGATCGCCGAGACCGTGACGGCCGAGCTGGGGGCCACCCTGGGCTTCGCGCAGGCCGTCCACGCCGACCTGCCCATCGCTGTCGCGGGCGGCTACGCCGAGCTGGCGGTGGCCTACCCCTTCCAGGAGCAGGTGGGCAACTCCACGGTGCTGCACGAGCCGGTGGGTGTCGTCGGTGCCATCACGCCCTGGAACTACCCGCTGCACCAGATCGTCGCCAAGGTCGCCCCGGCGCTCGCCGCGGGCTGCACCGTCGTCCTCAAGCCCGCCGAGGACACGCCCCTGGTCGCCCAGCTCTTCGCCGAGGCCGTCGCCGCCGCGGAGCTGCCGCCGGGTGTCTTCAACCTGGTCACCGGGCTCGGCCCGGTCGCTGGTCAGGCGCTCGCCGAACACCCCGGCGTCGACCTGGTGTCGTTCACCGGGTCCACCGCCGTGGGCCGGAAGATCGGCGCCATCGCGGGCTCCGCCGTCAAGCGCGTCGCCCTCGAACTCGGCGGCAAGTCCGCCAACGTCATCCTGCCGGGAGCGGACCTGACGAAGGCCGTCAAGGTGGGCGTGGCCAACGTCTTCGCGAACTCCGGGCAGACGTGCAGCGCGTGGACCCGCATGCTCGTCCACACCGACCAGTACGACAAGGCGGTGGAACTGGCCGCCGCGGCCGCCGCGAAGTACACCCCGGGCGACCCGCACGATCCGGACAGCCGCCTCGGCCCGGTCGTCAACGCCACCCAGCGGGACCGGGTGCGCGGCTACATCGAGCGCGGCATCGCCGAAGGGGCCCGCGTCGTGGTCGGCGGCCCGGGGGCGCCGGAGGGCAGGGACACCGGCTACTACGTCAGGCCGACCGTGTTCGCCGACGTCACCGCGGAGATGGCCATCGCCCAGGAGGAGATCTTCGGCCCCGTCCTGTCGATCCTGGAGTACGCGGACGAGGACGACGCCCTGCGGATCGCCAACGGCACCGTCTACGGGCTCGCCGGTGCCGTCTGGTCGGCGGACGAGGCCCAGGCGGTCGCGTTCGCCCGCCGCATGGAGACCGGTCAGGTGGACATCAACGGCGGCCGGTTCAACCCGCTCGCCCCGTTCGGCGGCTACAAGCAGTCCGGCGTGGGGCGCGAGCTGGGCACCCACGGCCTCGCCGAGTATCTGCAGACCAAGTCGCTCCAGTTCTGAGGCCGGGCCCGGGCGGGCCACCTCGCGAGCGCCCGCCCGCCCGGGCCAGGGCCGCACGGTGCCGGACTGTGCCGGCCGGGCTGTGCCGTGCCGGGGAGCCCTGACCAGCCGGGCCCGGTAGTGCCGCTGGCGGCCACGGCCGTCGGCACCGGGGCCCGGCGCGGCGCCGTGCTCATCCGGCCTTATCGCGCCTTCCGTACCGCCCGCGCCTCCCGTATCGTCCGCCGTCCGTTCGTGTCGCTCCCCGGCCCCCACCCGGGACATCGGCCACGACGGACGGGATGTCCCCCCAGTCGCCCCTAGTGCCCTGCGCCCAAGGAGAATCCGTGGTCCGCGCCGCCGTACTCACCGCTGTCAACGCCCCGCTGGAGATCGCCGAGATCGAGCTCCCCGCGCCGGGCCCCGGTCACGTCAGAGTCAGGCTCGCCGCCGCCGGGGTGTGCCACTCCGACCTGTCGCTGTCCAACGGCACGCTCCGCCAGCCCGCGCCCGCCGTGCTCGGCCACGAGGGGGCGGGCACCGTCAGCGCGGTGGGCGAGGGGGTGACGAGCGTGGACACCGGCGACCGTGTCGTCCTGAACTGGGCCCCTTCCTGCGGCGACTGCCACTTCTGCGCCCTGGACGAGCCCTGGCTGTGCGCCCACGCGGGCGCCGCGGCCGACACCCCGTACGCCACGCTCGCCGCCGACGGCACCGCCCTCTACCCGGGGCTCGGCACGGCGGCCTTCGCCGAGGAGACCATCGTCCCCGCGCACGCGGTGCTGCCCGTGCCCCACGGCATCCCGCTCACCGACGCGGCGCTGCTCGGCTGCGCCGTCCTCACCGGCTACGGAGCGGTCACCCACGCCGCCCGGGTCGTCGAGGGTGAGTCGGTCGCCGTCTACGGCGCCGGGGGAGTGGGCCTCGCCGTCCTCCAGGCAGCGCGAATAGCGGGCGCGGGGCCCATCATCGCCGTCGATGTCTCCCCGGAGAAGGAGGAGCTGGCCCGTGCGGCCGGGGCGACCGAGTTCCTGATCGCCGCCGACGACACCGCCAAGCGGGTACGCAAGCTCACCGGCGGCTACGGCGCGGATGTCGCCATCGAGTGCGTGGGCCGCGCCGACACCATCCGTACGGCCTGGTCCTCCACCCGCCGTGGCGGCCGCACCACCGTCGTCGGTATCGGCGGCCAGGATCAGCAGGTGACCTTCTCCGCCCTGGAGCTCTTCTACTTCGGCCGTACCCTCTCCGGTTGCGTCTACGGCAACAGCGACCCGGCCCGCGACCTCCCGGTGATCGCCGAGCACGTCCGCGCCGGACGGCTCGACCTGGGCTCGATGGTCACCGAACGCATCGGCCTTGACGGCATCCCCGCCGCCTTCGAGGCGATGCTCGCAGGCCGGGGCGGCCGGGCCCTGATCGTCTTCTGACAGCGGCGTCGGGACCGCGCCACGGCTCTCTCCTGGCGGCGGCTCCCCCGGTGACCGCCCGCCGTGGTCCTCCGTCCCAGGAGACCATGTCCGGGCGGCGCCGCCACTGGTGCTGACCCCCGTGCCGACGCGGGGGTCAGCCGCAGTGATTCCGGCCCAACCGGCCCTCTAGCGTGCGGACATGACCGCATTCAGCAAACCGGTGGCGGGCATGGCCCTGGCCGCCGCGTTCGTCACCGTGCCCACGGCCGTCGCACCGGCCGCGGCGACCACCACCGGCGCCCGGGCCGCCGCACCCCCGGCGTCCTCCCCCTCGGACGGACTCGGCCGGTTCTACGGCCAGCGTCCGGACTGGAAGAGCTGTGTGCTCGGCCCGGCGGACGAGACCGGCAAGGAACTGGAGAAGGCGGGCGCCCGGTGCGCGGACGTCACCGTCCCCCTGGACTACACCCGCCCCGGCGGCCCGACGATCACCGTCGCGATCTCCCGCGTCAAGGCCACCGACACCGCCCACCGCGTCGGCCCCCTCCTGCTCAACGGCGGCGGACCCGGCGGCCCTTCGCTCGGCGACCCGCCCGGCATCCTGAAGGCGATGAAGGACACCGGGCGGCGCTACGACGTCATCGGCATGGACCCGCGTTTCGTCGGCCGCAGCACTCCGCTGGACTGCGGCTGGCCGACCGGCACCTCGCTGACCGGGGCCGGGCTGACGCGGGCGGGCTTCGACCGGCAGATCACGCACCAGAAGGGTCTGGCCGAGCGCTGCCGTGAGCGGAACGGGGCCGTGCTGCCGCATGTCACCACCCGGAACACCGCCCGCGACATGGACGTCATCAGGGGCGCCCTGCGGGAGCGGAAGATCTCCTACCTGGGCTACTCGTACGGCACGTACCTCGGCACCGCGTACACCCAGATGTTCCCCGGCCGCTATGAGCGCGTCGTGCTCGACGGCGCGGTCGATCCGCGCGCGTACTCGCCCCGGCTGCTGAGGGGCGCGCAGGAAGCGGGCGACCAGGCGCTCGCGGCCTGGGCGGCCTGGACGGCGCGGCGCCACGGCACGTACGGCCTGGGGAAGACCGGGCCGAGGGTGCTGGCCACCGTCGAGCGGACCGTGCGCGCGGCCGCCGGGCGGCCCCTCGTCGTCGGCGCGGGCCACGACGCGTACCGGGTGGACGACGGGACCGTGCAGCTGGTCGCCTTCGCCGGTGTCGCCGACGACCGGGACGGGGCCAGGCACTCCCTGGCGGGGCAGCTCTCCGTGCTGGCGAAGGCCGCCGCCGGTCAGCACGTCGAGCCGACGCCCGATCTGAAGGAGGTGCTTGACCTCGGTCTGACCGGGAAGGGCTCGCACTACGGCAGTGTGCAGACCGCGATCCTGTGCGGCGACGTCGCCGCCCCGCGCGACCCCGAGGTGTACTGGCGCGACCTGGAGAACAGCCGCGCCAAGCACCCGCTGACCGGCCCGATGGCGAACAACGTCAACGCCTGCGCCTTTTGGCCCGGGGCGCCGCGCGAGAACCCCGTCGCGGTCAGTCACGACACGCCCGCCCTGATCGTGGCCGCCACCGGTGATCCCCGCACCCCGTACAAGGGCAGCGAGGCCCTGCACGGCATGCTGCCCAGCTCGCGGCTGCTGACCGTCAAGGGAGCCAATCACCATGGCCTGTACGGGGAGTACGGCAACGCATGCGTCGACGCGCGGGTCAACTCCTACCTGCGCGGTGGGAAGCTGCCGGACAAGGACGTGACCTGCGCGAAGTAGCGCGGCCGGGGCGGCCAGGGGAGGCGGCGCGGCGGTGCCGGCTCGTGGCCCGGGACGCCTCCCGGCGGGTCAGCGCAGCCGCTCGAACTGCAGCGACAGCCCCTCCACCAGCGCCGTCAGGCCCGTCTCGAACGCGCCCTGGTCCACCTGTTGCTGATGCTCGGCCAGCAGGTGGGCCCGGCCGAGGTGCGGGTAGTCGGCCGGGTCGTAGGCGCCGGCGTCGTCGACGAAGCCGCGGGCGAACGAGCCGAGCGCCGACCCCGCGACGAAGTACCGCATCAAGGCGCCGACACGCGTGGCGTGCGCGGGCGGCCAGCCCGCCCCGACCATCGCGCCGAACACCGCGTCGGCCATCCGCAGCCCGGCCGGACGGCGGCCGGGGCCCTGGGCGAGGAACGGCACGATGTTCGGGTGCGCGGTGAGCGCCGCCCGGTAGGAACGCGCCCACTCAAGGAGCGCCGTCCGCCAGTCCGCGCCCTCCGCGGTGCCCCCTTCGGCGTCCCCGGCACCGGCGCCGAAGTCCGCGTCGAACATCGACACATCGACCTGGGCGACGACCGTGTCGGCGACGGCGTCCAGGATCTCGCCCTTGGTCGTGAAGTGGTTGTACAGCGACGGCCCGCTGACTCCCAGCTCGGCGGCGAGCCGCCGGGTGGAGACCGCCTGCAAGCCCTCGGCGTCGACGAGGCAGAGGGCAGCCGCGACGATCCGGTCGCGGCTGAGCAGGGGCTTGCGGGGACGGGCCATGCGGCACATAGTAGAGCCCGTCGCGCTAAAACTAGCGCTGGTAATTTTACGGTCATCTGATCGCGGGAGGCGTCGTGGACCTGGAGCTCACCGAGGAGCAGGCCGCGGTCCAGCGGCTCGCCAAGGACTTCACCGATCGCGAGATCGCGCCGAACGCCGTCGCCTGGGACCGGGCCGAGAGCGTGGACCGCGCCGTGGTCAAGAAGCTCGGCGCCCTCGGTTTCCTCGGCCTCACCGTCCCGGAGGAGTACGGCGGCTCCGGCGGCGACCACCTCTCCTACGTCCTGGTCACCGAGGAGCTGGGGCGCGGCGACTCGGCGGTGCGCGGCATCATGTCCGTCTCGCTCGGCCTCGTCGCCAAGTCCATCGCCACCTGGGGAAGCGAGGAGCACAAGCACGCGTGGCTGCCCCGGCTGTGCTCCGGCGAGGCCGTCGGCTGCTTCGGCCTGACCGAGCCGGGCACCGGCTCCGACGCCGCCAACCTCACCACCCGCGCGGTACGCGACGGCGACGGGTTCGTTCTCGACGGCACGAAGATGTTCATCACCAACGGCACCTGGGCGGATGTGGTGCTCCTGTTCGCCCGCATCGGGGACGGACCCGGCCACAAGGGCATCAGCGCCTTCCTGGTTCCCACCGCCGCGCCCGGCCTGTCCCGGCGCGAGATCCACGGCAAGCTCGGGCTGCGCGGGCAGGCCACCGCCGAGCTGGTGCTGGACGGCGTGCGGGTGCCCGCCTCAGCGATGATCGGCCCCGAGGGCAAGGGCTTCTCGGTCGCCATGTCCGCGCTCGCCAAGGGCCGGATGTCGGTCGCCGCGGGCTGTGTCGGCATCGCGCAGGCGTGCCTGGACGCGGCGGTGGCGTACGCGGGCGAGCGCGAGCAGTTCGGGGGCAAGACCATCGCGCACCACCAGCTCGTCCAGGAACTCCTCGCCGACATCGCCGTGGACGTCGACGCGGCCAGGCTGCTGACCTGGCGGGTCGCCGACCGCATCGAGCGCGGGCTGCCCTTCGCCACGGAGTCCTCCGTCGCCAAGCTGTTCGCCAGCGAGGCCGCGGTACGGTGCGCCAACAACGCCCTCCAGGTCTTCGGCGGCTACGGCTACATCGACGAGTACCCGGCGGGCAAGCTGCTGCGCGACGCCCGGGTGATGACGTTGTACGAGGGCACGAGCCAGATCCACAAGCTGCTGATCGGCCGCGCGCTCACCGGCGTCTCGGCCTTCTGACCCGCCGCCCGGCCCTTCGGACGCGCCCGCGCCCCTCGACGGCCGGACCGCGCCACTGACCCTAAGCGCCTGCTCAGCCGCACGGTATGGTGTTCCCTCCCGGCGGCGGAGGGTCCGCGGCGGGCAGGCGGAGCGAGGCGGTCCATGGGTGCGGAGGAGCGGCAGCCCGCAGCGGTGAAGGTGTCCGAGGAGCCGTGGTCCGACGTCGCTCCGGACGCCGCCCGGCGGCTGGTGGTCGCCGCCGTCCAGGCGTTCGCCGAGCGCGGCTACCACGCCACCACCACCCGGGACATCGCGGGCCGCGCGGGCATGAGCCCCGCCGCGCTGTACATCCACTACAAGACCAAGGAAGAGCTGCTCTACCGGATCAGCCACGTCGGGCACCAGCTCGCCCTGGAGCTCCTTGAGCGCCCCGCCCGCGCCACGGGCAGCCCCGCGAGCCGACTGGCCGACGCCGTCCGGTCGTTCGTCCGCTGGCACGCCGAGCACCACACCACCGCGCGCGTCGTCCAGTACGAACTGGACGCGCTGGCCGCCGACCACCGCGCCGAGATCGTCACCATGCGCCGGGCCACCGACGCCGCCGTACGGTCGATCATCGAGGACGGCGTACGCGCCGGGGACTTCGACGTCCCCGACGTCCCCGGCACGACGCTCGCCGTCCTGTCCCTGTGCATCGATGTGGCCCGCTGGTTCAGCAGCGAGGGCCGCCGCACACCGGACGAGGTGGGCACGCTGTACGCGGGGCTGGTCCTGCGCATGGTCGGCGCACCACCGGAGTAGGCCGGGGCCCGGCGGACCCGGGAGCGCGGGACCCGCCCCGGCCGGGGCGGGCCCGCGCCGCGCCCGCCCCCGTGGCCCTCACGGACAGCCCCTCCGCACCGTTCGTACCGTCACAGGTAGAAGCGGCTCACCGACTCCGCCACGCACACCGGCCGTTCGCCGCCCTCGCGTTCGATGGTGACCGTCGTCGTCAGCTGGACGCCGTCCTTGACCTCGGTCACGTCCGCGATGCGCGCCGAGGCGCGCAGGCGCGAGCCGACCGGGACCGTGGCGGGGAAACGCACCTTGTTCACGCCGTAGTTGACGCCCATGCGTACGCCTTCCACACGCAGCAGCCGCTGGACGAACGCGGGCAGCAGCGACAGCGTGAGGTAGCCGTGCGCGATGGTGGAGCCGAACGGCCCGGCGGCCGCCTTTTCGGGGTCCACGTGAATCCACTGGTGGTCCCCGGTCGCCTCGGCGAACAGGTCGATGCGCTTCTGGTCTATCTCCAGCCAGTCGCTGGGGCCGAATTCCGCGCCGATCGCCGTCCGCAGTTCGTCGAGTGAGGTGAAGATCCGGGGCTCTGCCATGTCCGTGCCTCCCGCTGTGCCGATGGAAAAGCGCCAGCACTCAGCACGGAACCAGCCCCGCACCCCGTACGCGGAATACTAAGCGCTTGCTCAGCATGCTGACCGGGAGGTCGGCTGTCAACGCACCCCGGCCAACACGGGCGCCCGGACCGTGGAGCCCAGCCGCGGCACCACGATCCCGCAGCTCGCGCAGACCGGGCCGCGTTCCCAGGTGCGGTCGGCGCGGCCTCGCCACATGAGCCGCTCCTGACCGCAGACAGGGCAGCCGAGGCCGGGCCTCCTCCCCGGGTCGGCCTCCATGGCGGCGATGACCTGGCGCAGCACCTGGGCCAGCGGTGCGCTGGGGTGCGTCTCCGGGTCGGCGCACCGGACGATCTCGCAGCCGCCCCAGGTGAGGCGGTGCCAGTCGTCGACGGCGCCCGGCTGGCGCACCCCGTCGCGTTTCTCACGCCTGCGCCGGGCGGCGAACTCCGCCTCGTAGCCGAGCCACACCTCCCGCGCCTCCTCCAGTTCCTCCAGCGCGGCTACCAGCAGCTCCGGGTCCGGGTGCCGGTCTCCCGGCCGCATCCCGGTGCGGACACACAGGTGGTGCCAGGTCGCCCGGTGCCCGTACGGGGCGAACCGTTCGAGGCATTTGCGGAGCGAAGTGCGCCGCAGCGCCACGCTGTTGTGCGGATCACGTACCTGTTGCGCGAGTGCTCTGAAACCGGCCAAGGCATCCCACCTCCGACAGTGCGGACCAGATCCGATGCCCCATGGACGTGGCTCGCCGTGTTCTGGACCCATCTTCCAGGTTTGTCGTCCCCGGAGTACTCTCCGCCGCGTTGCCCCCCGGAGGAGCAGGTATGCGTCGACGCATCGGCACGCTCACCACTTCCCGTACGTTTCGGACAACTGTCGCCACGGCGCTGCTGGCGCTCGGCGCCACCCTGCTGGCCCCACCGCCCCCGAGCGCGCGGGCCGCCGGACCGGATGCCCCGCCGCCCCCGGTCACCGACTTCTGCCAGGGCGGCTGTGCGGACATCCTGCCGCCCGGCCAGAACGGCAACGCCACACTCGCCGAGATCCTCGCCCACCGCGTTCTGGGCACGCACCCGGCGCACAGCACCGACCAGCTCGGCCGTTATGACGGCCTCGTCGGCGGCTACCCCTCGCTCACCGATGACAAACTGACCGACTTCTTCAATGACGCGTCCTTCGGGGTCCCCGCGGGCCAGGTGGCCTCCCGGATAGCGCCGCGCCCGGACGTCACCATCACCCGGGACAAGAAGACCGGGGTCCCGCACATCAAGGGAACCACCCGTGAGGGCACAGAGTTCGGCGCCGGGTACGCGGCCGGGCAGGACCGGCTGTGGCTCATGGACCTGTTCCGGCACATCGGGCGCGGCGACCTCACCCCGTTCGCGGGCGGCGCGCTCGCCAACCAGGGACTGGAGCAGGACTTCTTCCGGCAGGCCCCGTACACGGAGGACGATCTCCAGCGCCAGATCGACCGGATCGCCGCCACCGAGGGGGAGCGCGGCAGGCAGGCGATGGCCGACGCCCAGGCGTATGTGGACGGCATCAACGCGTACCGCGTGAAGGCCAAGAGAGGCCGGTACTTCCCCGGTGAGTACGTCCTGACGGGGCACGTCGACGCGATCACCAACGCCGGGGAGATCAAGCCGTTCAAGCTCACCGACCTCATCGCGCTGGCGTCGGTGGTCGGCGCGCTGTTCGGCAACGGCGGAGGCGGCGAGGTGCGGTCGGCGGTGTCGCTGCTCGCCGCGCAGCAGCGGTACGGAGTGGCCGAGGGCACCCGCGTGTGGGAGTCCTTCCGAGAGCGGGACGACCCGGAGGCCGTGCTGACCGTGCACGACGGCAGCCGCTTCCCGTACGCGGGCAGACCGGACCATCCGCGCGGCACCGCCCTGCCCGACGCGGGAACGGTGACCCCCGAACAGCTCGTCCACGACCGTACGGGCGGCGCCGCGCGCCCCGCGAAGGACCCGGTGAAGGCCACGGGACAGCTGAGGAAGCTGCGCGGCATCCACGACGACGGGGTGCTCCCCGCCGGTCTGCCGCGCGAGAAGCGCGGCATGTCCAACGCCCTGGTCGTCTCCGGCGAGCACACCGCCAGCGGCCACCCCGTCGCCGTCTTCGGCCCGCAGACCGGCTACTTCGCTCCGCAGCTGCTGATGCTCCAGGAGCTCCAGGGGCCCGGCATCAGCGCCAGGGGCGCGTCCTTCGCTGGCATCGGGATGTACGTGCAGCTCGGGCGCGGCCAGGACTACGCCTGGAGCGCGACCTCGGCCGGGCAGGACATCACCGACACCTACGCCGTGGAGCTGTGCTCCCCGGATGGCACGGCGCCCCGCCCGGACGCGACGCACTACCGGTACCGGGGGGAGTGCGTCGCCATGGAGAAGATCGAGCGCCGCAACGCCTGGAAGCCGTCCCTCGCCGATTCGAGCGCCGCGGGGTCGTACCGGATGCAGGTCTTCCGCACGCGCTACGGGACGGTGACGCACCGCGCGACGGTACGCGGCGAACCCGTCGCCTACACCGCGCTGCGCTCCACCTACCGGCATGAGGCCGACTCCATCATCGGTTTCCAGCTGCTGAACGACCCCGGCTACGTGCGGGACGCGAAGACCTTCCAGAGCGCGGCCCGGCACATCGGCTACACCTTCAACTGGTTCTACGCCGACTCCCGGCAGACCGCGTACTACAACAGCGGCCTGAATCCGGTGCGCGCCCCCGGCGTCGATCCCTCGCTGCCCGTCGCGGCCCAACCCGCCTACGAATGGCGGGACTTCGACCCCGCCGCCAACACCGCCGCGTACACTCCGCCCGAGCAGCACCCGCAGTCCGTCGACCAGGACTACTACATCAGCTGGAACAACCGGCAGGCGAAGGAGTACGGCGCCGCCGGGTTCGGCAACGGCTCCGTGCACCGGGGCGACCTCCTCGACCGCCGGGTGCGCGCACTGGTAGAGCGGGGAGGGGTGACCCGGGCGGACCTGACCCGCGCCATGGCCGAGGCGGGCCTCACCGACCTGCGCGGCGAGGCCCTGCTGCCCGAGCTGCTGAAGGTGGTCCGCGGCGCGCCCGTCACCGATCCGGAACTCGCCACCGCCGTCGGGAAACTGGAGTCCTGGCGCGCGGCGGGCTCCCAGCGCCGCGAGAGCGCCCCCGGATCGCGCCGCTACGCGCACGCCGACGCGATCCGGCTGCTGGACGCCTGGTGGCCGCTGCTGGTCGAGGGCGCGTTCAAGCCCGGCCTCGGCGACGGCCTGTACGACGCGCTCCGCGCCGGCGTCCCGGTGGACGAGCCGCCCTCCGCGCGGCACGGGGCGACCGGCGGGCACGCCGGGTCCGCGTTCCTCAGCGGCTGGTGGAGCTACGCCGACAAGGACCTGCGCGCGCTGCTCGGGGAGGACGTGCGGGGCGGGCTCGCGAGACCGTACTGCGGTGGCGGCGATCTCGCGGCCTGCCGGGACACGCTCCTGAGCACGCTGAAGCGGGCGGCAGGCGTCCCGGCGGCCGAGGTCTACCCCGGCGACGCCGACTGCGCGGCGGGCGACCAGTGGTGTGCGGACGCCCTCATCCACCGGCCGGTAGGCGGGCTCACGCACGACACCGTCCACTGGCAGAACCGGCCGACGTACCAGCAGGTGGTGGAGTTCCGCTCGCACCGCTGAGCGCGCGTCGCCAGATCACTTCCGCCTACGGGGTGCCCGGCGGATCACGCGTGTCCGGCCTCTGGCACAGCGCGGGGGTGTGCCCCGTCAGGGGCGCGGGGAACCGCGCGACCAACCACGACGCACCCGCGGTCCGCGACGTGCGGGCAGGGGCTCCCCCAGCATGATCGGCCGGAGACGGCCTGGCCGAGCCGTGTGCCGGGAGCCGCCGAGCCGGGCAGGCCGGGGACGGGCTGGAAGAACCGGCCGTACAAGCGCGTCGCCATCGACCGGTCGTCGCTCCAGCCGTGCGCGGACACCACCAGATCGGTGGTGTCCGCGCGGCGGAGCTGTTCTTGGAGCTGGAGCCGCTGACCTGGGGCCGCGTCCCCGTCCGCGTCGTAGGTCAGTTCCCCGTACGGTTCCACGCTCACGCCCGACCGGGCGGGCGTCCGGCCGTACGCCATACGTACGGCCTTGAGCCTTTCCGCTCAGCCCTGGGCTTTACGCTCGCGGCCATAACGGCCCACCGGAGGCAGCCAACAGAGAATGACGGCGACGAGGCTGCCGATAATGGCGACAAAGCTGGCCGCCGTCACGGAATCCGGCTCGTAATCACCCACGATAAGGAAATGCGTGACGACGGAGGCGAGGGCCGCGATGGTGATGAGGACGCGCGCCCAGGTCGCGGCCTTGCGGGCGCACAGGGTGGCTATCAGCGCGAAGAGTGCGAAGAACACCACCATGCCCGCACGGGCGGTGAGGGTGTCCTGCCGGTCGCTGATCAGCTCCTCCCACATGGGCCCGGTGAGGGACTTGAAGTCCGCCGAGGTGAAGCCCGAGGGGAGGCCGAGGACGTCCGGGTGCTCGTCGATCACGTCCTTGACGTTGTCCTCGGCGAGATCCTTGCCACCGGCGAAGACCAGGACAGAACCGATCAGCCCGGCCAGGGCCGACACGGCGGAGGTGAGCAGCAGGGCGAGCACGAGGCCCGGCCTTTTCGCGGCGGAAGGGGCCTGCCGGTGGCCGCCGAGGGGAGGGGCGACCTGGGAATGACTCACGTGCTTGTTTCTCCTTGTTGAATAAGGCGCAGCCCGCTGGGGAAGCGGGTCGCGGGTCAATAGGGGTGCGACAGCGCAGAAGTTTTCCACGACCCGGGCCGATTCAACCAGGATTTCCGGAACAAATCCCTAGATAATTCCTGCTGAACCCGGGATCAGTTTCTTCCCGGATATTCTCGCGGCGCGAATACGGGAACGGCGCGGCAGCGGTATGCGGCGGTGATACGCGGCAGCGCGGGCGTACCCGCCCGTGGGCCGGCCGCTCGGCTGGGCGTCCGGGAACGGTGAGGCGAGCGGGGGGCGGGGCGCCGCGGCCATGGGCGGCGGGGGAGCCGGAAGCCCGCACCGTTCCCGCCCTTCCGCCCGCACATACCGACCGGTTAGTCTGCCCGGGCAGTGCCCAGCGGACCGTGCCCAGCCGGCGTCGGGCACGGGCGAACGGGCGTCACCGGCCGGACCGAGGGAGAGACAGACGTGGACAGCATGCGGGACGCGGGAGTTGTCGTGACCGGCGCGGGCGGCGGCATCGGCGCGGCACTCGCCCGGGGCTTCGCCGCCCGGGGCGCCCGGGTCGTGATCAACGACATCGACGCGGGCAAGGCGAAGGCCGTCGCCGACGAGATCGGCGGCACCGCCCTCCCGGGTGACGCCTCCGGCGTCGTCCCGGCGGCCCGCGAAGCGCTGGGCGGCACCATCGACGTCTACTGCGCCAACGCGGGCGTGGCCCCCACCGGTGGCCCCGAGGCCGATGAGAGCCTGTGGGCCGCCGCCTGGGACGTGAATGTCATGGCACACGTCCGTGCGGCCCGTGAGCTGCTGCCCGACTGGCTGGAGCGCGGCGAGGGCCGCTTCGTCTCCACCGTCTCCGCCGCCGGGCTGCTCACCATGGTCGGCTCCGCCCCGTACAGCGTCTCCAAGCACGGCGCGTACGCCTTCGCGGAATGGCTGTCGGCCACCTACCGGCACCGGGGAGTCCACGTCCACGCGATCTGCCCGCAGGGCGTGCGCACCGACATGCTGACGTCCACCGGTCCCACCGGCGACCTGGTCCTCGCGCCGACCGCCATCGAGCCCGCACAGGTCGCCGAGGCGCTCTTCGAGGGAATCGGCGAGGGCCGCTTCCTGATCCTGCCGCACCCCGAGGTGGCCGGCTACTACGCCGCCCGCGCCACCACCCCCGACCGCTGGCTCGCCGGCGTCAACCACCTCCAGCAGAAGGTCGAGCGGCTCACGGACTGAGCGCGCGGACCCTCCCTGAGCCACCCCCCGCGCCCACGACACCTGGACGACCCAAGAGGAGCCGCGCCCATGACCTCGTACCAGGACCAGCCCTGGCTGGCACAGCTCAACGAAGCGCAGCGCGCACCCATCGAGCCCCGGCCGAGCGTGCTCCACGCCTTCCGGGACGCGGTCGGCGCCGCCCCCGACCGCGTCGCGCTCGCCTACTTCGACGGGCGGCTGAGCTACCGGGAGGTGGACCAGCTGTCCGACGCGCTCGCCGGGCACCTCGCCGAGCGCGGCTTCCGCCCCGGCGACCGGCTCGCGATGCTGCTCCAGAACACCCCGCACTTCGTCCTCACCCTGCTCGCGACCTGGAAGGCGGGCGGCGTCGCGGTGCCCGTCAACCCGATGTACAAGGCGGGCGAGTGCGCGCACATCCTGGCCGACGCCGAGGTCACCGCACTGGTGTGCTCCGACCGGGCCTGGGAGGACTACCTGCGGGAGACGGCCGCCGCCTCACCCGTACGGATCGTGCTCACCACCGGCGAGGCGGACTTCCAGACCCGCGACGACGCGCGCGTGCTCCCCACCGCGCGCGGCCCCGTCCCCGAGGACACCACCGACCTGCTCGCCGCCGCGCGCGGCGGCGCCACGCCACCGGCGGTTCCCGCCCTGGCCCCGGGGGACACCGCCCTCATCTGCTACACCTCGGGCACCAGCGGGGCCCCCAAGGGCGCCACCAACACCCACGGCAACATGGCCTACAACGCCGAGCGGCAGCGCACCGGGCACGGCCTGCCGGACGGGTCCGCGTACTTCACGCTGGCCCCGCTGTTCCACATCACCGGACTCGTCTGCGAGCTGGCGAGCTGCTTCGCCGCCGCGGGAACGCTGGTCCTCGCCTACCGCTTTGAGGCGGGCACCGTCCTGGACGCCTTCGCCGAGCACCGCCCCGCGTACACCGTCGGCCCGGCCACCGCGTTCATGGCGCTCATGGCCCACCCCGAGGCGACCCGCGATCACTTCGCCTCCTTCCGGATCATCTCCTCGGGTGGTGCGCCGCTGCCGCCCGCGCTGGTGGAGACCTTCCAGCAGCGCCTGGGCCCGTATCTGCACAACGGCTACGGACTCACCGAGTGCACCGCGCCGTGCGCCAGCGTCCCACCGGGCCGCACGGCCCCCGTGGACCCGGCCTCCGGCACCCTCGCCGTGGGCGTACCCGGCCCCGACACCGTCGTGCGCGTCCTGGACGAGGAGGGAGCGGAGGTCCCCTTCGGCGAACCGGGCGAGATCGCCGTACGCGGCCCGATGGTCGTCCCCGGCTACTGGCGCAGGCCCGAGGAGAGCGCGGCGGCCCTCCCCGCAGGGGAGCTGCGCACCGGCGACATCGGCTTCATGGACGAAGACGGCTGGCTGTACGTCGTGGACCGCAAGAAGGACATGATCAACGCGTCCGGTTTCAAGGTCTGGCCGCGCGAGGTCGAGGACGTGCTGTACACCCACCCGGCGGTGCGCGAAGCGGCCGTCGTCGGCGTGCCGCACGCCTATCGTGGCGAGTCGGTGAAGGCGTACGTCAGCCTGCGGCCGGGCAGCGACACGCCGTCCGCCGAGCTCGTCGCCTACTGCGAAGAGCGTCTCGCCGCGTACAAATACCCCCGTGAGGTGGAGATCCTGCCGGAACTGCCCAAGACGGCGAGTGGGAAGATCCTCCGGCGGGAACTGCGCACCAGGGCGTAGCGCGCCGTCCCAGGCGGGCGGGGCGCGCGGCGACGGCGAACGGAACGAACGAGGGGCAGGTGGCGGGGATGGCCAAAGCGACGGACGGCGGCGCGAGACCAGTGCCCGAGCGGCTCCTGGAGGCCGCGACCCGGCTGTTCGCCGAGCGCGGCTACGACCGCACCTCGGTACAGGAGATCGTGGAGGCGGCGGGCGTCACCAAGGGCGCGCTCTACCACTACTTCGGCTCGAAGGACGACCTGCTGCACGAGGTGTACGGGCGGGTGCTCCGCCTCCAGCAGGAGCGCCTCGACGCGCTCGCCGACGCCGACGCGCCCGTCGAGCGGCGGCTGTGGGACGCCGCCGCCGACGTGGTCGTCACCACCATCGAGAACCTGGACGACACGAAGATCTTCTTCCGCTCGATGCACCAGCTCAGCCCCGAGAAGAACAAGCAGGTCAGGGCCGAACGGCGGCGCTACCACGAACGGTTCCGCGCCCTGATCGAGGAGGGCCAGCGGGCGGGCGTCTTCAGTGACGCCACCCCCGCCGACCTGGTCGTGGACTACCACTTCGGGTCCGTCCACCACCTGGGTACCTGGTACCGCCCGGACGGCCCGTTGGACGCCCACCAGCTCGCCGCCCACCTGGCGGATCTGCTGCTGCGCGCGCTGCGGCCATAGGGGGCGGGCGGTCACCGCGCGGCCGCCGCAGCGGTCCGCTGGTGCGACGGCACTCCGGGACCGTCCGCGCCGACGGGCCGTTCCCGGGCGCACCCCGGCCGGCTGAGGTCAGGCGATCCGGGCGGTCGTGCCAGTGCTCCGCTCTCCTCTTACCGCGCCGCGCGCGGTGTTCCCCGAGCCGACGGGACGCGCCCACCGGCTCGGGGAACTCACCGCGTCAGCGGTACTTCTTCAACTCCCGCCGCGCCAGCGACCTCTGGTGGACCTCGTCGGGCCCGTCGGCGAGCCGCAGGGTGCGCGCGGCCGCCCACAGCTCCGCGAGCGGGAAGTCCTGCCCGACGCCGCCGCCGCCGTGCAGCTGCACCGCCTGGTCGATGATGCCGGCGACCGTACGCGGCGTGGCGATCTTGATGGCCTGGATCTCGGTGTGCGCGCCCCGGTTGCCGACCGTGTCCATCAGCCAGGCGGTCTTCAGCACCAGCAGCCGCAGCTGCTCGACGCTCACGCGCGCGTCCGCGATCCACGCGTGGATCAGGCTCTGCTCGGCCAGCGGCTTGCCGAACGCCGTACGGTCCAGCGCCCGGCGGCACATCAGCTCGATGGCGCGTTCGGCCATGCCGATCAGCCGCATGCAGTGGTGGATACGGCCGGGGCCAAGACGGGCCTGGGCGATGGCGAAGCCGCCGCCCTCCTCGCCGATGAGGTTGCCGACCGGCACCCGCGCCTCGTCGAAGACGACCTCGGCGTGGCCGCCGTGGTCGTGGTCCTCGTAGCCGTACACCCGCATCGCGCGGCGCACCTCGACGCCCGGGGTGTCGCGCGGCACGAGCACCATCGACTGCTGGCGGCGGACGTCGGCGCCCTCCGGGTCCGTCTTGCCCATCACGATGAAGATCTTGCAGTCGGGGTTCATCGCCCCGGAGATGTACCACTTGCGGCCCGTGACGACGTAGTCGTCACCGTCCCGCTCGATCCGGGTCTCGATGTTCGTCGCGTCGGACGAGGCCACGTCCGGCTCGGTCATCGCGAACGCGGACCGGATCTCGCCCGCGAGCAGCGGCTCAAGCCAGCGCTCGCGCTGCTCGTCGGAGCCGAAGTCGGTCAGCACCTCCATGTTGCCGGTGTCGGGCGCCGCGCAGTTCAGCGCGGTGGGCGCGAGGTGCGGGCTGCGCCCGGTGATCTCGGCGAGCGGCGCGTACTGGGCATTGGTCAGCCCCGCCCCGTACCGGGGGTCCGGCAGGAACAGGTTCCACAGGCCCCGCTTGCGGGCCTCCGCCTTGAGCTCGTCCACCACGGGCGGCACGACCCAGGGGTCCTGCTGCGCCGCGCGCTGCTCGTCGGCGACGGCCTCGGCCGGATAGACGTGCTCGTCCATGAAGGCGAGCAGCTTCTCCCGAAGCTCTTCGGTGCGGGCGTCGTACGCGAAGTCCATGGCTGCCTCAGCTCTCGTCAAGGGTGGTGAGACCGTTCTCGATGAGCAGCGGCACCAGGCCGCCGATGCGGTCGAAGCCCTCACCGACGGTCTGCCCGAGTGTGTAGCGGTAGTGGATGCCCTCCGCGATGACCGCGAGCTTGAAGTACGCGAAGGCGGTGTACCAGGCGATGTGCCCGGTGTCGCGCCCCGACCTGGCGGCGTACCGCTCGATCAGCTCGGCGGTCTCCGGGTGGCCGGGGGCGCCCCGCGTGGTGGTGATGGGGGAGTCGGCGAGCTGCGGCTGCTCGCTGTACATCACCAGCAGCCCGAGGTCGGTGAGCGGGTCGCCGAGGGTGGACATCTCCCAGTCGAGGACAGCCTTGATGCTGTCGTCCTCGCCGACCAGCACGTTGTCCAGGCGGTAGTCGCCGTGCACGACGGTGGCGGCGGGGGACGGCGGCAGGGCGCCCGTCAGCGCCTCGTGCAGCGCGTCGATGCCGGGCAGCTCCCGGTTCCGCGACGCGGCGAGCTGCTTGCCCCAGCGGCGCAGCTGGCGCTCAAGGAACCCCTCGGGCCTGCCGAAGTCCGCGAGACCGGCGGCGACGGGATCGACCGCGTGGAGATCGACGAGGGTGTCGACCAGGCTGAGGACCAGGGCGCGGGTGCGCTCGGGGCCCAGCTTCGACAGCTGCTCGGCGGTGCGGTACGGGGTGCCCTCGACGAACTCCATGACGTAGAACGGCGAACCGGTCACCGACTCGTCCTCGCACAGCACCAGCGGCTCGGGGACCGGCACGGCGGTCGGGTGCAGCGCGCTGATCACCCGGAACTCGCGGCTCATGTCGTGCGCGGTCGCCAGCACGTGCCCGAGCGGCGGCCGCCGCACGACCCAGCGGGAGGTGCCGTCGGAGACCGCGTACGTCAGGTTGGACCGGCCTCCCTCGATGAGCTCGGCGCTCAGCGGCCCGCCCACCTGCCCTGGCCGCTCGCGATCGAGGTACGCGCGCAGCCCTGCCAGGTCGAGACCTGGGGGCGGATTGCCAGCGCTCATCGAGTCTTCCTCCACGGGTGGGATCGGATGGAACAAGTCCGGGACAGCCCGGGGCAGACCGGAACAGTCCGGGGACAGCTCGGGGCAGGCCGGGGACAGCCCGGGGACCCGACTCATGATGCCGACCAGTCGGTATGGAGTCCAGTGAATCCGTCGACCTTCTCGCATCATGACCGTAATTCTGAATACAGTTCATATATGAGTCCTCGTGAGGGTATCCCTTCGCCGGCTGACGCCGCGCCCGGTCTGGTGATCGACCACGTCCGCCTGACCCCGGTCCTGATCGCCGATCCACCGCTGCTCAACACCCAGGGCGTGCACCAGCCCCGCACTCCCAGACTGATCATCGAGGTCGTCACGCGCGGCGGGGTGACCGGTGTGGGCGAGACGTACGGCGACACCGCGTATCTGGCGCTGGCGCGCCCGCTGGCCGAGGCGCTGCCTGGCCGCCGGGTCACGGACATGAACGCACTTTTCTCTCTGGCGGGCGGCTCCGGCGACCGGGCTTCCCGCGTCGGCGGCGGTCCCGCCTCCGGGTTCGCCCCTGGTCCGGACGCGGAGGGCCCAGGCAGGGACAGCCCGGAGGCGGAAGGCGGGGTGGACGCGGGCGGGCTGCGCGGCGTGCGCACCGCCGACAAGCTGCGGCTGTCCGTCGTCTCCGGCTTCGAGGTGGCTTGCCTGGACGCGCTCGGAAAGGCCCTCGGGCTGCCTGTGCACGCGCTGCTCGGCGGCAAGGTGCGCGACCACGTCGAGTACAGCGCCTACCTCTTCTACCGCTGGGCCCGCCACCCCGGCTCCGGCGCCCCGGTGGACGACTGGGGGGCGGCCCTCGACCCGGCGGGGATCGTCGCCCAGGCGCGGCGCTTCGCTGCCGACTACGGCTTCCGCTCCTTCAAGCTCAAGGGCGGCGTCTTCCCGCCGGAGGAGGAGACAGCGGCGATACGCGCGCTGGCCGGGGCGTTCCCCGGCCGGCCGCTGCGGCTCGACCCCAACGGCGCGTGGTCGGTGCCGACGTCCCTGCGGGTCGCCGACGAGCTCAGGGACGTCCTGGAGTACCTGGAGGACCCCACGAGCGGCACGGCGGGGATGGCCGAGGTCGCCGCGCGGGCCGGGCTGCCGCTCGCCACGAACATGTGCGTCACGACCTTTCCCGAGATCCGCGAGGCGTTCACCCGCGACGCCGTCCAGGTGGTGCTCGCGGACCACCACTACTGGGGCGGTCCGCGCAACACCCGCGAACTCGCCGCCATCTGCGACACCTTCGGCGTCGGCCTGTCCATGCACTCCAACACCCACCTCGGCGTCAGCCTCGCCGCCATGACCCACGTCGCCGCCACCGTTCCCCACCTCGACTACGCCTGCGACACCCACTATCCCTGGCAGACCGAGGACGTGATCACCGAGCGCCACGTCTTCCACGACGGGCGGCTGGCCGTCTCCGAAGGACCCGGCCTCGGCGTCACCCTCGACCGCGCCGCGCTCGCCGCCTGCCACCAGCGCTGGCTCGACGACGACGGCGCCCTGCGCGACCGCGACGACGCCAGGGCGATGCGCGCGGCGGACCCCGCGTGGGTCACCCCGGCTGTGCCGCGCTGGTGACGCGCGGCTCGCAGGCGCCGGTGGTTGCCCCGCGATCACCCGGTGCCGTTCCCCCGCGCGCGGAGGCGCCTGGGCTCCAGCGGGCCCCTCCGTGCGCGCGCCGTCGCCGTCAGGCGTGGCAGGCCACCGGCTGCCCGCCGTTCATCATGGTCATCTCCGCGAACGACGCGGCCGCGTCGATCGGCGAGCCCGGCGGCAGGCCGTCCAGTTCCGCGTACGCGCGGCGCAGGTTGGCGACCAGCCGCTCGCTCTCCCGCAGCGCGGCGAACTCGCCCAGGTCGGCGCCGCGAGCCAGCTCAAGCGGCGTACGGCCCTCCTTGTGGCCTTGCGCGGCCAGTTCGCCGACGTATCGCAGGTAGCGCTCCACCGTGTCGTACACGCCGGGGTCGGTGACCCTCCCGTGGCCGGGCACGACCGTCTCCGCGTCCAGCGCGCGCAGCCGCGCGACCGCGTCCAGCGAGCCGCTGAGCGAGCCCATCAGGACGAAGGGGGTGCCGCCGTGGAAGACGAGGTCGCCGGTGTAGACGACGCGTTGCTGCGGCAGCCAGACGATGGTGTCCCCGGTGGTGTGGGAGACCCCCGGGTGGATCAGCTGCACCTCGGTGTCCCCGACATGCAGGGTGAGGGTGTCGGTGTACGTGACGCTGGGCGCGGTGACCTCTATGTCGCCGAAGTCGACATGGGGCCATATCGCGTGCAGCTGGAGGCCGTTGGCCAGCGCTTCGCGGCGGCAGGCGACATGCCCGATCACCGTCGCCTCGGGCAGGAACACCCCGTTGCCGTAGGTGTGGTCGCCGTGATGGTGGGTGTTGACGACCACGCGGGGCTGCGGGGCGCCGCTGGCGAGCACCGCCTCGCGTAACGCGCGGGCGCGGCGCTCGGTGGCCGCTGTGTCGATCATCAACGTGGTGCGCCCGTCACTGACGAACCCCGCGTTGTTCAGGCACCAGCCGCCGTCCGGCTGGACGTAGGCGTGCGCTCCCGAGGCGAGTTGGGTGGCGTATGGCTGGCTGACCGCCGTCCTGGCGGCGTTCGGCCTGGAGCTGGTACTGGACATGTGCCCTCCCCGGAGACCTGCTGTATCGGCGCGCTCAGCGTCGCAGCCGGGCACCGCCTCCGGAAGAGGCTCCCCGGGGGCACGCCCCGTGGGCCCTCCCCGTACGCACCCCCGCGCCGCCACGCGAGCACAGGCCTGCGGGCACCTCTGCTACGAGTACACGTCTACGAGCACGCCTCGCCGCGCTCGTCGTCGCGCGCCTGCGCCGCCAGCACCGCGTCGGCGTTCTCGAAGGCCCAGACGCTCAGCGCCTCGATGGGCCCGAGCAGGCTCTCACCGAGCTCCGTCAGGGCGTACTCCACCCGGGGCGGAGCCTCCGCGTACCGGCGGTGGCCGACCAGCCCGTCGCGTTCCAGCCGCCGCAACGTGTCGTGGAGCACCTTGGCGCTGATCCCGCCGATCGCCGCCCGCAGTTCCTTCGGCCGCCGGGGGCCGGAGCGCAGGGCGAAGACCACGACGGAGGTCCAGGTGTTGGCCAGCAGCTCGAAGCCGAGCCTGGCGCGGCAGTCGGCGATGAACATGTCGTCCGACCTGCCGGTCTGTGCCTGCTGTGGTGTCGTCACCTGTTCCTCCTATCGCATCCGTTGGGTACCTCGGGGTGTCCGACGGACTTCCTAGAGTCTGCCAGCAGGAGAGACCGCTGACGTCATCCCGCGTACGGCCGTGCTGAACAGGCCGCCACGGGGTTGACGGTGGAACGAAGGAGACCGCTGATGCGGATCGGAGTGCTGGGTGCGGGGAACATGGCGGAGGGACTGGCCACGCAGTGGGTGCGGGCGGGCCACGAGGTGCTGATCGGCGGTCGCGACGAGGCCAGGGCGGCGGCGCTCGCGGCACGGATCGGGTCAGGGGCGCGGTCGGGAAGCCTGCGCGAGGCGGCGGAGTACGGGCCTGTGGTGCTGCTGGCGGTGCTCTACGGCGGGGCGGCCGAGGCGCTGAAGAACGCGGGCGCCGACGAGGGCGCGCTGCGGGGCCGGGTGCTGATCGACTGCACCAACGCGATGGACATGGAGGGCGCGAAGCTGCTGCTGGACGGCGGCACCAGTGCGGCCGAGCGGATAGCGGACGTCGCGGGAGGTGCCCGGGTGGTGAAGGGGTTCAACCTCTTCCCCGACTTCGTGTGGCGGATGACGCCACCGGCCGCCGCGGACGGTCCGCTGGCGGTGCCGCTGTGCGGGGACGACGCGGACGCGGTGGAGACCGTCAGCGGCCTCGTACGCGACATCGGCTGTGTGCCGCTGCCCGCCGGGGAGCTGGCCAGGGCCCGATACCTGGAGGCCACCCTCGCGTTCGTCATCGGACTGTGGCAGCGGGGCCTGGAGCCGCGTGCGGCGATCCTGCCGCTGGCGGCCATGGCGGCGCAGACGGATTAGGGAGTATCCGGCGGATCACGCATGCCCAGCGTCGGGACCGCGCATGGGCCTCCCCGGCCGTCAGGTCCACCCTGGCCCAGCGAAGCGGTGCGCCCCGTCAGGGGCGCGGGGAACTGCGCGACCAGCCACCATGCACCCGCACTCCGCGACGCACGGACAGGGGGCTCCGCCCCCCGCACGACCCGCCGGACACGGCATAGGCGGCGCGGGTCAGCGCAGTATCGCCGCGCCCAGCGCCGCCAGGGCGACCGTGCAGCCGGCCGCGGCCACGGCCGCCCGCGGGGACAGGGCGGGCGGCCGGGGCGCGTTCATGGCCTGGATGCGGCGCTGCGCCGCCGCCAGGAAGGCCAGCCAGACCAGGCAGATCAGTGCCATGGCGAGCAGCGCGGCCGGACGCGGGCCGCCGTGCAGGACCTGCCGCCCGGCCAGTACGCCCACGACCGCGCAGGTCAGTGTCGTACGCCGCCACGCCATCCGGGTCCGCTCCGGTTGCAGGCCCGGATCGCGCGTCGGCGTCCCCACTAGCCCGCCCAGTCGAAGGCCACGACGAGCACCATCAGTACGGAGATCACGCCGACACCGAGCCCCAGCAGGCTGGGGAAGCGCGACACCGGCAGATCCTCGCTGCGCCGCATGGCCCGCTCGCAGCGAATCCAGTGGTTGACCGCGCGCAGCGCGCACAAGGCGCCGCCCACCAGCAGCGCCAGTGCCAGCGGGGTGCGCAGTGGCCGGTCGGCGTCCGGGAGGAACTGGTCCACCGCGAAGCCACCACCCACCAGCGCCAGCGCGGTGCGCAGCCAGGCGAGGAAGGTGCGCTCGTTGGCGAGCGAGAAGCGGTAGTCGGGGGTCTCGCCTTCGGCGCGCAGCCGGGCCGGGGTGAACCAGAGCCTGGCCCCGGCGCGCAGCGCGCCGAGGCGGCCTGGGTGCTCGGGGCGGTCAGGGCGATCAGGGCTGGTCATGACGGGCGGGCGGGATCGCTCATGACCAAGAGCCTAACGGCGCGGCCACCGCGGGGTCGGTCGCCACCGCCGTGACCGGGCACCGCCGCCTCCGCGCCCCGGCCACGCCCCGGCCACGGCGGTCGCGCGGCTACGCGGGCGGGGTGTCCGCGCCGCGCCACCACTCCAGCAGCCGCTGGTACGCCTCGGCGCCGTCCGGCACCCACTCCCACGTGGTGAGCCGCCGCGCCAGCTCCTCCTCCGGCAGGAAGGCGTGCCAGGCGACCTCCTCGGGCTGCGGGCTGACCGGCAGGTCGCAGCGCACCTCGTAGACGCGGCACCACCAGGACTGGCCGGGCCGCTCGTAGAGGAAGGAGAACAGCGGCACCGGCGCGGGCAGCCCGCTGACGCCCAGCTCCTCCTCCGCCTCGCGCAGCGCGGCGGCGTCGTACGCCTCGCCCGCGCCGACCACGCCGCCGACGAACATGTCGTACAGGGAGGGGAAGACGAGTTTCCCGGCGGTGCGCCGGTGCACGAAGACGCGCCCGTCCGCGTCTTTCGCGAGGATGAACACGCAGCGGTGCCTCAACCCGCGCGCGTACACCTCGCCGCGGCGCGCCTGCCCCACCACCTCGTCCCGCTCGTCCACGATGTCCAGCACTTCGTCCGCCGGCCTGGGCGCGTCGTCAGCCATCCGGCCATCCAACCAGCAGAACACCCCGTTCAGACGGTTGACGGCGTACCGGCAGGTAACGAGGATCGGGCGCAGAGCACGACGCCGCCGCCCGGCCCCGTGGCCGGGCGCGGCGGCACGGACAGCGGCACACGGCCGTCCGGCGGCGGGCGCCGCCACCGGCCCGGCGTCGACGGCGGGCCCGACGAAGAGGGAAACCATGGCGTACGACGCGGATGTGATCGTGGTCGGGGCGGGCCTCGCCGGCCTCGCCGCGACCGCCGAGCTGGTCGACGCGGGCCGCAAGGTGATCCTGCTCGACCAGGAGCCCGAGGCGTCGCTGGGCGGCCAGGCGCACTGGTCCTTCGGCGGGCTGTTCCTCGTCGGCTCCCCCGAGCAGCGGCGGCTGCGCATCCGCGACAGCCACGAGCTCGCCTGGCAGGACTGGCTGGGCACCGCCGGGTTCGACCGGCCCGAGGACCGCTGGCCGCGCCGGTGGGCCGAGGCGTACGTGGACTTCGCCGCGGGCGAGAAGCGGCCCTGGCTGCACGCCCAGGGAGTGCGGTTCTTCCCCGTCGTCGGCTGGGCCGAGCGCGGCGGCTACGACGCGAACGGCCACGGCAACTCCGTCCCCCGCTTCCACGTCACCTGGGGCACGGGGCCCGGCCTCGTCGCCCCGTTCGAGCGCCGGGTGCGGGCCGGGATGGCCCGGGGCCTGGTCCGGGCGCTGTTCCGGCACCGTGTCACCGGCCTGTCCCGCGGCGCGGGCACCGTGGACACCGTCAGCGGCGAGATCCTCGCGCCGAGCGGGGCCGAGCGCGGCACCCCGAGCAGCCGCGAGGTCACCGGCGCCTTCGAGCTGCGCGCGCAGGCGGTGATCGTGACCTCGGGTGGCATCGGGGGCAACCACGACCTGGTGCGCCGCAACTGGCCCGAGCGGCTGGGGACCCCGCCCGCGCGCATGCTCTCCGGGGTGCCCGCGCACGTGGACGGCGAGCTGCTGGCCGTCACCGAGCAGGCCGGTGCCCGGCTCATCAACCGCGACCGGATGTGGCACTACACCGAGGGCGTCGGCAACTGGGACCCCATCTGGCCGCGCCACGGCATCCGCATCCTGTCCGGTCCCTCACCGCTGTGGGTGGACGCGCTCGGCAAGCGGCTGCCGGTGCCGCTCTTCCCCGGCTTCGACACCCTCGGCACGCTCGAACACATCATGCGGACCGGCTACGACTACACCTGGTTCCTCCTCACCAGGAAGATCATCGAGAAGGAGTTCACGCTCTCGGGATCGGAGCAGAACCCCGACCTGACGGCCAAGAGCGTCCGCGACGTGCTGGCCAGGGCGCGCGGCGGGGCGCCGGGCCCGGTCCAGGCGTTCATGGACCACGGCGAGGACTTCATCGTCGAGCGTTCGCTGACCGGGCTCGTACGCCGCATGAACGCGCTCACCGAGGCCGAGCCCACGCACAAGGCCGGCCACATCGACGAGGACGAGCTGCGCCGCGAGATCACCGCACGCGACCGCGAACTGGCCAACACCTTCACCAAGGACCTCCAGATCACCGCCATGCGCGGGACGCGCAACTACCTCGGCGACCGGCTCATCCGCACCACCGCCCCCCACCGCATGCTCGACCCCAAGGCGGGCCCGCTGATCGCCGTGCGGCTGAGCATCCTCACCCGCAAGACCCTCGGCGGCCTGGAGACCGACCTGTCCTCGCGGGTGCTGGCCGAGGACGGGGAACCGCTGCCCGGCCTGTACGCGGCGGGGGAGGCCGCGGGGTTCGGCGGCGGAGGCATGCACGGCTACCGCTCGCTGGAGGGGACCTTCCTCGGCGGCTGCCTGTTCTCCGGACGCACCGCGGGCCGGGCCGCCGCCAAGGCCGTCGGCTGAACCTTGTCCGATAGCCGGCGGCTGACTGGCCAGAACCGCGCCCAGCGCCGCATGGCGGGCCAATTCGCCGACTCCTTGGAACAGTTGACGCCTGGTCACGTCCTGATCCTCCGCGGTCCACGATCCGTGACCGCGAACCCTGTTCGTGCGCGCTAACACCGTTAGCACGTAGAAACGGCTAATACCGCCAGGACACAAGGGAGTTACGGATGGTGGGGGCCGCTGCCGGGCCTTGACGCGGACCAGTGACTACCGGTTTGCTGTCCGTGATCATTCGCCGTCGGCGGCGCTGGCAACCGGGGCCACCGATGGGGGCCCGGCAAACCCCGCGCGGGCAGACGCCGCCGCGGGCTGGAGGTGACAGCGTCGTGGAGGAACTTCCCGGATGACGCCTCCTCCACCCCCGCTTGGCCGCCCGTGGCGTAAGGACCGACTGGCGCTCGACCCCGCCCTCGACGACGAGCCGCTGGCCGCCGCGCGCAACGCGCTCGCCCAGGGCCGCTGGGGCAAGGCCCGCGCCCTGCTCGCCGAGACCGGCCCCGACTGGGACCGGCGCGGACACCGCATGGTCGTCCTCGCCGAGGGCCCGGCCAGTTCATCGTGGGCGAGCGACTGGCAGCTGGCCGAGCCGGACAGCGCCGACGCCGCCGTACTGCTCGCCTGCGCCACCGCGTTCCAGTCGATACGGGGCAAGGTCGCCCCCCAGGCGGCACGGGCCGTGGCGCTCGCCGCGGCCCGTATGGCCCCGGCCGACCCCACGCCCTGGCTCGCCCAGCTCATCCTCGCCCGCCGCCGTGGCACCTCCGACGACCAGGTGCGCGCCTTCGACCAGGTACGCGCCCGGCACGCCGAACACCACCACGCCCACCACCTGATGGCCGCGTGTCTGGCCGAGCACGACGAAGACCCGTCAGGGGACCCGCTGCACCAGGTCTACGACTTCGCCGCCTGGGCCGCCGAACAGGCCCCCGCCGACTCCCCGCTGGCCATCCTGCCGGTCATCGCCCACGCCGAGCGCTACCGGGTCCTGGCCGCGGCGGGCCGTGAGCCGAGCGACCCCGCCGCCTCCCGCCACTGGGCGACCCGGCGGGCCCAGCAGGTCCTCAAGGCCGCGTTCGACTGGTGGCTGGAATGGGAGGCCGAGGAACACCCGCGCCGCATGATCGACCTCAACTTCCTCGCCCACGCGAAGATCCAGGAAGGGCGGATGGCCGAGGCCACCGCCCTGATCAACAGGATCGGCCCGTACGTGACCGAGGCGCCCTGGTCCTACCCGGACCGGGACCCGCGGAAGACCTTCCGCGCGCTGAGCCGCACCGTCCTGTGAACCCCCACGCGGCGGGAACTCCCCCAAGGCCCACCGCAGCCCCACCGCACCCCCCGTCACCGTCCCCCAGGAAGGACCGCGCAGCCCATGCTGACGGACCGTACGAGCCAGATCAGTACCTTCAAAGGCGAAGACCGGGCGCTGAGAGCCGACCGGATCGGATCGGCGGGCCTGACGGTCTCCGTCATCGCCGCCGCCGGACCGCTGCTCTCCTCGTCCTCCATCATCGTCACCGGATACGCGGTGATCGGCCTGGTCGGGCAGCCGCTCATCTTCGTCATCATCGGCGTCACGCTCGTCCTGTTCACCGTGGCGTACGCCGAGATGAGCCGCCATGTGCACAACGCGGGCGCCTTCTACGCGTACATCACCCGGGGGCTCGGGAGCACGGCGGGCACCGCGGCGGCGTTCGTCGCCCTCGTCGCCTACAGCATCCTGCAGTTCGCCCTCTACGGACTCTTCGGCTTCCAGCTCTCCTACATGCTCGACCGGTACGCCGGACTCGACGTGAAGTGGTGGGTGTCGGCGCTGCTGGGACTCGCGGTCATCACCGCGCTCGGCGTCCGGAAGATCGACCTCAGTACCAAGTTCCTCGCGGTCGCCCTGTTCCTTGAGATAGGCATCATCGTCGTCTGCGACATCGTCTTCGTCTCCGACGCGGGACCGCAGGGCGTGACCTTCGAGGCACTCAACCCCGACACGCTCAGCAGCGCCGGAGTGGGCACCGCGCTGTGCTTCGCCGTCGCCGCCTTCGCGGGCTTCGAGTCGGCGCCCGTCTACGCCGAGGAGACACAGCACCCGCAGGCGTCCGTGGGCCGCGCGGTCTTCGTGGCGGTCGGCATCACCGCGACGATCTACGCGCTGACCGCCTGGGCGATGAGCGTCGCCGCCGGGCCCGGCCACATCGTCGGCGCCTCCCGGGAGATGGGCCCCGGGCTGCTGGCCGCCCTCGGTGAGGACCGGCTGGGCTCCACCTTCGGCCACGTCATCGACTACTTCCTGCTGTCGGGCATCTTCGCCACCATGCTGAGCTTCCACAACACCGTCGCCCGCTACTTCTTCGCCATGGGCCGCGAGGGCCTGCTGCCGCGCGCCGTCGGACGGACGTCCAAGAGCAGCGGCGCCCCCGCGATCGGCTCCCTGCTCCAGAGCGGGATCTCCCTCGTCGCCGTCCTCGCCTTCGCCCTCACCGACCGCGACCCGGTCAACGAGATGCTGGCCTGGTGCTCCAACGTCGGCTCCATCGGCCTGCTGATGCTGATGTCCACCACCTCGGTCGCGATCATCGTCTTCTTCTGGCGGCGCGGCGTCGCACGGGCCCAGGCATGGCGGCTGGCCTGCGCGGCGGTCGCCACGGTCGTCCTGGTGTGGATTCTGGCGAAGTGCGTCCGGCAGTTCGACGTCCTCCTCCCGCCGGGCACCTCGCAGACGCTGACCTGGCTGCTGCCGTCCGTCATGTTCGCCGTCGCGGCACTCGGCGTCGTCTACGGGCTGGTACTGCGCGCACGCCGACCCGAGCTGCACGCCCGGATCGGCCTCGGCAACGAGGCGTTCCGGCTGGAGAACGCCGCGGTCGCCCAGTCGGCCAAGTCGGCCCCTCCGGCCTCCCAGCCGTCGAGCGGCGCCTCCGGCTGACCGCGCGGGGACCCGCGCGGAAGCCGGCCCCGGCGGCCTCGGACACTGGTCGGGTCCGGTCCCGTGGTTCCGGGTCCCGGCCCGTCAGGTCCCGTCCGGCGCGTGTGCTTCCGCGTCCGGACCCGCCCCCGTCCGAGAGAGGCACCGCCATGACTTGTTGCCACCCCCGTCCCGCGGCAGCGAACCCCCACCCCCTCGATCCGCTGACGGCGGACGAGTACGCCGCGGCCCGGCGCGTCCTCGAAGAAGCGGGCAAGGTGAGCGAGACGACCCGCTTCCCGCTCGTCCTCCTCGACGAACCCGACCGGCACACCGTCGCCTCGCACCGCCCCGGCGACCCGGTGGTACGCCGCGTACGGGTCACCCTCCTCGACTCCGCCGACGGCGCCGCCGGTGAAGCCCTGATAGATCTCACCGCCGGGACGCTGCTCTCCTGCCGGTCGCTGGACACCGCCACGGAGGGCCACCCGCCGGTCCTCCTCGGCGAGTTCGAGCTCGCCGACGAGATCGTCAAGGCCGACCCCGGGTGGCGCAAGGCGATGGCCGACCGGGGCGTCACCGACCCGGAGCTCGCCATCGCGGCGCCCATGGGAGCGGGCGACCTGCCGCTCGCCCGGGAGAGCGGCAGCCGTGTCATGCGCGCCCTGACCTTCATGCGGTGCGACGAGACGGACAGCCCCTGGGCCCACCCGGTGGCCGGTCTCGTCGCCGATGTGGACCTCATCGAGCGGCGCGTCGTACGGCTCACCGACACCGGCGCCGTGCCGATACCGGCCGAGTGCGGCCGCTACGACGCGGCGGCCACCGGGCCCGCCCGCACCGACCTGCGCCCGCTGGAGATAACCCAGCCGGACGGCCCGTCCTTCTCCCTGGACGGGCCCCTGCTGACCTGGCAGAACTGGTCGTTCCGGGTGGACTTCAACGCCCGCGAGGGGCTGGTCCTGCACCAGATCACCCACCGCGACGGCGACCGCGAACGGCCCGTCCTGCACCGCGCATCCCTCGCCGAGATGGCCGTCGTCTACGGCGAGGCCGAGGAGACCCGCAACTGGGTGTACTTCCTCGACGCGGGCGAATACCTGCTGGGCCGCAACGCCAACGCCCTGAAGCTGGGCTGCGACTGCCTGGGCGAGATCCGCTACCTCGACGCCGTACTCCACGACGACCTGGGCCACCCGCAGACGCTGCCCAACGCGATATGCATACACGAGGAGGACTACGGCCTCCTGTGGAAACACACCGACATCTTCAACGGCAACGCCGCAGAGAGCCGCCGTTCACGCCGCCTGGTCATCTCCTACATCGCGACGGTCGGCAACTACGACTACGGCTTCTACTGGTACTTCTACCAGGACGGCACCATCGCCTTCGAGGCCAAGTCCACCGGCGTCGTGCAGACATCGGCCGCCGTCCCGGGCGAGGTCTCCCCGCACGCCACCGAGATCGCGCCCGGCTTGCTCGCCCCGTACCACCAGCACTTCTTCTGCGCCCGGCTGGACGTGGCCGTCGACGGGCCCGACAACACGGTCGAAGAGCTGGACGTCGTCCCGGTCCCGCCCGGCCCGGACAACCCCAACGGCAACGCCTTCACCGTACGGGCCACGCCGATCGCCACCGGCGCCGACGGCGGACGCCTGGCCGACCCCCTGGCGGGCCGCCGCTGGCGCGTCACCAACCCCGGCTCCCGCAACCGCATGGGCCAGCCGGTCGCCTACACCCTCACCCCGCAGCCCGGCCCGACGCTGCTGGCGCAGCCGGACGCGTCGGCGGCCCGGCGGGTGGCGTTCGCGACCAGGCACCTGTGGGTCACCCGGCACCGGCCCGAGCGCCGCTACCCGGACGGCGACTACCCGAACCAGCAGCTGGGCGGGGCGGGACTGCCGGAGTGGACCGCGCGGGACGCGGCCCGCTCGCTGGAGAACACCAGCCTCACGCTGTGGCATGTCTTCGGCCCGACGCACCTGCCCCGGCTGGAGGACTGGCCCGTCATGCCCGTCGACCACACCGGTTTCTCGCTGAAGCCCACCGGCTTCTTCGACCGGAACCCCGCGCTCGACCTGCCGGCCGAAGGCGCCTGACAGCCTCGCGCCGCGCCCTGCCCCCGCGCCGGAGGCGGTCGGCTGTCAGTCGTCGAGGGCTTCCCGGACCCGCCGGGAGACCGTGAACGCGTACAGGTCGAGCACGCCCGGCGGCTCGGCGATGCCCGGGCCGCCGTCGCGTATCCAGGTCGCGATGTCAGCGAGCGCGTCGTCGTCGTTGACGAGCCCGAGCCACACCGGCCGCCCGCCCGCCGCCCGGCCCGTCGCCGACGGCTGGACGACCATCACATTGGCCTGGTCGCACACGTCCAGGCACTCCGAGGCCCGCACGGCGGCGGCCGGGCCGAGGGCCGTCCTCAGGCGGGCGATCTGACCGGCGTGATCGACCCCGGGCACCTTGCGGGGGTCGCCGCAGCAGCAGCCACGACAGACGGTGACCTTGCAGGTCACGGCGGTGTTCCCGGACGGCTGGCGGCGGGCGGCTGAGGCGGTGCGACCGGTGTTCGAGCTCATCCGGCCGATCATACGCAGCCCGGAGAACCCCCGGGGTGCGAGACGCCTCACCCCGGCCGGCGGCCGCCGTGGCGGGCGGGCCAGGGCGGCCGCCGGACGCGCGCCGGGTCACCCGCTTGGGTTATTTCCGCTGCATCCCTCAGCCCCGCACGCTGCCGATATCCCCCCATAGTTCGCTTCATCGGGAGAGTCTGCTGATATCCCGTCATGCCCCGCACTCGTGCCCGGCATGCCCCTTCAGCGAACAAGGGACCACCGATGCGCAAGAACCCCCCTCTCCTGTCCTTGCCGTGGCGTGCCGCCTCCGTCGGGTGGCTGCCGGTGCTGGCTCTCGTGCTGGGCGGCTGCCTGCCGTTCGGCGGGTCGCCGCGTGCCGACACCGCGTCGCTCTGGCGAAATCCGGACACCGCCGCTGCCCGCCAGGTGCGGGCCTGGGAAGCACACGGCCGCACGGACGACGCGCGGCTGCTGCGCGCCATCGCGGACCAGCCGACCTCGGAGTGGATCAGCGAGGAACCGAAGGAACGGGCGCGGCGCTTCACCGAGGCCGCCGCCAAGACCGGCCGCATCCCGGTACTCGTGGGCTACCACATCCCGTACCGCGACTGCGGCAACCACTCGAAGGGCGGCGCGCCCGGCGCCCTCGCCTACCGGGACTGGGCCGAGGAACTGGCGGCCGGGATCGGCGACCGCAAGGCGCTCGTCATCCTGGAGCCGGACGCGGTGGCGCAGGTCGTGGACGGCTGCGTGCGGCCGCAGCTGCGGGAGGAGCGCATGGACCTGCTGCGGTCCGCGGTCATCACGCTGTCCTCGCTGCCGAACACCAAGGTCTACCTCGACGCGGGCAACGCGGGCTGGGTGCCGGACCCCAAGCGGCTGGTCGACCCGCTGCGGAGCAGCGGCGTCGAGTACGCCGACGGCTTCGCGCTGAACGTGTCCAACTTCCACACCACGTCCGACACCACCGCCTACGGGCACCGCCTGGCGAAGGCGCTCGGCGGTTCCCACTTCGTCATCGATACCAGCCGCAACGGCAACGGCCCGGCGGGCAAGGGCGGAAAGGAGGACACGTGGTGCAACCCGCCGGGCCGTGCGCTGGGGGAGCGGCCGACCATCTCCACCGGCGTGGAGGGAGTGGACGCGTACCTGTGGATCAAGCGGCCCGGGGAGTCCGACGGCACCTGCCGGGGCGGTCCTCCCGCGGGCCGCTGGTGGCCCGAGTACGCGCTCGATCTGGCCCGCGCGAGCGCGCACTGACCGGCGTCAGGGCAGGTGCACCCACTTCGCCTTGGAGGGGGTGCCCCTGCCGTCGGTGACGAAGAGCATGTACCAGCCGGGCGGCGTCAGGGCCCGGTCCTCGGGCACCGACACGGTCACCGCGCCGCGCTCGCGCTTGACGCCGAGCTGGATCGAACGCTGCTCGACGTCCGTGCTGTGGGTGACCGCGCTGGGCCGCATGAGCTTGGCGGCGCTCACGCGGCCGGGGTGCCCGGTGCGGAAGGTCGCCGAGGCGCCGCGCCGCAGCTTCGTCGGCCCGGCGCCGAGCGTCGGCCGGTCCTTCGCGTACATGTAGGGCGGGCTGTAGATCTCCACCCGCCGTTCGAAGGTGCCGGGCTGGGTGTTGGCCTTGTCGGCGTACAGCGGGTCCGAGCCGAAGGTGGCCACCCGCCCGTCCGGCAGCAGCAGCGCGGAGGAGTGGTAGTTGCGGCCCACCACGGGGTCGGCGACGGACTTGAAGGAGTTGGTGCGCGGGGAGTAGATCTGCGCTTTGTGGACGTCGCTGTCGCCCTTGCCCCGGTAGTCGGAGGAGCCGCCGGTGGTGAAGACCGTGTCGTCGGGCAGGATCACGCTCGACAGGTAGCGGGTGCCCTGCGGCAGCTTGGGGCCCTTCACGTAGCGGCGCGGCTCCTTCTTCAGGTCGACCACGGCCGTACGGGGGGTGGACTTGCTCGACTCGCCGACGCCGCCCCCGCCGAGGATCATCACCTTCTGGTCCTGGGCGGGCGGCAGCAGCACGGAGGCGGAGGTCTCCGTCTGGTCCTGGTCGGTCAGTCCCCTGACGGGCTCGAACGTGTTGCGGCGCAGGTCCCACATGCCGGGTGTGCGGCCCTTGGTGGCCGGGCCGTAACCGGCGTTGGAACCGGAGTAGAAGAGCTTGCCGCCCTTGGTGAGGAACAGCGCGGGGTAGGTGGGGAAGTAGCGCTTCGGGGCCTTGGACCACTTCTTCGTCTTCGGGTCGTACACCTCGTTGACGCCGTTGATGATCTGCCCCACGTCGTCAAGCCCGGACACGGCGAGCACCCGCCCGTCCTGGAGCGTGACCAGCGTGGGGTACCAGCGGCTCTCATCCATGGGGTCGACCGGGATGTAGCGCTCGGCCTTCGGATCGAACTCGTACGCCCCGTTGATGCCCTGGTAATCCTGCTTGTCCATCGTCATGGCCTGCCCGAGGCCGTACACATTGCGCTTCGTGCGTCCCTTCAGCCCGCCGATGGAGAACTGGGCGGGCTTCTCGCGTACGGCGCTGCGGCCCTTCTTGACCGCCTCCACGAAGACCCGGGTCTCGCTGGCGGTGACCACAACCTTGCCGGCCTTGCCGTCCTTTCCCTTCCCCTTCTTTCCGCCCTTGTTCTTCTTCGTGTCCTTCTTTACGGTCTTCTTCTCCGCGGCGTCGACCTTGAACGCGCGGGTCGCCCGGTAGGTCTGGCCATCGGGGGCGTGGAAGAGGGTGCCCTTCGGGAAGGAGCGTGAGCGGTCGGGGTCCTCGTTCTTCACGAGCATCGGCCCGGCGGCCCGTTCGACCTCGCCTTCGAGCACCTCGTAGCGCGCGGTGCCCCCGGCCACCAGCATGCGGCCCCCGGGGAGCTGCGAGTGCCCGCCGCAGAACAGGTCCTCGGGCGTCGGGATGAGCTTGAAGGTGTCCTTCGCCGGGTCCCACAGCAGCGTGTCGAACGTCCCGGCCTCGAACCGCTTCCTGTCGTTGCCGGAACCGGCGATCAGCAGCACCTTGCCGCTGCGCAGCAGCGCCGCGTGGATGGCCCTCACCCGGTACTTGTCGGGCACCGACAGCAGGGCCCAGTGCCCGTGGTGGGCCTTGTAACCGGGTTGGTTGATCTTGTAGGCGTGGTAGGTCCGCTCGGCGTAGCTGACCGCGGCCGGGGCGTTGAGCCCGGCGAGTACGAACATCGCGGTCGCCCCGACCGCGGCCGTACGGGTCCGGGGAGACATCAGGTGGCGCACAGCGAATCCTTCTCTGCGGGGGTGGCACTCTCGGCGGTGTCGGCGTCGGCGTCGGCGTCGGCGGTACTGGCGTCATCGGCGGTGCCGGCAGGGCTTGCGGCATGTGCGGTGTTCGCGGTGCTTGGCGTGCTGTCACTGGTCTCCGCCGCGTCCGACAGGTCGGGGCTCGCGCCGCCGACGGCGCGGGTGGTCATGCCGCCGGGGGAGCTGTCGGCCCGGGCAGCCGGCAGGGCGGCGGTGGGCCTGCGCGCCGCCCGCCGCTCGCGCAGCAGCCCGGCGTACCAGATGGCCGGGGTCGACAGGCACAGCAGCACAGCGAGCAACGCCCAGGTCCGCATGGCAACGTGGCTGTGCCCGAGGAAGAACGAGGCGATCAGCGCGCCGCTGAAGAGGACCGCCCACAGCAGGTGGATACGGAAGGTGGCCAGCCGGTCGGGGCTGGACGAGTCGCCCTTGGGCGTCACCACGAACCGGCTCTTGCGCCGCAGCACCGCGTCGCACAGCGACTTGGCGTAGATCGGCGCGGAGACGGCCGACAGCGCCATACCGGCGGTGCCGGACGATCCGCGGGGTTCGTGCGGGCTGACGTTGTGCCGCCGGTTCCAGATGTACAGCCCGATCTGCAGGGCCGCCGCGTCGCTGTAGAGCATCATCCAGATCTCGGAGGAGATCTGGATGCCGGAGGCCCCGAGCCCGAGGAAGAGCACGCAGGAGAGGGCGGAGAGCATCCAGTTGAGCGCGGACATGGGGTAGAACGTGACCATCAGCGAGTAGTTGAGGAGCTTTCCCGGCGACAGCGTCGGGATGCCCCGCCAGTACTGCTTGAGGACCGTCTCGTAGGTGCCCCGGCTCCACCGCAGCTGCTGGGTGAAGAAGTCCGTCCAGGCGGTGGGCCCCTCACCGACGGCCAGCACGTCCGGCGTGTACACCGAGCGCCACTTGTTGCCCGTCTCCGGGTTGCGGGTGCGGTGCAGTTCGAAACCGGTGGCCATGTCCTCGGTGATGGAGTCGTACAGACCGCCGATGCTCTTCAGCGCGCTGACGCGCACCGCGTTGTTGGTGCCGACGAACATCGCGCCGTCGTAGGCGTTTCCCGCCCGCTGGATGAGCGCGTGGAAGAGGAACTGCTGGCTCTCGGCGGCCTTCGTGACGGGCGAGTCGTAATTCCCGTAGACCTGCGGCCCGACGACGAATGCGACGTCCGGGTCGCGGAAGTAACCGAGCATCCGCTCCAGGAAGTTGGGAAGCGGCACATGGTCGGTATCGACACACGCCATGAATTCGTACGCGTCGCCGTGCGCGTCCAGCCACGAGTTGTAGTTGCCGTGCTTTGTTTTGGCCCGGAAAGCGCCCGTCGGCTGATTCCACTTCGGCACTCCCTTGCGGGAGAAATGCCGCACACCAAGACGGGCGCACAACTCCTTGACCTCGGCGTCGTCGCCCTCGTCGAGCAGCCATACGTCGACGACTCCGTCGTGCCTGAGCTGGGTCGCCGCCTTCAGCGTGGCCCGCACCATCTCCACCGGTTCCTTGCCGGGTACGAAGCTGGTGAGGAACGCCACCTTGGTGCCCGGCAGCTCCCGCACCGGGACCGGGTCGCGGGCCACGAGCGTGGCGTGGGCGTTGGAGATGACCGTGAACAGCCGGAACACCTCGATCAGCCCGATCGAGACCAGCATCGTGGTGTCCGCCGCCGTCTCCCAGGCGGACACGTACTGCCGGTGCACCCAGTGCTCGGGTCGCAGCAGCCAGAACAGCAGGATCGCCGACACGGTGGGAGCGGCGCACAGCAGCAGGGCGGCCCGCACCCGGTGCCGCTCCTGCGCCAGCAGACTGCGGTACCGCACCCGGTAGGGGCCTTCGGACGGCGCGTCCGTCAACGGCCCCGCCAACTGGCTGTAGCGGTCGTAGTCATAGCGGTCAGAGGCATTAATGGGCGCGGGGGAATCCCCGCTGCATGAAGTGGTATGGCTGGGCGCAGCCATCGCGGCCTCCCGCAGAATAAACCATGGCGTTCTTCCGGTGGCGACAACCCCATTGGCTCATTTATGGGTTCATCGGCCAAAAGGGAAGGTAGCAACGGTTCGCTCCGGATTGGCTAAGGTCGGATTATCGGCGTGCCGCGTCGGCGGCATGCCGAATGAGTGAATATTCGGAATTCACTCTGCTGGCCTATCCGTGCGCGTCCCGCGTGAAATCCGTTCTGCTTTCTGCCATGGTTTGGGCTCTTTGGCCCCGCGGTGGGCTCCGGCACCGCCCGGAGCCCGCGCCGGTGACCACCGCCGGGGCGGCCCGGCCGCTGGGAAGTCCTGCGGGGAGCTGTGCGTGCCATGAGGACTTCAGCCGTACGCCGCGGTGGGCCGGGCCCTCCTGCCCGGCCCGGCCCGCCGCCCCGTCCGCTGCTCCCCGGCTATCGCTCGATGCCGCGCAGGGTGAGGTGGCGCAGATACTCCGCCCGGTCAAGGGGGTTGCCGTCCGACCGGTCCTGGCGGGGGAACGGCCCCGTCACCGGTCGGTCGCCGGACGGGCGCGACCACCACAGCCCCTCGCCACCGGTGAGGCCCGGCAGCCGACGCTGGAACCGGTGCACATGACGGGCGGGCATCCCCCCGCGCAGCCACCACCCGCCCGACGCCTGCTGGCCCGACGCCTGGCCCGAGGCCTGTCCCGGCGTGGCCTGGACGGGCGATGACTCCGTGATCTCCGCGCCCAGCGCGGCCAGCACGGCAAGGGCCGCACTCAGCTGCTCCTGTGGCAGTTCGAGCTCGAAGCCCTGGTACGGCTCGTACACCTGAGTGCCCGCGGCGCGCAGGGCACGCATGAGGACCAGCGGCGCGAGGTCGCGGAAGTCGGCGGCGGTGCTGATCACGCTGTCGAAGCCGCTGCGGGTCAGCGTGACGGCGCAGTCGGTCACCGGCCAGCCGTACAGCCCCTGCGCCAGGGTGTCGCGCACCGCGCTCTCGATCGCCCGGTGGAAGGCCAGCGGCAGCGAGCCGAGTTCCACCTCCAGCTCGTAGCCGATCCCGGAACCCGGGGCTCCGGCTTCCACGCGCAGACCGATGGTGGCCCAGAAGTCGTGGCCACCATGGCGGTCCATCCCCTCGTACGCCTCCCCGCGCCCCCTGGGCCGCTCGGCGTGTCTGACGCGGGACGGTTCGAACGTCGCCTCGACGCCGAAGTCGCGGCTGAGCGTCTCCGCGATGACCTCCTTCTGGACCTCCCCGTACAGCAGCACGGCCGTCCCCCTGCCCGGTACCGTGCGCGCCCCGATCAGCGGGTCCTGCTCGGCGAGGGCGGTCAGGGCGGCGTGCAGCCGCGGGCCCAGCTCCGGGCGCGCGGGCACGACGACCGACTCCAGGCTCGGCGGGGTGAAGTGCCGCTCGCCACCGGTCTCCGCGTACGGGCCGATCCGGTCGCCGACGCGCGCACCGGCCAGCCCCCACACCCGGGCGATGCTCCCCGCGCCGACCTCCCGCGCCGGCGGCCGCGCGGACGGTGCACCGGGGTCGCCGCCGTGCGCGCCGGGCTCGTCAGCGGGCAGCCGCGCCGGGCGGATCACCTCCAGGGCGGTGATCCGGCCGGGCTGCTCACTGCCGCCACCGCCGGATTCCGGCCGGTGCAGGGTGAGCTTCTGCCCACGGCGTACGTTCCCCGAACGCATTCGCAGGTAGCACACCTTCTCCCCGGCGGGACCGCGTTCGATGGCGAAGACCGTGCCACGGGCGATGCCGTCATCGGTGGCCCCCGGCGCGGGAAGCAGCCGCACGAGGCCGTCGACCAGTGCCCCGACCCCCTGCCCCGTCAGCGCGGACCCGAAGAACAGCGGATGCAGCAGGCCCGCGCGGGTCTGCGCGGCGAGCGCGTCGCGCAGTGCGTCCGGGGACGGCGCCTGGCCGTCGACCAGCCGCTCCAGCAGCGCGTCGTCATGTTCGGCGAGCACCTCGGCCACGTGTCCGGCGAAGGCGGCGGACTCCGGCGAGTGCGGGGTGACCCGGGCCTCGGGGGTTCCGGTCCCGTGCACCGCGTTCATGGCGATGATGTGCGGCGACAGCTTGCGGCGGATGTCCGCGAGCAGCGCGTTGTCGCGGGCGCCCGCGCGGTCGGTCTTGTTGACGAAGACCAGGGTCGGCAGGCGCAGCGCGCGGAGTGTCTTCATCAGGACGCGGGTCTGTGCCTGCACGCCTTCCACGGCGGACAGCACGAGAACCGCCCCGTCGAGCACGCCGAGCGCCCGCTCCACCTCGGCGATGAAGTCCGAGTGGCCCGGTGTGTCGATGACGTTGACCTGGCGCCCGTCCACCATGAACGGGGCGACGGCCGAGCGCACGGTGATGCCGCGCTGCCGTTCGATGTCGCCGGTGTCGGTCTGGGTGCTTCCGGCGTCCACGCTGCCGAGCCGGTCAATGCTGCCCGCGTCGAACAGCAGCCGCTCGGTCAGGCTCGTCTTGCCCGCGTCAACGTGGGCCAGGATGCCGATATTCAGGGTGTGCGGAGTGGTCATGAGTGGCGAAGTCCTCGGAAACGCTCGTCAGAACGGGGCACTGGGAGAGTCCGAAGGCTTGGCGCATCTCATCTGCTCCTGAAGGTCGACATCGTGAGCGGCCGCAGTCTGCCACCCGCCCCGCACGCCCGCACCTCATTTTTCGGCGCCTGACTCCACTACGCCGCTCCTGGGCCACGGCGCCACTGGGCTACTCCGCCAGCTCGTCGGGGCAGGCCGTGCCGCGCGGCAGCTTGTAGCGGGCGGCGACGTGGTACGTACCGGCTCGCGGCGCGTGCAGCATCGTCCAGTCGTCCTGCGGCTGGCCCTCAGGCGCCTCCCGGACCTCCTTGGTCAGGCAGCCGTCGAGGTTCACGGCGGGGGCGCCGTCCTCGCCCTTCTTCGGCGCCTCGATGTTCCTGCCGTCGCCGTTTATCAGGCCGAGCCAGGGCGAGTACGGGATGCGGATGAGGACCGGCCCAGGGGAGTCCACGTCGATGGTCAGCTCTTCGGCCGCGGCCCGCGTGACCGTCGCGGGCCGGTCCGCCACCGGCGTCGGGTCCTTGACGCGGTAGAGCTTCCAGTTGGCGTCGGACCACACCTTCTCCAGGTACGGCAGCCCGGACAGCACCAGCTCGGCCTCCGCCTCGCCCGCCCCGTCCAGCCGGTCCTTGGGCAGCACCACGTAGTGCACGGCCCAACGCCCCAGCCACGCGCGGTAGCTGGCGGGGGCGAGCGTGTCGTCGTAGAAGAGCGGGTTGCGGCCCTTGTCGGCTTGCCGGTTCCAGCCGCGCGCCAGGTTGAAGTGCGGGGCGATGGCGGACGCCTCGCGATGGCTGCGCGTCGGGACGACCTCCACCCGGCCGCGGTCAGCGCCCGCCTGGTCCAGCTGCTCAAGCAGCGGGTCCAGCTCGCGGGCCCAGGACTCGGAGGGCGTGGTCTTGATGACGTCGGCGGCCGACTGCGAGCCCTGCCCGATGGCCACCACCGCGATGGCGAGGGTCAGCGCCGCCCACTTCCGGCTGAACGCCCGCTTGACGGCCAGGCGGGAGATCTTGACCGTGGGCACGGCGGCGAGCAGCACCACGCCGCCGAAGAGCATGCCGAAGCGGGTGATGTTGGAGCCGATCTGTGAGGGGATCAGCCAGACGAGCACGACGGCGAGCGCGTAGAGAAGGGCGGCGACCCGGACCGTACGCCACTGCTTCGGCGCGAAAGCGAACACGGCGACGCCGCTCAGGAACGGCACGATCGTCGACGTCGCCTCCATCGGCATCGTCCCCGAGAACGGGAACAGCCAGGACGACAGCCCGACGACGAGCGCCGGGGTGACGCCGAGGGCGTACGCGGCGGGCCGCCGTCCGGTCAGCCACAGCGCGGCCGCCACGATGCCCACGTACAGCCCGGCGACCGGGCTCGACGCGGTCGCCAGCGCCGACAGCGACGCGGCCAGCCCGGCCCGCGCCAGCCGGTGCGTCCAGCGGCGCGAGCGCCACTTCCGCGGCCAGGCGAAGATCACGGCGACGGCCGCGAGCCCGAACAGCATGCCGAGCCCGAACGTCACCCGGCCCGACACCGCGTTGCAGGTCAGCGCCACCGCCCCGTACAGGGCGGGCAGCAGCGGACGCCGGACGCGGTGGCTCCGTACGAGCAGCAGTGCCAGCAGCCCCGCCGACAGCGTCCCGACGAGGACCATCGTCGTGCGAACGCCGAGCACCGCCATCAGATAAGGGGAGATGACGCTGTACGAGACGGGGTGCATGCCGCCGAACCAGGCGAGGTTGTACGCCGAGCCCGGATGCTCCAGCGCGAATTCCGCCCACGCGTCCTGAGCGGCCAGGTCCCCACCGCTGTTCGCGATCACCAGCACCCACAGCAGATGCAGGACGGCGGCCAGGCCGAGCGCGGCGGGCACCGGGCGCCCCATGGCGCGCGCCCACCGGCGCCACCCCCCGCTCCTGCCGGCCTCGTCCACCGGGTCCACAGGGTCCGCCGGGCCCTCTGCCCGCGTGGCGTGGGGCGGCGAGGTCAGTGGTGCCGGTACCAGTGGTGTCGGCGTCAGTGGTGCCGGCGCGGCGGTCTCCCCGCCCCTGTTGTCGTTGGCCAGGGCCGGGTCGTCGGTGGTCACTGCGGCTCTCCCCAGTCTTCCCCGGGTCTTTCCTGGGGCGTCACGCGAACCCGGTCCCCCCGGGGCTCCGCCACAGCGATCCGGGCCAAGGCGGTCCTCGACGCTAGCACAGCGCGTAGGGCGGGTAACTGGCAGGTGACACCCCATCGTTGGCCCCGGCGCCGAGCTGCCTCGGGCGCCAGGTCGTGCCCCTGACAGCGTACCCGCGCCGCCGCGCGCGGCGCGGGTGTATTCCGGTCGCCGGCACCGCCGTTGGCGCCGCCTGGGGCGCAGCGCGCGGCACGGCGGCGCACGCGCGCGCTGGTCTCACGCGCCTGTCACGCCCGGTGCCGCGAGAGGAGTTCGCGTTCCCGTACGGTCAACGGCGGGCTGGTGAGAGCGGCCCGGCCCGGGCCCCGCAGGCTGTGGAACAGCATGCCCGGCCGCACCAGCCGGGACAGCGGCGCCGACAGGGTGAAGGTGTCCGCCAGGACGGCGTTGACCGCCGGGCGGGTCGCGGAGACGGCGGTGAGGCGGTCCATGTAGCGCCGCAGCAGCCAGTCGGCCGGGCTCGGCCTGGCACCCACCACCGTGGGGCAGAAGATGTCCTGTCCGGTGGCCATCGTCCACGGGTCCTTGACCGCGTTGGCCAGGGCCCGTTGGACGTAACGCGAGACAGAGCCGGAGAGCCCGTGCCGCACAAGACCGGCCCGCAGCGTGGCGGCGGCCCTCGCGGCGGCGGACATGCCGTGGCCGTAGATCGGGTTGAACGCCGCCAACGCGTCCCCGACCACGACGAGCCCCCTCGGCCAGTGGGGCAGATCCTCGTAGTAGCGCCTGCGATTGGACGTGGAGCGGGTGCCGTGAAGGGCGCCCACCGGTTCGGCGACCGCGATGATGTCGCCGATGAGCGGGTGGCGCAGGCCGCGGGCGAACGTGATGAAACCCTCCAGGTCCTTCGGCGGCTCGTTCCCCCGGACACCGGACAGGGTGACGGCCCACTTGCCGTCCTCGATGGGCAGGATCACACCCGACTGGCCGGGCTTGGGGTCAAGGGGATGGTCGAGGACGTTGATCGCGGGGAAGCCGCGCTCGGTGCCGGGCAGCGCCCGGAAGATCTGTGTGGCGTAGGCGAGTCCGGTTTCGATGATCTGCTCCCGCACCGCGGGCAGGCCGAGACCGGTGAGCCAGGAGGCGGACTTCGAGCCGCGCCCCGTGGCGTCGACCACGAGATCCGCCTCCACGGTGCCGGACTCCTGGCTTCCACGGTCCCGGACGCGGACCCCGGTCACCCGCTTCGCGGTCCCTTCCAGCCCCTCGACGTGCATGTTGTCGCGCAGGGTGACACCCGTGCGCGCGAGGGCCGCCTCCCGCACCGTCCAGTCCAGCAGCGGACGTCCACAGGTGACGATGAACTGGACCCCCGGCTCGCGCCGGACCCAGCCCCTGGCCGTGCTCGTCACCACGTCGGCGGGCACGGTGAGGCGGTGCGCCCCGGCGGCCAGCAGCCGGTCCAGGGCACCTGGCAACAGGGTGTCGATGATGCGGGCCCCGTGGGCCAGCAGCATGTGCGTGTGCACGTCCTGCGGCACGCCCTTGCGGGAGGCGGGACCGGCCGGTAGCCGGTCGCGGTCCAGGATCGTGACGCGGTCCGCGTGGCCGGCCAGTGCGCTGGCGGCCAGCATGCCCGCGAGCCCGCCGCCCAAGACCACCGCGTGGGTGGAGCGTGAAGTCGTCATGGTTGCCGTCCCGTCGGTGGAGAGGTCGCTCGCCTGGCGGCCGCCAGCGCGTAGCCGGACACGTCCAGCCCGGCCGACCGGGCTGCTACCGGACCGCACGGCCGCTCTCGGGCACGTGCGCCGCGCACCGTTCACGTTCTACGCCGGGCGAATCGCCCCTCGGGGCCCGTGCCCGCACATCGTGCGCATCACCAGAGAAGCAGCGGAAAAGGGGCGCCGGAAAGGCGTAAGTGAGTGCCTTGCTGCTGCTTCTTCTGTCACTGCGCTCTGCCGCCGCGTGCCGCCACCATGCTGTGCCACCACGCTCGTTGACCCCGCTCGTCGACCCCCGCTCGTTCACCGTGTGCGTTCGCCATGGCTGAAGCGCTGACCGCTGGGCGGCGTGGCGTGGTGCGACGTGATGTGACGAGACGGGTCGCGGGGGAGCGGGTGTCGTTCATCCGGCGCCCGTCCGCGACAGCAGGTCGCGCACGGCCGGGAGATGGCTGTGGTCCGCCAGCGCCGACCTGAGGCACCCGAACGCCGCGCGTGCCATGCGTGACGGCGTCTCGGTGAGCAGCGAAGCCACCCGGTCCGCGCAGCGAACGGCCGCTTCCACGTCGCCGAGGGCGAGATGGGCCTGGCCTGCCGACGTGAGGCTGTACGCGGCCTCGCGAGACGGCGTCGCCGTGTCGCCGTCCGCCCCGCCGAGCACGGGGTCCAGCCAGGCCAGCGCCTTGGCCGGCTGGCCGAGCTTTATGGCGCTGGTGCCCGCCATCAAGGCCAGCTGGTCTTCGACGAGCCAGTCGGTGAAGTCGGGGTCGTCGTCGTGGGGGCCGGACACATAGGCGGTGAACGCCGCGTCGGTGTAGCGGTCGAACAGCGCGGCCTGCCCCAGGCGTGCGTGGGCGGTGGACCTGGTGGAAGCGAGCAGGGCGGTGACCCGCGGGCTGGGACGCGACCGCCGAACGGCGGCCGCGGCGGCGTCGAGCAGGGCCAGGGCGTTGCGGGGATCTGCGTACTCGTACTGCTGCTTAGCCAGCAACGTCAGTACGTACGAGGCGAGTTGGGTGTCATCGGCGGTGACGGCCGCCCGCAGCGCGGTCACGTAGCAGGACTGTGCCCTGGCCTGGTCGCCGCCGTCGAAGGCGAGCCAGCCGCAGAAGGCGGCGGCGTTGCCGGCCGCCGCGTAGAGGGACGAGGCGGTACGTCCACCGCACCGGGCCTCGCGGCAGATGAGGGCGAGCAGTTCGAGGTCCGCTTCGGCGAACGGGCGGGCGATGTGCGCGCCGAAGTCCACATACAGCCGCCGCGTCGCGAGATGGCGCTGCTCCAGGGCGTGCAGGGCGGCCATGCCGATCTGCCGGAGGCCGCGCGTGGGCAAGGAGGCGGGAGCGGCCGTCGCGTCGCTCCAGGAGGCGATGAGTTCGGCGGTCTCCGCGCGGCCGGAGAGGATGAGGAACTCCTGCCGCGTGTGGGGCGCGGCCGCGCCGGCGACGCTGGCCAGGGCCTTGAGTGTCTCGTCGATCGACCAGGGAGCCGACAGGAGCGCCGAGTGGCCCGTCGCCAGGTAGAGCCAGTTCGGCCAGGTCCGGCGCAGGACCTCTTCTTTGGGGACGCCATGGATGCGGGCCATGGCGAACTGCGCCGATAACTCGGGGACGATCCGGCCCGACTCCCACCGTGAGACTTTCTCCCGCCGCGCGGCCACGCGGCCCAGGCCGAGCTCGGCGTGTGTCTCGGCGACGAGGCGGGCGTAACTGGAGTGCGTGTGCCCGGCCTCTTTTCGCAGGAGGGCGAGGGGGTGGCAGATCGAGTCGGGAGATGCGTGCGACACCGTGCGTCCTCCTTGTAGCCGGGACCTTTGACGGCCGGACCGTGGGAGAAGGGACATACGAAGACGGATCGGGCGGAGACGATCTGCGGCGCCGAAGCGGAGGGAGGCGGGGAGAGGGATCGATCGGAAAAGCGGGACTACGGAGACCGAACGGCCGGAGGCAGGGCCGTGTCCGTACGTACACGATCAATTACCCTGAGCATATGCCGTCCTCACCAGCCAGGTCATGGTGGAACAGGGGAAGCACGCAGTAGGCACGCACCCCACCCGCACCCCCTAATGACCACTAGCGGCACGGCCTTCGCCGAAAGGCGGGGCGGCGCGTTGCGGGCGCGGTACCTGACGCCCGGGACCGTCACTTCCGCGCCGCACACCGGCGATAACGCGGCTGCCGGCCAGGCGACCGGGCGACCAGGCGGCCGGGCGGGCCGGAGGAGAGAACGGGGATGCGCGGGCCCGTTGGTCAGGTGGCTGGTCACGCACAGCCCGCAGGTGCTCCAGAAACGCAGAAGACCCCTGATCAACAGGGGTCTCAGCTGGTGTCCGAGGGGGGACTTGAACCCCCACGCCCGATAAAGGGCACTAGCACCTCAAGCTAGCGCGTCTGCCATTCCGCCACCCGGACCAGGTGTCCGCCGGTCGGCCCGTGGCCGTTCCGACGTGGAAAACCATAGCAAACATCCGGACGTGCTCGATCACATGGCCGGACGCCGCGGGACTGTGACGGGCGCATGGCGGCGGCATGGCCGCCTTGGGTCGCGCGGGCGGGCGCGGGAGGATGGGGGAGGACCCGTCGCGGGCGGTGTGCCCTGCGGGGCGGTCGCGCGCGGCTTGTGAGAACGATGAGGAGGCAGCGTGAGCGAGTCGAACCCGGCCGCGACCGGTTCCCAGGCCGTCACTGGCGAGGATGAGGTCGTCGACCTGTGCCGGGACCTGATCCGCATCGACACCAGTAACTACGGTGACCACTCCGGCCCCGGTGAGCGCGCCGCCGCCGAGTACGTGGCCGAGAAGCTCGCCGAGGTGGGGCTCGAACCGCGGATCTTCGAGTCGCACAGGGGCAGGGCATCAACGGTCGCGCGGATCGAGGGCGAGGACCCCTCACGCCCGGCGCTCCTCATCCACGGGCACACCGACGTCGTGCCGGCCAACGCCGACGACTGGACGCACGACCCGTTCTCGGGGGAGATCGCCGACGGCTGTGTCTGGGGGCGGGGCGCGGTCGACATGAAGGACATGGACGCGATGACGCTCGCTGTCGTCCGGGACCGGTTGCGCAGCGGGCGCAAGCCTCCGCGTGACGTCGTACTGGCCTTCCTCGCCGACGAGGAGGCGGGTGGCACGTACGGCGCCCGCTACCTCGTCGACAACCACCCGGGGCTGTTCGAAGGCGTCAACGAGGCGATCAGCGAGGTCGGCGGCTTCTCGCTCACCGTCAACGAGAACCTGCGGCTCTACCTCGTGGAGACCGCCCAGAAGGGCATGCACTGGATGAAGCTCACCGTGGACGGCACAGCCGGTCACGGGTCAATGATCCACAACGACAACGCGATCACCGAGCTGTGCGAGGCGGTCGGCAGGCTGGGGCGCCACCAGTTCCCGGTGCGCGTGACCAAGACCGTACGGTCCTTCCTCGACGAGCTCTCCGACGCGCTCGGTACCCCGCTCGACCCGGAGGACATGGACGCCACTCTGGCCAAGCTCGGCAGTCTGGCGAAGATCATCGGTGCCACGCTGCGGAACACCGCCAACCCGACCATGCTCGGTTCCGGTTACAAGGTCAACGTCATTCCCGGGCAGGCGACCGCGCACGTGGACGGCCGCTTCCTGCCCGGCTTCGAGGAGGAGTTCCTGGCCGACCTCGACCGCGTTCTCGGTCCGCGCGTCAAGCGCGAGGACGTCCACGCGGACAAGGCGCTGGAGACCACCTTCGACGGGGCGCTGGTCGACGCCATGCAGACCGCTCTGCGGGCGGAGGACCCCATCGCCCGTGCCGTGCCGTACTGCTTGTCGGCCGGCACGGACGCCAAGTCCTTCGACGACCTCGGCATCCGGGGCTTCGGCTTCGCACCACTGAAGCTGCCGCCGGAGCTGGACTTCGCCGGAATGTTCCACGGCGTCGACGAGCGAGTGCCGGTGGACGGACTGAAGTTCGGCGTACGAGTGCTGGACCGGTTCCTCGACGCGTGCTGAGCAGGGTGGGCAGTGCGCGAGGGCGTCCCGGACACCACCAGGGGGACACGCGGGGCGTTAGCTGAGAAGAGTGAACGCCGCGCTTGACGCATTGCTCGAACACTTCCCCTTCGTTACAGGAGTGCGGTCCGCGGCTGGACCGCACTGCCAACAAGGAGGAAGCATGATCAAGAAGGTCGTCGCTGTTGCGGCTGCCACTGGTGGCCTGGTACTCGCTGGTGCGGGTATCGCCACCGCTGACGCTGGTGCTCAGGGCGCCGCTGTGGGCTCTCCCGGCGTGCTGTCCGGCAACAACGTTCAGGTGCCGGTTCACGTGCCGGTGAACGTGTGCGGCAACACGGTCAATGTGATCGGGCTTCTGAACCCGGCTATGGGCAACGCTTGCGGCATCAAGTGACGTTGTTCCTTTCTCCCTTAGGGGTGTAAGACCCGGGCGGCTCCGGGAGTGCGCGCCATGCACTCCGGGGCCGCCCGGTTGCTTGGCGCGCGGGCATGTCGCGCTCACGCGTGTTTTCGGACGGCACAAGTCAGGGGAACGAATCTATGCGACCGGTCGCGAAGAAGGGCCTGCTCACCATGGCCGCCGCCAGCGGCGTACTCGCCGTGACCAGCGGCTACGCCCACGCGGATTCGGCTGCCAGCGGTGACGCCAGAAACTCACCGGGCTTCCTGTCCGGCAACAATGTGCAGATTCCGGTGAACGTGCCGGTCAACGCCTGCGGCAACAGCGTGAGTGCCGTCGGGGCACTCAACCCGGTGATGGGCAACCGCTGTGTCCAGGATGACGGCGACGAGGCGGGCGACGCCGGCAGTAAGGCGCGCGACGCCGGTGGTAAGGCGGGCGACGCCGGTGGCAACGCGGGCGACGCCGGCGGTGAGCCACACGGCACCGGCGGCGAGGCCGGGCACGCGGGCAGTGGACACCCGGGCGGTGACCACCGCGCGGCCCCGCACCGCAAGCCGCCTGTCGGCCCCGGCACCTGGGCGCGGGCCCAGGCCGGCGCCTATGGCTCGCCGGGGGTCGGCTCGGGGAACAACATCGGGGCTCCGGTCGACATGCCGACGAACTCCTGCGGCAACAGCCAAAACGGCGCCGGCGTGCTCAACCCCACCATGGGCAACGCCTGCGGCGACCTCCCCGACATGCCGCACGACCCGGCATCCGCTGCCCTCCGCCGCCCGGCCGCTCCGCAGGCGCAGGCGGCCACGCAGCGGCCCGAGGCTCCGCGGAAGCGGGGCATGCCCGTGCGGTGGACGGCGACGGAGCGGGGTGTGGCGCTTGAGCCACTGCTGGTCCCGCCCCGGTGGAATGCTCCGCCGCAGCACGAGGCCGCCCCCAAGCACGAGGCTGCGCCGCAGCGGGAGGCCGCGCCGAAGCATGCGGCGGCTCCGAAGCACGAGGTCGCGCCGACGAAGGCGATCTTGGAGCAGCGGGATGCGGCGGCGAAGGCTAAGACGGCGCCGGAGCGGGAGGCTCCGCAGCAGCGTCGTGCGACGTCGAAGGAGCTCCCCCGGCCAGAGCGTGTGGCGCCGCCGCGGAAGGAGGCTCAGCCTCCGCAGGCTGCGGCTCCCCAGAGCGAGACCGCCCCGAAGCGCGAGGCTGCCCCGAAGCGGGAAGCCGCGCCGACGCAGGCGACCGCGCCGAAGCATGCGGCGGCCCCGAAGCGCGAGGTCGCCCCGAAGCAGGAGGCCGCACCCAAGCGCGAGGCCTCGCAGCAACGGGACGCGACGCCGAACCCGGAGGCTGCCCCGAAGCGGGAGTCCGCCCCCAAGCACGAGGCCGCACCCAAGCACGAGCCTGCCCCGAAGCAGGAAGCCGCGCCGAAGGAGGAGGCCCCGCAGCAGCACGAGGCTGCCCCCAAGCGCGTGGCTGCTCCGAAGCACGAGGGTGCTCCGAAGCACGAAGCCCCGCAGCAGCACGAGGTCGCCCCGAAGCGGGAGGCCGCACCGAAGCACGAGACCCCGCAGCAACGGGACGTGGCGTCGGAGCGGGAGGCTCCGAACCAGCGCCGTGCGACGTCGGAGGAGCCGCCTCGGCCGGAGCGTGTGGCGCCGCCGCGGAAGGAGGCTCAGCCTCGGCATGCTGTGGCTCCCCAGCGCGAGGCCGCCCCGAAGCGCGAGTCGGCCCCGCAGCAGGAGACCGCCCCCAAGCACGAGGCTGCGCCCAAGCACGAGGCTGCGTCGGCGCGCGAGAACGCCCCCCAGCGCGAGGCCGCTCCGCAGCGCGACATTGCTTCAGCGCTTGGGGCTTCGCCGCGGCGTGCGGCCGCCCCGGGGCGTGATGTCTCGCCGAACCGGGAGACGCTGGCACACCGCGGCGCGGCCTCGAAGCACGACGAGGTCGTGTCCGATCGCGGTGGGGCGCCGTCGCGGATGGAGACCGCCACGGAGCGTGGCGGCCAGATCGGCGAGTACGGGGCCGCGGCGCATGACGGCTCCTCGCCCTCACTGAACGCGGACGCCGAACGCACCGGTGATGGGCACAACAGCGCTGACGGAGTCGGCACTGGACGAGCCGCCGCGGAACAACTGGCTCAAACCGGCGGGGGCGGAGCGTTCACCGCTGTGCTTCCGACGAGCGCCGGACTGCTGCTCGCCGGAACAGTGCTCTACCGCAGGTCACGCGTGGGATAGCGGCGTCAGGACCGCCGTGCGCCCCCCCGAGCGGGCCACGCGCTGCCGAGAGCCGTGCGGCAGCGCGTGGAACCGGCTCCGGGCATGGCAGATCCCCACGGGCACGTCAGGTCAGGATGGGCAGGCACATGGGCAGGCACGGAGAATGGCCGGTAAACCCGGTAAACGGTGTGGGCCCCGGCTTCGTGGAGGCCCACACCGTTTCACCATGTAGCGCGCAGCTGCCGGATGATCCGGCGGCGCAACCGCACCTTGCGGCTGCCGTCAGGGTTGAGCCGCAGGCGGTCCAACTCCCAGTGTCCGTACTCGGCATGGTCGGTCAGTAAGCGTGTCGTCGCCTTCCGGGAGAGGCCCCGAGGAACGTACACGTCACAGAATTCGTATTCCGGCATCGCATCTATTGTGCGGGAACGGCCCTGGTGCGGATAGCGTCTGCACTATGTCTGATGCTGCGCAGCCATCCGCTGCCGAGGTACGCGCCGCCGCCGAAGCGGTCAAGGTCGCGCTGGACCGCCACCTCGACGCTGTCGAGCGGCGGGCCGGAGGGGACGACCCGGCCGTCTACGCCGCGTTCAACGAACTGGCCGCGGCTGCCGAGACCTACGATGAACTGCTCTATGACGCGTACGACGAAGTAACGCCTTTCGAGATCCCCGGCGACGACGACTTGCCCGCATACGACGGGCCGGAGGAGCCGAGCGCGCTCAGCGTGCTGATTCGCAGGGATTACGCGGTGGCGGAGCCGCACCGGTTGCTCTCCCAGGCGCAGCGGATCGCTGATCTCGACCCGGACGTGATCTCCGCGAACGGCCTGCCGGGCAACGGTGCCGCCGCCGCGGCCGTCGGCAGCAGCGTCCACGCCGCCCTCGGGGTGCTGTTCGGCGAGTACGAGCCCGACGAGATCGCCTCCCGCCACAAGGAATTCGGGCTGGAGGAAGGCGACTCCACGCTGTGGGTCGCGGCGGCCGACGAGCCCGCCGAGCCGGGGGAGTGGCTGGCGGCCCCCTTCGACCACGCTGACCCGCAGCGGGTTGTGTGCCGGTTCGACGTCAGCGCCGTCTTCGATGAGGAGGCCGACGACGTGGACGAGGACGACCTGGAAATCCTCGGCCCCGAGAACTGACCGTCCGGCGAGCTTCGACCGCTCCGTCCGGCGGACCCCGACCGCTGCCCAAGCGACCGGGCCGCGCCTCGGCCGCATCCCGGTCCGCCTGGCGGACCGCTCGGCGGACCCTGGCCGTCCGAGCCCCTCGGCCGTGGGCACCGCTCAGCCCACGGCCGGCATCGCGCGTCAGCTCACCCGGTCACCGAGCTCGCCCGGTCATCCAGCTCACCGGTTCATCCGGCGACGGGGTGCTGGGCCCGCAGGAGTGACCGCAGGCGCGTCGTGCGCTCCTTGGCTGGGACCTCGGTGACCGCGTGGGCGAGGGCCTGGCCCGCCCCGTGGACCACGGAGAGGTGCTGCTCGCCCCGGCTGAACGCGGTGTAGATCCAGGCCCGGGTCAGCACCGGGCCCGCGTCACCCGGCAGCACGACGACGGCGGCCGGCCAGCGGCTCCCGGCCGCCTGGTGGGCCGTGACCGCCCAGCCGTGCCGCACGGAGTCACTCACCCGCGCTCGGGGGACGACCAGTTCCTCGCCGCCGCAGTCCAGTCGCAGGCCCTCGGGGACAGCGGAGACGACTGTGCCGATCACCGTCCGGCCAGGGGCCGCGCCGAAGGCGACCCGGTCGCCGGGGTCGAAGCCGCCGAACCGGCCGGGGCCCGGGTTCAGCCGCTCCTTGAGCGCGGCGTTCAGCGCGCGTGTCCCGACAACACCGCCATGGCCGGGGGTGATCACCTGAGTGTCCGTTGTGGGAACGCCGATCGCCCGTGGCACCGAGTCCGCGACCAGCTGGACCGTGCGGTGCACTGCCTCGCCCGCGTCCCGCACAGGCACGATGACGACCTCCTTGCCGGGTGCTTCCACCTGGTTGAGCTCGCCGACGCTGATGCCGGAGACGAGTTCGCCGATCGGGCCGGAGTCCGGCGTACGGGAAACGACGTGCGGGCAGGCGCGGGCGGCTACCAGGTCGGCGAAGACCCGGCCGGGCCCCGCCGACCACAGCACACCCGGGTCGCCGCTCAGCGTGAGACGGCTGCCGTCGGGCAGCGATTCGACGAGCATGGCCGCTGTCTCGACATCGAGCTGCGACCCGTCCAGAACGGCGATGACATCCAGCGCCAGCGCGCCTTCCTCGTCCCGACCCGGCCCCTCGGCGCCCGACAGGAGCCCTGCGACCGTCACGGCCAGCGTCTCAGGGAGTCCGTGTGCACCGAACGCGGCGGCCAGCCGCCGACGCCCGTCGGCGCTGTGCGCGGCGGCGCAGGCCCGCAGCCCCTGGGCGTGCGCGGCGGCGACCAGGGCCACGGGTTCGGCGCGGGCCGCGTCACCGCCGCTGTGGGCGACGACCCCGCTCCCGGCGGCGGCGCGGAACAGCCCGGCGGCGGACGGCGACGGCGCCGCCTCGGCGGCTGCCTCCCAGCTCTCCGGCCCCGTGGCGGTTTCTTGCTGGTCAGGGCTGGGGACGGCGTGCGGATCGAAGGTGTTGATCAGCCGGGCGAGACCATCGGCCAGGCTCTCCTCCGCCAGCGCGTACCGATCGAGCCCGAGCAGCAGCCGGACCGGCTGCTCGTCCTCCTCCTCCCCGTCCGCGGGGACGGGCGCCGCCCCAGGGGTTTCCAGGGCGTCCTGGAAGACGAGCACCCCACCGTCCGCGACCGCGTCGCGCAGCGCCTGGTCCGGGTCGGGCACGGACTGCTTGGCGAGCGCGGCCAGCAGGGTCGAGGTCTCCAGCGCCGTATGGCCTTCGAGCGCCGCGCGCTCCAGCAACCAGCTGACGAGCGCCCGTGAGCGCCGCTCGTCGCTCGGGCCGCACTCCGGGCCCAGCAGGGCCCGCGCGAACCCGTCCGCGTGCTCCGGGCACACCCCGGGCACGCCGAGGAGCTGCCACGGGTCCTCGCGCAGCGCGTCGGCGGCCCGCTCACCGAGGGTCTGAAGGACCGGGACCGCCAGGTGCTCGGGGGCCCCGCCCGCCGCGAGCACCCGGCGCACCCCGGGCAGTCCCAACTCTTCCGGCGCCTCATCGACAGCCGTACGCCCGGCCGTCGTCCCCGCGTACGGAGAGCCGCCGCCACCCATGTCACCGTGCCCCAGGTCGCCAGGCCGCGCGTTGCCGGGCCGCGCCTCGTCGGGTCGTACGTCTCCGGGGGCGGCGCTCGGTCCGGCGCCGGAACCGGTGCCCGCGCCGACCGTGGGCGGGTGTGTCCTGGCGGTGTCCCCGGCCGCTCCGGCCGAGCCGTCGTGCCCGCTCCCGGAGCTCCGGTCAGACTCGGCCGAAGGGTCCGGCACTGAGTGGCCGGGCGGGGTGGGCCGGGCCGACGGACCGGCAGCGGTGGCTCGCTGGTGCGTGGCGTCACCGTCTCGGCCGGGCTGTTGCTGCGCCGCAGGGCCCCGCGCCGCCACGGCACCGCTCGCGTCACGGCCTGCGCCCGTCGCGCCCGGTGCGGCAGGGCGAGCCGGGGCGGCTCTGCGCGACGACTCGTTGAAGAACGAGGCCGCCGGGGCTTCACCCTTCTCCACCGCGCGCACCGCGGCGGCCAGCGCCTCGGCAGCGGGAGACCGTTTCTTACCGCTCTCGGCCTGACCGTCCTCGCTCCGACCGTCCTGGCTCCGACCGCCCGCGCTCGGACCGTCCTCGTCCCGACCGCCCGCGTCGCGACCGCTGCGGGCATGACCGCTCGTGGGCTGGTCGGCGGGTGCGGTGGGCTCATCGGACGCCCCCGGCTGACCGTCCGCCGCCTCCATCCCCGCCGCCGTCCCGGTGCCCGCCTCTGTTTCCGCCTCCACCGCTGTTTCCGCCTCCGGCTCTGTTTCCGCCTCTTCCGCTTCCGCCGCTGTCGCCGTCCCCGCGGCGGGGACTGAGCCGGCGACTGCCCCGCCCTCGGGCTCGGGCGCCGTCACCCCGGTCTCGGCCCCGGCCGCCATCGCCTCGCCGCCCGATGGCACACCGGCCTCGTCGGAGGCCGACCCGGGAGAGTCCGCCCCACCGGCAGCAGCCCCAGCAGAATCCTCCCCACCGGCACCAGCCACCTCACCAGCACCCGCGCCACTAGCACCCGCGCCACTAGCACCCGCGCCACTAGCACCCGCGCCACTAGCACCCGCGCCACCAGCACCCGCGCCACTAGCACCCGCGCCACTAGCACCCGCGCCACCAGCACCCGCGCCACCAGCGCCCGCCCCCTCCGGCGCCCCCGCGGCGCCGGCGGCCTCCGACGCCCCCGCGGCGCCGGCGGGTTCGGTGGAGGGCCGGGCAGCCGACGAGGTGGCGGGCGTGGACTCCTCCTCGGGGGCGGAGGTGGTCTCGCCGACGAGGCGGTCGGAACTCACAACGTGCTCCAGTCGTGATCGGGATAGTGGTGCACCGGCGCCGACACATCGTCGAGCGCTTGGCGGATCTCGTCAGGAAGCGTAAGCGCCTCCACCGACAGAGCCGCTCTGAGCTGCTGCGCGTTGCGCGCGCCGATGATGGGGGCGGTCACTCCCGGGCGGTCGCGGACCCAGGCGAGCGCCACGTGCAGTGCCGTGGTCGAGAGCCCGTCGGCGGCCGTGGCGACCGCGTCCACGACCCGGCTCGCCGCGTCATCGAGGTACGGGGCGACGAAGGGCGCCAGATGTTCCGAAGCGCCGCGCGAGTCCGCGGGGGTGGCGTGCCGGTACTTACCCGTCAGTACGCCCCGGCCGAGCGGAGAAGAAGGCAGTAAGCCGATGCCCAAGTCGAGAGCCGCCGGCAGCACTTCGCGTTCGATACCGCGCTGGAGCAGGGAGTACTCCATCTGGGTGCTGGCCAGCCGGGTGCGCACGCCCGGGGCCGCCAGTTGCCAGGTGGCGGCCTTCGCCAGCTGCCAGCCGCAGAAGTTCGAGACGCCCGCATAGCGCGCGCGGCCGCTGCTGACCGCGATGTCGAGCGCCTGAAGCGTCTCGTCGAGCGGGGTGAACGCGTCGAACGCGTGCACCTGCCACAGGTCCACGTAGTCCGTGCCGAGCCGCTCCAGCGAGGCGTCCAGCGCTGCGAGGAGATGCCCGCGTGAGCAGTCGAAGCGCCGGTCGGGGTCCGGCACGCTGCCTGCCTTCGTGGCGATCAGGAGGTCCCTGCGGGGAACGAGGCCGTCGATGAGCTGGCCCAGCAGATACTCGGCGCTGCCGTCGGCGTACACGTCGGCCGTGTCGACGAGGGTGCCTCCCGCGTCCCAGAAGGTCTTCAGCTGGTCGGCCGCGTCGTGTTCATCAGTGTCCCGCCCCCAGGTCAACGTACCGAGCCCGATTCTGGATACCCGCAGCCCCGTGCGGCCTAGGTGCCTCTGCTCCATGAACGTCGACACTACTGGCCGTACTCCGACCCGTCCTCGCCTGTGGATAACGCAACACTGACGCCTGCGGGGTATCCGCGCTACAGTCCCGGGAACAGCGACGTTACCGATCGGTAAGGGGTACGGGATGCGGCTAGGAATCAACCTCGGCTACTGGGGCGCCGGGATGGACGCGGACAACCTCGCGGTCGCCCAGGAGGCGGACCGGCTGGGCTATTCCGTCTGCTGGGCGGCGGAGGCGTACGGCTCCGACGCGCCGACCGTCCTGTCCTGGGTCGCCGCCCAGACCGAGCGGATCGATGTCGGCGCGGGCATCTTCCAGATTCCGGCACGTACCCCGGCGATGACCGCCATGACCGCCGCCACCCTCGACACGCTCTCCGGCGGCCGGTTCCGCCTCGGGCTCGGGGTGTCGGGCCCGCAGGTCTCCGAGGGCTGGTACGGCGTGAAGTTCGACAAGCCGCTCGCCCGCACCCGCGAGTACGTGGAGATCATCCGCAAGGCCATGGCGCGGGAGCCGCTCAGCCACGAGGGTGAGCACTGGACGCTGCCGCTCCCCGGTGGCCCCGGCAAGGCGCTCAAGCTGACCGTGCACCCGGTGCGTGAGCACATCCCGCTGTACATCGCCGCGATCGGTCCCAAGAACCTGGAGCAGACCGGCGAGATCGCCGACGGGGTGCTCCTGGTCCTCTTCGCGCCCGAGAGCGCCGAGGAGACCACCCTCGGCGCGCTGCGCGCCGGACGCGAGAAGGCGGGCAAGGAGCTCGCGGGCTTCGACGTGGTGCCCACCGTGCCGTTCGCCGTCGGCGACGACGTCGAGGCGCTGGCCGACCAGTTCCGCCCGTACACCGCGCTCTACGTCGGCGGCATGGGCAGCGCCAAGCAGAACTTCTACAACAAGCTCGCGCAGCGCATGGGCTACGAGAAGGCGGCCGCCGAGATCCAGGAGAAGTACCTCGCCGGTGACAAGAAGGGCGCCGCCGCGGCCGTGCCCCACGATCTGATCGACGCCACCGCGCTCGTCGGCCCCGTGGACCGGATCTCCGACCGGATGAGGGCGTACGCGGAGGCCGGAGTCACCACGCTGTCCCTCGCGCCCGCCGGGTTCACCCTCGACGAGCGGATCGCGGGCCTGCGGGCGGGCGTGGAGGCGATGGAGCGCGCCGGGCTGGCCTGACGCCGATCCTCGTACGGAGCCACGATCCTCGTACGGAGCCGCTGATCCGCTGTACGGAGTCGCTGTTCTCCGTCCGCGGCCGCCCGTATCTCCGTACGGGCGGCTGTTCCCTCTGCGGGGGTCTTTGCGGGGCGGCCGCCCTCACCTCTGGAGCCGCCGCCCCGAGTGGCGAGCCGCCGTCCGCGAGTACGGCGGCTCCGGCCACGTCTCGTACGGCGCTGGTGCCGCGTCCCGCACAGCATGGCGGGCGCGGCGGCCGCTTCGAGGAGGACTGCGGCCGTGGTGGGGGCTCGGGGGTCTTCCCCGCCACGGCCGTCACTGAGCACAACGCCTCGCCAGCGGCCTGGTTACGCCCCCGGGGCGTCCGCCGGCATCCCTCGTTTGGAGGAGTTCGTCGGCTGGCTGTTGCTCTGTGCGGCGTACGGTAATTGACTTGTTCTTCACGGATGTGTCGTGTGCCGCTCACGGAGGTAAACCGTCATGCTCTCGGCGCGCAGCGTTTTCCAGGAGATCCTCGACAACGACGACTCGTTCCAGCTGTTCTGTTCGATCGCGGCCAGCGGGGAGTCCCAGGGGGGCTGGGAGAACGGGCGCATCGCGGCGCTCGTTCCCCCGAGCCGGCGCGGGATGGCGGCGAAGATCACCAGGCATGGCGCCGACGAGGACAAGCACGGTCGGATCTTCCGTGCGCTGCTGCGCAAGCGCGGGCTGGAGGAGACCGGCGTCCCTCCGGAGACCGACTACACGATGCTGCTGGAGAACCAGGGCATCGGCCTGGCCCACGACAAGCTCCGCCGCGACGAGCCGCTGACCGAGCGGGACATCATCGTCTATCTGGCGCACAGCAGGGTCACCGAGCAGCGCGCCGCCGAGCAGATGCGGCTGCTGCGCAAGCACTTCGACGACCACCCGGAGCTGGGCCGCGCCGTCCGGATGATCTCCCACGACGAGGACAACCACCTCGCCTACTGCCATGAGGAACTGCTGCGGCTCGCCTCGGAGGGGCACGGCCAGATGATCCAGCGGCTGCTGAGGGAGAGCGCCCAGGCGGAGATCCGGGTGTACCGCGATGTGAGCCTCGCCGTGATGGCCCACATGGGGCGCCTCCTCGGCTGGCCGAAGGCGAAGGGGGCGCTGCTCGCCGCCGGAATCCACGCCGTGTACGCGTACGAGGCGCTGGGCGGCTGGCGCCGCATGGTCTCGCTGCGGACGCCGGAGCGGCGCGACGCGCTGGGCGGGTCTGCCGGAGCCGCCCCCGAGTTCGCGTAGTCCGCGCGGGGTCTCCAGTCGCCCCGCGGCCGCGGTTCAGAGCCAGCCGCGCCGTTTGAAGAGCCGGTGCAGCACGAAGATCGCGACGACCATCAGCAGTACGGCGGCCGGGTAGCCCCACACCTGCCGCAGCTCCGGCATGTGGTCGAAGTTCATTCCGTACACCCCGGCGATCATGGTGGGCACGGCGATCATGGCCGCCCACGCGGAGATCTTGCGCATGTCGTCGTTCTGCCGGACGCCCATCTGCGCCAGATGCGCCGAGAGGATGTCCGACAGCAACCGGTCGAGGCTGTCCACATGCTCGTTGGTGCGGGTCAGGTGGTCGCTGACATCGCGGAAGAAGGGCTGCGAGTCGCTGTCGACGAACGGCACACCCGCGCCGGCCAGCCGCGCCATCGGCTCCGTCAGCGGGCCCGTGGCGCGGCGGAACTCCAGCACCTTGCGCTTGAACGCGTAGATCCGGCCGGCCGACGACGAGAAGGAGCCGTCGTCCGGGGTGAAGACGTCGGTCTCCAGGGCGTCGAGATCGACGTGCAGGGCGTCGGCGACCTCCAGATAGTGGTCCACCACGGCGTCACTGACCGCGTACATCACGGCCGTCGGCCCGTGCTTGAGCACCTCCGGGCTCTGCTCAAGCCGTCCGCGCACGGAGCCGAGCGGGTTGGCCTCGCCGTGCCGCACGGTGACCACGAAGCAGTCGCCGACGAAGATCATCAGTTCCCCCGTGGTGACGCCGGCGGTCTCCTCCACGTACTGGATGGGCTTGAGGACCAGGAACAGCGAGTCGTCGTACACCTCAAGCTTGGGCCTTTGGTGGGCGCGCAGCGCGTCCTCCACTGCCAGCGGATGCAGCCCGAACTCGCTGGTGACGCGGTCGAACTCGTCTTGCGTCGGTTCGTACAGGCCAATCCACAGAAAGGATTCGCCTTCGGTCCGCGCCTGCTGGAGCGCGTCGGAGATGTCGGCGGGGCCCTCCGTCCGGCGCCCGTCGCGGTACACGGCACAGTCCACGATCACGCCGGGAATTCTTCCCCTCCTGACGCTTCCATGCATCGCCAGCGCCGTTTCGTACGCCCCGTCGGCGCCGGAGCGCGGGGTCGTACGCTGGCAGGCATGCCCACGCTGATCCTCATCCGCCACGGCCGGTCCACCGCCAACACCGCGGGAGTCCTCGCCGGATGGTCGCCCGGAGTCACCCTCGACGAGCGCGGCACCGCCCAGGCCGACGCGCTCCCCGGGCGCCTGGAGTCGCTGCCGCTCGCGGCCGCCGTCTCCAGCCCGCTGCCGCGCTGCCAGGAGACGCTGGCCCCGCTGCTCGCCGCGAGGCCGGGTCTCAGCTCGCACACCGACGAGCGCATCGGCGAGTGCCACTACGGCGACTGGACGGGCCGCAAGCTCGCCGAGCTGTCCGGCGATCCGCTGATGGAGACCGTGCAGCGGCATCCGTCGGCGGCGGTGTTCCCCGGCGCGGCGGGCGAGTCGATGCGCGCCATGCAGGCGCGCGCGGTGGACGCGGTGCGGGACTGGAACGCGCGCGTCGAGGCCGAGCACGGCGACGACGCCGCGTACGTGATGTGCTCGCACGGCGACATCATCAAGTCGGTCGTCGCCGACGCGCTCGGCATGCACCTCGACCTGTTCCAGCGGATCTCCGTGGAGCCCTGCTCGATCACCGCCATCCGCTACACCCGCCTGCGCCCCTTCCTGCTGCGCCTGGGAGACACCGGTGACCTCGCCGGCCTCGGCCCGCGCGAGAGTGCGGTCGAGGGCTGCTCCGGGGACGCGGCGGTGGGGGGTGGCGCGGGAGCACCGTGATCGCCACGCGCAGTAGGGTGGTGGCGCGACTGAGGCCACCGTCTCAGCGCGGAGCCAGCGGAGTCGGCGGTCGATTCCGCCGGTGCCAGCCGTCGAAGCCGTCGATACAAATGGAGCAGGACGTTGTCCCGTCAGGTGTTCCTCTATGACCCGCCGGACCGTTTTGTCGCCGGTACGGTCGGGCTGCCTGGCCGCCGTACTTTCTTCCTGCAAGCGTCCGCAGCCGGCCGCACCACCAGCGTCGCCTTGGAAAAGGCGCAGGTCGAGGCCCTGGCGGAGCGGATCGATGAGCTGCTTGACGAGGTGGTGCGACGCACCGGGGGCAACGCCCCGGTGCCCGCCGTGGCCCCCTCGGAGCTGTCGGACACCGCACCGCTGGACGTGCCCGTCGAGGAGGAGTTCCGGGTCGGCACCATGGCGCTGGCCTGGGACGGCGATGACCAGCGGATGGTGGTGGAGGCACAGGCGCTCGTCGAGCTCGACGCCGACACCGACGAGGACCTGGCCGAGGCCGAGGAACGGCTGCTGCAGGACGACGTCAACGGCCCGCCGATGCTCCGGGTGCGGCTGACCGGGACCATGGCGCGGGCGTTCGCCAAGCGCGCGCTCGAAGTCGTCAACGCCGGCCGCCCGCCGTGCCCGCTGTGCAGTCTGCCGCTCGACCCGGAGGGACACGTATGTCCGCGCCAGAACGGATACCGCAGGGGGGCCTGACGCCGCCCGCGTCGGCCGCGTCCGCACCGTCCCCTTCCGTGCCGTCCCCCGCGGGTCCGTTCGCCGTGCCGTCCCCCGCCGTGCCGCCGTACGAGCTGCTGGCGTCGGGCGAGCTGACGGTGCGCGGCCGGGTGACGGAGGCGTCCAACGCCGTGCTGTACTGCACGGTCACGGGCGCGGGCCGGTCCCTCGCCTGTGTGTACAAGCCGGTGGCGGGGGAGCGGCCGCTGTGGGACTTCCCCGACGGCGACCTCGCCCGGCGGGAGGTCGCCGCGTACGAGGTCTCCGAGGCCACCGGGTGGGGGCTGATCCCGCCGACGGTGCTGCGTGAGGGACCGTACGGCGAGGGGATGTGCCAGCTGTGGGTGGAGACGCCGGACGGTGACAGCGACCACCCGGGGCCGCAGCTGCTGGCACTGGTCGAGGGCGGGGAGCCGGGGCTCGGCTGGAAGGCCGTGGGGTACGTCGAGGTCGGTGAGGGCCGTACCGCGCTGCTGGTGCACTCCGACGACGAGCGGCTGCGCAGGCTCGCCGTGCTGGACGCGGTCATCAACAACGCCGACCGCAAGGGCGGGCACCTGCTGCCCACCGCCGACGGGCAGCTGTTCGCGATCGACCACGGGGTGACCTTCCACGCGGAGGACAAGCTGCGCACCCTGCTGTGGGGATGGGCGGGCGAGCCGCTGACGGACGAGGCGACCACCGTGCTCCAGCGACTTTCGGCCGACTTGGCCGACAACGGCCCGCTCGCCGCCCGCTTGGCGGAACTCATCACGACGGCCGAGACCGATGCCCTGCGCGGTCGGGTAGCCGATCTTCTACGGACCGGCCGGCACCCGGAGCCCAGCGGGCAGTGGCCCGCGATCCCCTGGCCCCCGGTCTGACCAGCATGGAGCGGGCGGGCGCGCAAGAGTGCCTATCGCGCCAAGAGAGCGGGTCCGGTTCGTAGCCGGATGCCGCGTCCGGTTACGCTCATGTCATGTATGCCTGGCCCGCTTCTGAGGTTCCCGCCCTGCCCGGCAAGGGCCGCGACCTCCGGATTCACGACACAGCGACCGGAGGGCCGATCACCCTCGACCCCGGTCCCGTCGCCCGCCTCTACGTCTGCGGCATCACTCCGTACGACGCTACCCATATGGGTCACGCGGCGACTTACAACGCGTTCGACCTCGTCCAGCGCGTGTGGCTCGACACCGAGCGGCAGGTGCATTACGTCCAGAACGTCACGGACATCGATGACCCACTGCTGGCGCGGGCCACCGAGAACGGCGACGACTGGACCGCGCTCGCCGAACGGGAGACCGCGCTCTTCCGCGAGGACATGACCGCGCTGCGGATGCTTCCGCCCCAGCAGTACATAGGCGCCGTCGAGTCGATACCCGACATCGTGCCGCTGGTGGAGCGGCTGCGGGACGCGGGCGCCGCCTATGAGCTGGAGGGGGACATCTACTTCTCGGTGGAGTCCGACCCAGACTTCGGCGGGGTCTCGGGCTACGACGCCGAGGTGATGCGGCGGCTGTCCGCCGAGCGCGGCGGCGACCCGGAGCGCCCCGGCAAGAAGAACCCGCTCGACCCGATGCTGTGGACGGCCGCCCGCGAGGGCGAGCCGAGCTGGGACGGCGCCTCCCTCGGCCGCGGCAGGCCCGGCTGGCACATCGAGTGTGTGGCCATCGCCCTGAAGTACCTGGGCATGGGCTTCGACGTGCAGGGCGGCGGCTCCGACCTGGCCTTCCCGCACCACGAGATGGGCGCCTCGCACGCCCAGGCGCTCACCGGGGAACGCCCCTTCGCCAAGACGTACGTCCACGCGGGCATGGTCGGCCTCAATGGCGCGAAAATGTCCAAGTCCAAGGGCAATCTCGTCTTCGTCTCCACGCTGCGCCGCGAGGGCGTGGACCCGGCGGCCATCAGGCTCTCCCTGCTGGCGCACCACTACCGCGCCGACTGGGAGTGGACGGACGACGTGCTGCGCGAGGCGCGGGAGCGTCTCGCACGCTGGCGCGCGGCCGTCTCCCGGCCTGACGGGCCGACGGCGGACGCGGTGGTCGAGGAGATCAGGGAAGCGCTGGCCGACGACCTCGACGCCCCGGCGGCGCTGGCCGCTGTGGACCGCTGGGCCGCCCGCCAGGCGGCCGAGGGAGGCACGGACGAGGGGGCGCCCGGCGTGGTCTCGCGCGCCGTCGACGCGCTTCTCGGCGTCGCCCTCTGAGCGGCTGAGCCGCCCGCTCCGCCCCGTCCCTCCACCGGCTGCCGAAAGCGGCAGGGCGCCCCCCTCGGGGAGCGCCCTGCCGCTTTCGTCCTGACCGGTTCAGTTACCCGTTCTCGTCACGCCCGTCACCCTTGCCGCCGTCGCCCTTGCCGCCGTCGGCCTCGCCGGAGGGCTCGGATTCGCCGGAGCCGGAGCCGGAGCCGGAGCCCGCGCTCGGGCCCGAGTCGGCTTCGCCCGCGCCGTCCGGTTCCCTGGTGCCCCTGGAACTCCTCGGCTCCTTCGGCGCCTTAGGCTCCCTGGGCTCCTTCGGGTCGGCAGCCGGGCCACCGTCATCGGAGGAGTCGGCGGCGCCGGAGGAGCGCGGAGCGTCCGCCGGGTCCTCCTTCGGGGCCGGTCTCGCCGGGCGCGTACGGCCGCTGCTCGCGTCCCGCAGGTACGAGCCGCCCTCCCGGTCCCGCCCGTCCGCGACGCCGCCCGTCTCGGTCGCGTGGCCGCCGGGCCCTGGATGCCCGTCACGGCGGCGCAGATACCGCTCGAACTCGCGGGCGATGGCCTCGCCCGTGGCCTCCGGCAGCTCGGCCGTGTCACGGGCCTCTTCCAGCGACTGCACGTACTCGGCCACTTCGGAGTCCTCGGCCGCCAGCTGGTCCACGCCCAGCTGCCAGGCGCGCGCGTCCTCCGGCAGTTCGCCGAGCGGGATACGCAGTCCGATCAGATCCTCAAGGCGGTTCAGCAGCGCCAGGGTCGCCTTCGGGTTCGGCGGCTGGGAGACGTAGTGCGGCACCGCCGCCCACAGGCTCACCGCCGGGACCCCCGCGTGCGTGCACGACTCCTGGAGGATGCCGACGATGCCGGTCGGCCCCTCGTAGCGGGACTCCTCAAGATCCAGGCTGCGGGCCAGGTCAGGGTCCGAGGTGACGCCGCTGACCGGCACCGGCCGCGTGTGCGGGGTGTCACCGAGCAGCGCCCCGAGGACGACGACCATCTCCACACCCAGCTCGTGCGCGAAGCCCAGGATCTCGTTGCAGAACGAGCGCCAGCGCATGCTCGGTTCGATGCCCCGTACCAGGACGAGGTCGCGTGGCTTGTCGCCGCCGGTCCGCACCACCGAAAGCCGGGTGGTCGGCCAGGTGACCTTGCGGACACCGCCGTCCAGCCAGACGGTGGGCCGGTTGACCTGGAAGTCGTAGTAGTCCTCGGCGTCGAGCGCCGCGAAGACCTCGCCCTTCCATTCCCGGTCCAAGTGCCCGACTGCGGTGGAGGCGGCGTCTCCCGCGTCGTTCCAGCCCTCGAAGGCACAGATCATGACCGGGTCGATCAGCTCGGGGACCCCCTCAAGCTCGATCACCCAGCGCCTCCTTCCGACCGGGGCGGTCGGGAGTGACCCCCGCCGGTTGCAGTTCCATTTGCGTGCGCCCCAAGCCTACGGGTTCCACCAGCTCCGGCCGCAGCCCTTGTGGGCTCATAGCGTTTAGCTCATAGCGTGGAGCGGAGCCACTGCTCGACGCTCGCGATGTGCACGGTCGACCAGGAGCGGGCCGCCTCCGCGTCCCTGGCGCGCAGCGCCTCGACGATCGCCCGGTGCTCGCGCAGCGTCCGGCTGACCGCGTCCTTCTGTGTGAGGCCCCGCCAGATCCGGGCCCGGTTCGTCGAGCCCGAGAGTCCGTCAAGCAGTGAGCACAGGACGGAGTTCCCGGCGGCCCGCACGATCGTCCGGTGGAACTCCACGTCGCTGGCGACCAGTTCCTCCACGGAAGGCTGCTCCCCGAGGGCGTCCAACTGCTCCGTGAGGACGTCCAGTTCACTGTCGCTGATGCGGGAGCAGGCGAGCGCGGTGGCGGCCGGTTCGAGGATGCGGCGGACCGCGAAGAACTCCAGCACCGTGTCGTCGCGGTGGAAGTCCACGACGAAGCTGAGGGCTTCCAGCAGCAGTTGCGGGTCGAGGCTGGTCACATACGTGCCGTCGCCCTGCCGTACGTCGAGGATGCGGATCAGGGACAGGGCGCGCACGGCCTCGCGCAGCGAGTTGCGGGACAGTCCGAGTTCGGTGGCGAGTTCACTCTCCTTGGGGAGCCGGTCGCCCGGCCGCAGCGCGCCGGAAACGATCATTCCCTTGATCTTCTCGATCGCCTCGTCGGTGACCGCCACGGTGGACCTCCCGAAAACATCCTACGTATGAAGGTCATTATGGGGTCCGCCGCCCACCCTGGCCGGTCCGGAAGGCCGCCCAGTCCTCGCCGACCGCCGCGGAGTCCACGTGACCCCGCCGAGGCGCCCCCTCGGACGGCCCGGCGCCACGGGGTGAGCAAGGCGCCCTCGTACGGGAAACAGAGAAGCCCCCGTGCGGCGAGACTGGGGAAAAGAAACGAAGAAGCGAAGAAACGGATGAGGGGAGAGACCCCGGCCGGAGTCTCTCCCCTCATGTCACGTCGCGCTCACGCGGCCCGCCGGGCCGCGTGAGTCCCGGCCTCAGCCGCGCAGCATGTCCTCGACCCTCGCGCGGACCTCGGCGGTGTCCAGGCCGCGGACGGTGAGCGTGGTGCGGCGGCGCAGCACGTCGTCGACCGTCTCGGCCCACTCGTGGTCGCGGGCGTAGACGACCTGCGCCCAGATCTCCGGTCCTTCGGGGTGGATGCGCTCGCCGAGCGCCGGGTCCTCGTCCACCAGGCGGGCGATCTCGAAGGAGAGCGAGCCGTAGTGGGTGGCGAGCTGCCGGGCGGTGAGCGGGTCCATCCGCACGCCGGGCTCGCGGTCCACGAGCAGCCGGTGCGCGACCGCGTTCGGGTTGGCGATGCCGGGCAGCGGCACCCGGCGGGGCAGCTGCGAGAGCGGCTCCATATCCGCCGTGAGCGGCCCGCCGGGGAGCTTGGCCAGCTTCTGCATGACCATGCGGCCGATGTGCCGGTACGTCGTCCACTTGCCGCCCGCGACGGACAGCATGCCGCCGGTGCCCTCGGTGACGACGGTCTCCCGCTTGGCCGACTCGGTGCCGCCAGGGCCGCCGGGCAGCACGCGCAGACCCGCGTAGGCGTAGTTGATCAGGTCGCGCGACAGGTGCTCGTCGCGGACGGAGTACGCCGCCTCCTCCAGGATCTGGTCGATGTCGGCGTCGGTGGCGCGCACGTCCGCCGGGTCGCCCTCGTACACCTCGTCGGTGGTGCCGAGGAGCAGCTGGTCCTCCCACGGCAGGGCGAAGGTGATGCGGTACTTGTCGACCGGGGTCGACATGGCGGCTTTCCACGGCGCCTTCCGCTTGAGCACGACGTGCGCGCCCTTGGAGAGCCGGATGCTCGGCGCCGAGGCCTTGTCCTCCATGGTGCGCAGGTGGTCCACCCACGGCCCGGTGGCGTTGAGGACGATGCGGGCGTCCACCCCGAACTCGTCGCCGTCGAGGCGGTCCTTCAGCTCCGCGCCCGTGACGCGGCCGTCGGTGAAGCGCAGACCGCGCACCTCGGCGTGGTTGAGCACGACGGCGCCGGACTCGACCGCGGCGCGCACGGTCATGACGGCGACCCGGGAGTCGTTCATCTGGTGGTCGCCGAAGTACGCGACGGCCTTGAGGTTCTCCGTGCGCAGCGCCGGGATGTCGGCCACGGCCTTGGACCGGGGGATGATCCGGCCGACGCCGTCGCCGAAGGCGGACAGCGCGGAGTAGGCGAAGACACCGGCGCCGAGCTTGGCGGCGCCGTGCGGGCCGCCCTTGTAGATAGGCAGGTAGAAGCTGAGCGGGTTGACCAGGTGCGGGGCGACGTCCTTGGCCAGCACCCGCCGCTCGTGGTGGTTCTCGGCGACGAGCTTGACCGAGCCGGTCTGCAAGTAGCGCAAACCGCCGTGGACGAGCTTGGACGACGCGGAGGAGGTGGCGCCGGCGAAGTCACCGGCGTCCACCATGGCGACCCGCAGTCCGGACTGCGCGGCGTGCCAGGCCACCGAGGTGCCCAGAATGCCGCCGCCGATCACCAGGAGGTCGTACGTCGCGCTGGACAGCCGGTCCCGGGTTTCGGCGCGGTCCTGGTGGGGACCGGCAGCCGGGCGCGTCCCGGTGTCGGGGACGCTCTGCAGGGTGCTCATGTTTACTCCTCGTCTTCGATCCAGCCCATGGACCGCTCGACGGCCTTGAGCCAGTTCTTGTACTCGCGGTCGCGAACGTCCGCTTCCATACGGGGTGTCCACTCGGCGGCGCGGCGCCAGTTGGCACGCAGCGCGTCGGTGTCGGGCCAGAAGCCGACGGCGATGCCGGCGGCGTAGGCGGCGCCGAGTGCGGTGGTCTCGGCGACCATCGGGCGCACCACGGGTGCGTCGAGGAAGTCCGAGAGGGTCTGCATCAGCAGGTTGTTGGAGGTCATTCCGCCGTCGACCTTGAGCGCGGTCAGTTCGACGCCCGAGTCCTTCGTCATGGCGTCGACGATCTCGCGGGTCTGCCAGGCGGTGGCCTCAAGTACGGCACGGGCGATGTGCGCCTTGGTGACGTACCGGGTGAGTCCGGCGATGACGCCGCGCGCGTCATCGCGCCAGTACGGGGCGAACAGGCCGGAGAAGGCGGGCACGAAGTAGGCGCCGCCGTTGTCGTCCACGGAGCTGGCGAGCGTCTCGATCTCGGCGGCGCTCTTGATCAGGCCCATCTGGTCGCGCATCCACTGCACGAGCGACCCGGTGACGGCGATCGAGCCCTCAAGGGCGTAGACCGGGGCCTGGTCGCCGATGCGGTAACCGACCGTCGTCAACAGGCCGTTGTAGGAGTTGACGGGCGCGTCACCGGTGTTCATCAGCAGGAAGGTGCCGGTGCCGTACGTCGACTTGGCCTCGCCCTTGTCGAAGCAGGTCTGGCCGAACAGCGCGGCCTGCTGGTCGCCCAGCGCGGACGCCACGGGCACCCCGGCGAGGGCGCCGCCGGACGCGTTGCCGTAGACCTCGGCGGAGGAGCGGATCTGCGGCAGGACGGCTGCCGGGATCTCCATCGAGGCGAGGATGCGCTCGTCCCAGTCCAGGGTCTGGAGGTTCATCAGCATGGTGCGGGAGGCGTTGGTGACGTCGGTGACGTGCACGCCTCCGTTGGGGCCGCCGGTGAGGTTCCAGATGACCCAGGAGTCCATGGTGCCGAAGAGGATCTCGCCCGCCTCGGCACGCTCGCGCAGGCCCTCGACGTTGTCGAGCAGCCAGCGGATCTTCGGGCCCGCGAAGTACGAGGCGAGCGGGAGGCCGGTCTCGCGGCGGAAGCGGTCGGCGCCGACGTTGCGGCCGAGTTCCCGGCACAGGGCGTCGGTGCGGGTGTCCTGCCAGACCAGCGCGTTGTGCACCGGCTCGCCCGTGGCCTTGTCCCACAGCAGCGTGGTCTCACGCTGGTTGGTGATGCCGATGGCCTTGACGTCGGCGGAGGTGATCTCGGCCTTGTCGATGGCGGCGGCGACGACCTCCTGGACGTTGGTCCAGATCTCGGCCGCGTCGTGCTCGACCCACCCGGGCTTGGGGAAGATCTGCTCGTGTTCCTTCTGGTCGACGGCGACGATCCGGCCGTCTCTGTCGAAGACGATGCAGCGGCTTGACGTGGTGCCCTGGTCGATCGCGGCGATGAACGGGCCGTGGCCGTGGGAAGAGGCGCCGGGCCCTGAGGTGAAGTCCTGGGTGTCGGTCATGATGTGCGGCTCCTGCTGTGAGTCGGTGGGGGCTTAGGCGAAGGCGAGTTCGTAGAGTCCGCCGGCCAGGGCGCCGCCTATGAGCGGGCCCGCGACGGGAATCCAGGCGTAGCCCCAGTCGGACCCGCCCTTGTTGGGCAGCGGCAGCAGGGCGTGCACGATACGCGGGCCGAGGTCGCGCACCGGGTTGATGGCGTAGCCGGTCGGGCCGCCGAGGGAGAGTCCGAGGCCGACCACGACCAGCGCGGTCATCAGCACACCGGTGCCGGAGACGCCCAGGCCCGGGGTGAGGCCCTGGGTGAGGATGGCCAGCACGAGCACGGTGGTGGCGATGATCTCGGTGGCCAGGTTCTGTACGGCGTTGCGGATCTCCGGGCCGGTCGAGAAGATGCCGAGCACGGGTCCGGCGGCGGGAGCGGCGGCCTTGTCGACCATGCCCTCGTCACCGGTGGTGGCCTTCACGATCTCAGGGTCGGTCAGATGGGCCTGGAATTGGCCGTAGTAGGTGACCCACACGAGCAGCGCGCCGATCATCGCGCCGAGCAGCTGCGAGGCCAGGTAGAGCGGTACGTCGCCCCACTCGGTGCCGCCCTTGCCGCCCTTGATGGCGAGACCTATGGTCACCGCCGGGTTGAGGTGGGCGCCGGAGACACCGGCGGAGATGTACGCGCCTGTCAGGACGGCGAAACCCCACCCGAAGGTGATGGCGAGCCAGCCCGCGTTGAGCGCCTTTGACCGCTTGAGCGTGACGGCGGCGCAGACGCCACCGCCCAGCAGGATCAGAACGGCGGTACCGATGGTCTCGCCGATGAAGATGTCGGAGCTGGACACCCGCGACTCCTTTGTCCTTCGTCCAGGGGAAGGCGAACCCCGGGTCCCTCCGGGGTTCGCGCCCTCCGAGAGGGCGTTGATCGGCCCGCGGCAGAGACCACCATAGCGAATATTGTCGTTAGGTGTTCGACAATGCCGACCGATGCACGGCAGTTTTCTTCACTGCAAAGAGCGCGTCAAGAGTTCTGTGACTGAAAACTTGCAGGTAACTGGCTGGGAACAGGTGGGGTCGTTACGGATCGGGGCGGCGGCTCGCGCCCGGCTCAGAAGCGGCCGGCGCCCAGGTCGCGGGAGACTCCCCGCGCGCAGTCCCGTACGGCGGCCACCAGCTCCGAACGTAGCGCGCCGTCCGCGCACACCCGCTCCACCGCGCCGGTGACGCCCACGGCGCCCACCGGCATGCGGCGCCGGTCGTGGATCGGCGCGGCCACCGAGCCCACACCCTCCCAGGTCTCCTCCACGTCGGCCGCCCAGCCACGCGCCCGGGTCAGGTCGAGCACGTCCTCGAACTCGGCGGTCCCCGTCACCGTGCGCGGCGTGAACGCGGTGCGCTCGCCCTCGGTGGCCTCGGTGTGCGCCACCGGGTCGTACGCGGAGATCACCTTGCCCAGCGCGGTGCTGTGCAGCGGGTGCATGGCCCCCACCTCAAGGACCTGCCGGCTGTCGTCGGGCCTGAAGACGTGGTGCACGATCAGTACGCCCTGCTGGTGCAGCACCCCCAGATAGACGCTCTCGCCGCTGGAGCGGGCCAGGTCGTCGGCCCACACCAGGGCGCGGGCGCGCAGCTCGTGGACGTCCAGATAGCTGTTGCCGAGACGCAGCAGCTCGGCGCCCAGCTGATAGCGGCCCGAGGCGGGGTCCTGCTCGACGAATCCCTCCTGCTGGAGGGTGCGCAGGATGCCGTGCGCCGTACCCTTGGCCAAATCGAGCGAGGACGCGATGTCGGACAGGCCCAGGCGTCGCTCGCCGCCCGCCAGCAGACGGAGCATCGCCGCCGCGCGCTCCAGCGACTGGATGTTCCTTGCCATCGCGCTGCCTCCTTATGTGGTTCGACAATGCTGAACACTATCGGCCCATGCCGACCCTGGGGTACCGGAACGGCATCCCTGAACGATCAAGATCACAGTGGTTTCGCTCTGCTCGGCGTCCCGCCAAGTGGGACATCCGCCACTCGCTCACCACCGGCAGCTACGCTGGCCGAGTGCGCCGTCCACCGGAAGGCGCAAAGCCGACAGCCGTCGCATCCCAGGGAGCTCATCCATGGCCTCGCATACGTCATCGTCCATCCAGACCGACCGAGTCGACGCCCTGCGCGAGGCGCTCTCCACCCGGGTGGTGGTCGCGGACGGTGCGATGGGCACGATGCTTCAGGCGCAGGACCCCAGCCTCGACGACTTCGAGCAGCTCGAAGGCTGCAACGAGATCCTCAACGTCACCCGCCCCGACATCGTCCGCGCCGTGCACCAGGAGTACTTCGCCGTCGGCGTGGACTGCGTGGAGACCAACACCTTCGGCGCCAACCTCGCGGCTCTGGGCGAATACGACATCGCGGACCGTATCTTCGAGCTCTCCGAATCGGGCGCCCGCATCGCCCGGGAGGTCGCCGACGAGTTCGCCGCCGACGGCCGCCCCCGCTGGGTGCTCGGGTCCATCGGCCCCGGCACCAAGCTCCCCACCCTCGGCCACGCTCCCTACGCGGCACTGCGCGACGCCTACCAGCAAAACGCCGCCGGACTCATCGCGGGCGGCGCCGACGCCCTGCTCGTCGAGACGACCCAGGACCTGCTGCAGACCAAGGCCTCCGTGATCGGCGTCAAGCGGGCGCTGGCCGAGACGGGCACCGACCTGCCGCTGCTGGTCCAGGTCACCGTCGAGACCACCGGCACCATGCTGCTCGGCTCCGAGATCGGCGCCGCGCTCACCGCGCTGGAACCCCTCGGCATCGACATGATCGGCCTCAACTGCGCCACCGGCCCCGCCGAGATGAGCGAGCACCTGCGCTATCTGGCCCGGCACGCCCGTACCCGCGTCTCGGCGATGCCCAACGCCGGACTGCCCGTCCTCGGCAAGAACGGCGCGCACTACCCGCTCAGCCCCGGCGAGCTGGCCGACGCGCACGAGGTGTTCGTCCGCGAATACGGGCTCTCGCTGGTCGGCGGCTGCTGCGGCACCACCCCCGAGCACCTGCGGCAGGTCGTCGAGCGGGTCAGGGACATGACCCTCACCGAGCGCGACCCGCGCCCCGAGCCCGGCGCCGCCTCCCTCTACCAGACCGTCCCCTTCCGCCAGGACACCTCCTACCTCGCCATCGGCGAGCGGACGAACGCCAACGGGTCCAAGAAGTTCCGCGAGGCCATGCTGGAAGGCCGCTGGGACGACTGCGTGGAGATGGCACGCGACCAGATCCGCGAGGGCGCGCACCTGCTCGACCTGTGCGTTGACTACGTCGGCCGCGACGGCGTCGCCGACATGAAGGAACTGGCGGGCCGCTTCGCGACCGCGTCCACCCTCCCGCTCGTCCTGGACTCCACCGAGGTCGACGTCCTGCGCGCCGGGCTGGAGAAGCTGGGCGGCCGCGCGGTGATCAACTCGGTCAACTACGAGGACGGCGACGGCCCCGACTCCCGGTTCGCCAAGGTCACCGCCCTGGCCGCCGAGCACGGCGCCGCGCTGATGGCGCTGACCATCGACGAGGAGGGCCAGGCGCGCACGGCGGACAACAAGGTCGCCATCGCCGAGCGGCTCATCAACGACCTCACCACCAACTGGGGCATCCACGAGTCGGACATCCTCATCGACTGCCTGACGTTCACCATCTGCACCGGGCAGGAGGAGTCCCGCAAGGACGGCATCAACACCATCGAAGCCATCCGGGAACTCAAGCGCCGCCGCCCGGACGTGCAGACCACGCTGGGCCTGTCCAACGTCTCCTTCGGCCTCAACCCCGCCGCACGCATCGTCCTCAACTCCGTCTTCCTCGACGAATGCGTCAAGGCGGGCCTGGACTCCGCCATCGTCCACGCCTCCAAGATCCTGCCCATCGCGCGGCTGGACCCGGAGCACGTCAAGGTCGCCCACGACCTGGTCTACGACCGCCGCTCCGAGGGCTACGACCCGCTGCACCGGCTCATGGAGCTCTTCGAGGGCGTCAACACCAAGTCGATGAAGGCGGGCAAGGCCGAGGAACTGATGGCGCTGCCGCTGGACGAGCGGCTCCAGCGCCGCATCATCGACGGCGAGAAGAACGGCCTGACCGCCGACCTGGACGAGGCCCTGACCAGCCGGCCGGCCCTGGCCATCGTCAACGACACGCTCCTTGAGGGCATGAAGGTGGTCGGCGAGCTGTTCGGCTCCGGCCAGATGCAGCTGCCGTTCGTCCTCCAGTCCGCCGAGGTCATGAAGACGGCGGTGGCCCACCTGGAGCCGCACATGGAGAAGACCGACGCGGATGGCAAGGGCACCATCGTGCTCGCCACCGTGCGCGGCGACGTCCACGACATCGGCAAGAACCTGGTCGACATCATCCTGTCCAACAACGGCTACAACGTCGTCAACCTGGGCATCAAGCAGCCGGTCTCGGCGATCCTTGAGGCGGCCGAGGAGCACCGGGCCGACGTGATCGGGATGTCAGGACTGCTGGTGAAGTCCACCGTGATCATGAAGGAGAACCTGCAGGAGCTGAACCAGCGCAAGATGGCGGCGGACTACCCCGTCATCCTCGGCGGCGCGGCGCTCACCCGGGCGTACGTGGAGCAGGACCTGCACGAGATCTACGAGGGCGAGGTCCGCTACGCCCGTGACGCCTTCGAGGGCCTGCGCCTGATGGACGCCCTCATCGCGGTCAAGCGCGGCGTCCCCGGCGCCGCCCTGCCCGAGCTGCGCCAGCGCCGCGTCGCCAAGCGCGCGGTGGAGGTCGTCGAGCCGGAGCCGGAGGAGGGGCCCGTACGTTCCGACGTGGCCACCGACAACCCGGTCCCCGAGCCGCCGTTCTGGAGCACCCGCGTCGTCAAGGGCATCCAGCTGGTGGACTACGCGTCCTGGCTGGACGAGGGCGCCCTGTTCAAGGGGCAGTGGGGGCTCAAGCAGGCCCGCACCGGCGAAGGACCCACCTATGAGGAACTGGTCGAGACCGAGGGGCGGCCGCGCCTGCGCGGCTGGCTGGACAAGCTGCTCACCGAGAACCTGCTGGAGGCGGCCGTCGTCTACGGCTACTTCCCGTGTGTCTCCAAGGGCGACGACCTGGTCCTGCTGCACGAGGACGGCACCGAGCGGACCCGCTTCACCTTCCCCCGCCAGCGCCGCGGCCGCAGGCTCTGCCTCGCCGACTTCTTCCGCCCGGAGGAGTCGGGGGAGCGGGACGTGGTCGGGCTCCAGGTCGTCACCGTCGGCTCGCGGATCGGCGAGGCCACGGCCAAGCTGTTCGCCGCCGACTCCTACCGCGACTACCTGGAGCTGCACGGCCTGTCCGTGCAGCTGGCCGAGGCGCTGGCCGAGTACTGGCACGCGCGGGTCCGCTCCGAACTCGGCTTCGCGGGAGAGGACCCGGAGGCCGTCGAGGACATGTTCGACCTGAAGTACCGGGGCGCCCGCTTCTCGCTCGGCTACGGCGCCTGCCCGGACCTGGAGGACCGCGCGAAGATCGCGAACCTGCTGGAGCCGGAGCGCATCGGTGTCGAGCTGTCCGAGGAGTTCCAGCTCCACCCGGAGCAGTCCACGGACGCGATCGTGATCCACCACCCGCAGGCCAAGTACTTCAACGCGCGCTAGCGGTCGCCCGGCATGGGGCCGCGCAGGGTCTGCCCCGTCAGGGGCGCGGGGAACTGCGCGACCAGCCACGACGCACCCGCGGTCCGCGACGCACGGACAGGGGCTTGCCCAGCACGATCCGCCGGACCCGGCCTGTCCGCACCGGCCTGTCCGCACCGGCAGGAGCGCCCGCCGCTCCTGCCGGCCGCACGGGTCCACCCGGCCCCGGCCCCCGCCCAGCGCGGTGGGTGGGGGGGCCGCCCCGCTCCTCCCCGCCGGATATCCCAGCGCGCGTCCGGCCCTCGCGCCGTACACTTGTCGGTCCGGTAGCAGCCGGTTGTCCTCCTGTTCGCGGAGGGTGACCGGCTCCTGTGCCCCGTGGGGACTTTTCCGTCCCGCGGGGCCCGCCCCGCGAGGGGCTTTCCCGTTACGGAGGTGCACGGATGACCAGCAGCATCCCCGCTGTCGACACCCGCCTGGCCCAGGGCCCCGCCCCTGCGCGGACCCTCACCGGTGCCGCGGCCCTCCAGGGTGTCCTGCTCGACATGGACGGCACCCTGGTGGACACCGAGGGCATGTGGTGGGCGGCGGAAGTCGCGATCTTCGCCGAGCTCGGGCATGTGCTGGACGACGAGCACCGGGAGGTCGTCGTCGGCGGCCCGATGACCCGCAGCGCCTCCTACCTCATCGACGTCACGGGCGCCGACATCGCCCTCGCCGAGCTGACCACACAGCTGAACACGCGGTTCACCGAGCTGATCTCGACCAGTGTGCCGATGCTGCCGGGCGCCCGGCAGCTGCTCACCGAGCTCGCCGCGCACGGCATCCCGACCGCTCTCGTCTCGGCCTCCCACCGGCGGGTCATCGACCGGATACTGAGCTCGATCGGCGGCGAGCACTTCGCGCTGACCGTCGCGGGCGATGAGGTCGAGCGGACCAAGCCGCACCCTGACCCGTATCTGCTCGCGGCCGCCGGGCTCGGCGCGCACCCGAGCCGGTGTGTGGTCATCGAGGACACCGTGACCGGAGTGGCGTCAGCGGAGGCGGCGGGCTGCCCCGTCATCGCGGTGCCCTCGGTGGTGCCCATCGAGCCCGCGGCGGGACGCACGGTCGTCCGCTCGCTGGAGGATGTCGATCTCGCATTCCTGCGCACACTGATCACGTCTTAGCGATCACGTATTGCCGATCGTTTCGCCGCGATCGGTCGGGCGCCTTCACGCTGTGCGCGGAAGACATAGCTGGCCGTGCCAAGCGTCGTGATCACAGAAATTGATCACGGCGCGCACGCGGAGTACGCGGGTACGCGCGCAGTGAATAACCCTGATCATTTCTTGAGCGGCAAACAAGCCGTGTACATGGCAATGCCCTCACGTCGCCGCGCGCACTCCAGCGTGATTTATGTCACCGGTGCGCCCGTCGACAGGCGGGGACTCTCTGTGCTGCCTGACCGATTCGGTCGATTTCGGCCAGGCCCATGTGTCCTGATTGGCGACCTCTCGTACGAAACGTTCTAGCGGGTGCATATCTCCCCGCCGGTGCCCGTTATAGCGTCGAGATATCGCCTCAACTCCGTTGCGTTCCAGTAATGCTGGCGTCGCCTACTAATGTCTCCCCGAGCACATCTGCGCAACCCCCGCGGCCCGCATCCCGAACAACGGGATGGCCGTGGGATCGATGGTAGGGAGACCCCCGAGAATGAACCGCAAGACGATGGCGCTACCCGCGTTGGCGGGCCTGCTGACTTCCGTTCTCGCCGGTTGCGGGAGCACGGACGGTGCGGGCGCGAGCGGCGGCTCCATCGTTGTCGGGAGCACGGACCGGATCGAGGCGACGAAGGCGGCCCCAGCGCCGCTCGACCCCGCCCAGGCATACGACATCGGAGCGTGGGGCGTGATGCACAACGTCTTCCAGACCCTGATGCGCATGCCGCGCTCCGGCAACCAGCCCGTTCCCGACGCCGCCAGCGAATGCGGCTTCCAGGACAAGCAGAGCGAGCAGTTCCGCTGCACGCTCCGCGATGGCCTGAAGTTCTCCAACGGGCACGCGCTCACCTCCGAAGACGTCGTCTTCTCGTTCCACCGCGCGCTGGCGATCAAGTACGAGAACGGCCCGCAGTCGCTGCTGAGCAACATCGACAAGGTCGAGGCGCCCAGCGACAAGGAGGTCGTCTTCCACCTCAAGGCCCCCGACGCGACGTTCCCCTACAAGGTAGCCACCCCCGCCGCCGCCCTCCTCGACAGCGAGGAGTACGACGGCAAGAAGCTCAAGGCGGGCTTCGAGGCCGTCGGCTCCGGGCCGTACACGGTGCGCAACGAGGCCAAGGGCCAGCGGCTCTCCAGGGCCGTGTTCACCAAGAACGCGCACTACGAGGGCGACCTCGAACCGCACAGCGACAAGGTCGTCATGCGCTTCTACGACACCTCAAAGGATCTGGGCAAAGCGCTCACCAAGGGCGACATCGGCACCCTGAACCGCTCCCTGACCCCCGAGCAGATCGACGAACTGCGCACCGCCGGCGACAAGGACATCAAGCTCACCGAGTCCTCCGGGCAGGAAATCCGCTACCTCGCCTTCAACACCGACGAGCCGTCGGTGCGCAGCAAGGCGGTACGGCAGGCCATGGCCCAGCTCGTCGACCGGCAGGAGCTGGTGCGCGACGTGTACAAGCGCGCGGGATCACCGCTGTACTCCCTGGTGCCGTCGGGCGCCTCCGCGCACACCAACTCGTTCTACAACACCTATGGCGAGCCGGACGTCGCCAAGGCCCGCCGCATCCTGCGCGAAGGCGACATCACCACCCCGGTCAAGCTGACCCTGGGCTACGCCTCCGACCACTACGGTCCGGCGAGCACCAAGGAGTTCAAGACGCTGCGGCGGCAGCTCAACGCCAGCGGGCTCTTCGACGTGAAGATCAAGGACGTGCCGTGGTCCGCGTACCGTCCGGCCGCGGCCAAGGGCGAGTACGCCGCGTACGGAATGGGCTGGTACCCGGACTTCCCGGACCCCGACAACTACATCGCGCCGTTCTTCGGCGCGGACAACTTCCTCAACTCCCCCTACCGCAACTCCACGATCGAGAAGATCCTCGTTCCGCGTACCCAGCAGCAGGACCAGCGCGCCCTGACGGTCAAGGACTTCCAGCGGGCGCAGGACATCGTCGCCGACGAGGTGCCGGTGCTGCCGCTGTGGCAGGGGAAGCAGTATGTCGTCACCCGCGACAACATCACCGGAGCCGAATGGGCGGTCGACGCCTCAGGCAAGCTCCGGCTGTGGGAACTGGGCCAAGGCGTCGATGGCTGACCCCCACCCGTGCCGGCGACGTCACCGTCAGGGCGGAACATCCGAAGAAACTGTGAGGTAGGCGTACGTGAGGAAACGTGTCCAGTGGCTGGTGGCCCCGGTTGGTGCGGGGCTCGTCGCCGCTCTGCTGGCGGGGTGCGGCTCGGAGGACGGCGCGGGCGGCGGCACCGGTGAGCGTGTGGTCATGGGAATGTCGGACCGGGTGCTCTCCACCGACCCGGCCGCCGGTTACGACCCGGGCTCGTGGCTGCTGTTCAACAACGTCTTCCAGTCGCTGCTCAGCTTCCCGAAGGGCGGCACCATACCGCGGCCGGAGGCTGCCAAGACCTGCGGCTTCAAGGACGGCGAGAGCAAGGTCTTCGGTTGCACGTTGCAAAACGGGCTTGAGTTCAGCAACGGGAACAAGCTGACGTCGAAGGACGTGGCGTTCTCCTTCGAGCGCACCCTGAAGATCGACCACAAGGAGGGCCCCGCCATCCTGTTCTCCTCGATCAAGAAGATCGAGACCCCGGACGAGCGGACGGTCATCTTCCGGCTGAAGAACCCCGACGCCACCTTCCCGCAGAAGATCGCCTCCGGCGCCGGTTCCATCGTGGACCACCGCGAGTACCCGAAGAACAAGCTGCGGACGGACAACCAGGCGATCGGCTCCGGCGTGTACCGGCTGGACTCCTTCGACAAGAAGCAGGCGAAGTTCTCCGTCAACGGCGGATACAAGGGCCCCGCCGACGTCCGCAACTCCGGCATGACGATGAAGTTCTTCAACGGAGACCAGCCCGGACTCGCCACCGCCGTACGCGAGGGTGACGTCGACCTCGCCTACCGCGGCCTGGAGACGCAGACCGTCGCCGAGATCGAGGCGAGCGCGGGCGGCGACAACAAGCTCCAGGTCACCGAGGGCACCGGCGCCGAGGTCCAGCACCTGGTCTTCAACATGCGCGACCCGGTGGCGGGCAAGCTGGGCGTGCGCAAGGCCGTCGCGTACCTCATCGACCGGAACGCGCTGGTCCGGGACGTCTACCAGCGCACGGCCGAGCCGCTGTACTCCATCGTCCCGGCCGGTATCACCGGTCACAAGACGCCGTTCTACGACCTGTACGGCGACCGGCCGCAGCGTGCCAAGGCCCAGGCGGCCCTGCGCGCGTCCGGTGTGGACGACAAGGTCAAGCTGACCCTGTGGGCCACCCCGATCCGCTACGGTCCGGGCACGGGCCCGGCGCTGCGTCTGATCGCCAAGCAGCTCAACGCCAGCGGCCTGTTCGAGGCCGACGTGAAGAGCGCGGACTTCGACAAGTACGAGAAGGGCATCGCGAGCGGCGACTACGGCGTCTACGTGAAGGGCTGGGTGCCGGACTATCCGGACCCCGACAACTTCACCGCGCCGTTCTTCGGTGAGGGCAACGTCCTCGGGAACCACTACGACGCCCGCGAGATCACCACGAAGCTGCTGCCGCCCACCGCCGCCGAGGCCAGCAGGTCGGCCACCGTGGACGACTTCGCGCGCATCCAGAAGAAGGTCGCGGAGGACCTGCCGGTCATCCCGCTGTGGCAGGGCAAGCAGTACGCCGTGGCGCGCGACAACATCTCCGGCCTGCAGTGGACCCTCGACTCATCCACGGTCTTCCGCTTCTGGGAGATCAGCAAGTCCGGCGACTGACGACACGGCAGCCGCCCCTCGGCGCGGCACCCCGGCCCCCGGCCCCGCCCACCGCACCAGCGCGGTGGGCGGGGCCGGGGCGGTCCAGGCGCCGTAACGGACCCGGAGCCGTAGGTCCTCCACGAGCGCAGCGTGCGGGGAACCTCCGGATACGAGCTGTGGAAACGGCATGCGAGCCGCGGGAACGGCAAAGCGGGGCGGACCGGTCATCCGGCATCCGCCCCGCTGACGTATCCCCGCGGCTGACGTACCAGCGCGCTACCGGCAGGTCACTGCGCGCCGGGACGGACCAGCCCGCTCTCGTACGCGTAGACCGCGGCCTGCACCCGGTCCCGCAGGCCCAGCTTGGTCAGCACATGCCCGACATGCGTCTTGACCGTCGTCTCACTCACGAACAGGTCAGCGGCGATCTCCGCGTTCGACAGCCCCCGCGCGACGAGCTTGAGGACCTCCACCTCGCGCTCGGTCAGCGTGTGCAGCGTGTCGGAGACCGGCTCCTCACCGGAGGGCAGATGCCCGGCGTACTTGTCGAGCAGCCGCCGCGTGATGCTCGGGGCCAGCATGGCCTCGCCCGCCGCGACCACCCGGATCGCCTGCACCAGCTCATCGGCGGGCGCGTCCTTCAGCAGAAAGCCACTGGCCCCGGCGCGCAGCGCCTCCACCACATATTCGTCGAGATCGAACGTGGTGAGCACCAGCACCTTCGCCGGGCCGTCCCGGCCGGGCCCCGTGATCTGCCTGGTCGCCTCGACGCCGTCCATCCGGGGCATCCGGATGTCCATCAGCACCACGTCGGGCTGAAGCGCCCGCACCTGGTCCAGGGCCTGCAACCCGTCCCCGGCCTCACCGACGACCGCGAGATCCTGCTCGGCCTCCAGGATCATCCGGAAACCGGTACGCAGCAGCGGCTGGTCATCGACGAGCAGGACGCGGATCGCCACGGGAACTCCTTCGTTAGACCTGCCCCATTCTGCCCTGGCCCTCCGGTCCCGACCGCGCCGGGATGACCTCCAGGGGGTACGGCGGGGGAGTCCCCCCGAATTCCGGGCAGACCGCCTGGTGGTCACACCAGCCACACAGCTTCGTCGGCCGCGGGCGCCACACGCCGCTCTCGGTCGCTTCCCTGATGGCGTCCCACAGCGCGAGCAGCTTGCGCTCCACGCCCTCCAGCTCCGCCGCCTCCGGGTCGTACGTCAGCACATCACCACTGCCGAGATACACCAGCTGCAGCCGCCGCGGCACCACCCCGCGCAGCCGCCACAGCACCAGGGCGTAGAACTTCATCTGGAACAGCGCGTCGCCCTGGAACTGCGGCGGCGGGGCCTTGCCCGTCTTGTAGTCGACCACCCGCACCTCACCCGTCGGGGCGACGTCCACCCGGTCGATGTAGCCGCGCAGCGTCAGCCCCGAGTCCAGCACCGTCTCCACATACAGCTCGCGCTCGGCGGGCTCGAGGCGCACCGGGTCCTCCAGCGTGAACCAGCGCTCGACCAGCTGCTCAGCCTCCCGCAGCCAGCCCGCCAGCCGCTCGGCGTCCGCGCTGCCGTCCTCCCGCGCGAACAACCCGGCCAGCTCCGGCTTGGCGGCGAGCAGCCGCTCCCACTCACCGGGCACCATCGCCCGCGCCCGCGGCGCCGTACGGTCCAGCGCCGGAGCGTCGAAAAGGCGCTCCAGCACCGCGTGCACCACCGTGCCCCTGGTCGCCGCGGGACTCGGCTTCTCCGGGAGCTTGTCGATCACGCGAAAGCGGTACAGCAGCGGACACCGCATGAAGTCGGCGGCGCGCGACGGCGACAGGGCGGCCGGCCGCTCCGCCTTCTTGGTGGTGGTTCCCATGCCGAAGACCCTACGGCCCCCCACTGACACTCCCGCCATCGCGAGCCGGACAAAGCCCCGAAGACGTGCGGGGGAAGCCGAGCCCACCCCGCGGCCGAGGCACCCCGCACAGCGGCGGCGGAACGTGGCGCGAAGAGCCCCCGAAGGGGCCCAGGAGGGAGCCGAGGCGGGGTCCGGCGAGGCCGGACGCATACCATCGACGGCAGACCACCTCACACTGCATGATCGTGGGACCGCGGCAGGCGGTGCGGGGGACGTGACAACGAGAGGACACCGTGGAAAACAGCGGGCAGCGGAAGGCCGGCAGTGGGGGGCCGGACCGCCCGACCGAGCCCGGGGGCCGCAAACCCGAGCGCCCCAAGGAGTCCGGCGGAGGCTTCCTCATGGGCCGGCCCTTCGGCGTCCCGGTATACGTCGCGCCCAGCTGGTTCCTGGTGGCCGCCCTCATCACCTGGGTCTTCGGCGGTCAGCTCGACCGCGTCCTGCCCGAGCTCGGCAACGCGCGCTATCTCGTCTCGCTGTTCTTCGCCATCGCCTTCTACGCCTCCGTGCTCATCCACGAGCTGGCCCACACCGTCGCCGCACTGCGCTTCAAACTCCCCGTACGCCGCATCCAGTTGCAGTTCTTCGGCGGCGTCTCGGAGATCGAGAAGGAGTCGGAGACCCCCGGCCGCGAGTTCGTCCTCGCCTTCGTGGGCCCCTTGCTCTCGCTCGTCCTCGCCGGGCTGTTCTACCTCGGCATGCTGACCGTCGAACCAGGCACCGTGCCCGGTGTGCTGCTCGCCGGGCTGATGATCTCCAACCTCATCGTCGCCGCCTTCAACCTGCTGCCCGGCCTGCCGCTGGACGGCGGCCGGATGCTGCGCGCCGTCATCTGGAAGATCAGCGGCAAGCCGATGACCGGCACGGTCGCCGCCGCCTGGACCGGCCGCGCGCTGGCCGTCGCCGTCCTCATCGGCCTGCCGCTGCTCACCCACACCGGCGGCTTCGGTGACTCCGAGGGCTTCGGCAGCGTCGACTCGCTCACCGACGCGCTGCTCGCCGCCATCCTCGCCGCGATCATCTGGACCGGCGCGGGCAACAGCCTGCGCGTGGCCCGGCTCCGCGAACGCCTCCCGGATCTGCGCGCCCGCACCCTCACCCGGCGCGCCGTCCCCGTCGCGGCCGACACTCCCGTCTCCGAGGCCCTGCGCCGCGCGAACGAGGCGGGAGCCCGCGCGCTGGTCGTCGTCAACAGCGACGGCGAACCGACAGCCGTCGTCCGCGAGGCCGCCATCGTCGGCATTCCCGAGCACCGCCGCCCCTGGGTCGCCGTCAGCGGCCTCGCCCAGGACATCAAGGCGGGCATGCGGGTCTCCGCCGAGCTCGCCGGTGAGCAGCTGCTCGACACCCTGCGTGCCACCCCGGCCACGGAGTACCTCGTCGTGGAGGAGACCGGACAGATCTACGGGGTGCTGTCCACGGCGGACGTCGAGCGCGCCTTCGTCGCCGCGATGGCCCGGCCCTTCTGAACCCTGCCTGCGCCTGCCTCTGCCTGCCCGCACCTGCCTGAGGGGTTGCCCGCACCTGCCCGTGCCTGCCCCGAAGGGCCCCATCCGAGACGGGCCTCCGGCAGCCCCGGAGGCGGTCTGGTCCGGGTGCGCGCGCCGGACCGGTAGGCTGGTCACATGTCCGAACCGACCGGTGCCGCCCGCCGTCGCGGGCCCTTCCAAGTCGGGGACCAGGTCCAGCTCACCGACCCCAAGGGACGCCACTACACCTTCACGCTCGAAGCCGGGAAGAGCTTCCACACCCACAAGGGTGCCTTCCCGCACGACGAGCTGATCGGTGCTCCCGAGGGCAGTGTTGTCCGTACCACCGGGAACGTCGCCTACCTCGCGCTGCGCCCGCTGCTCCCCGACTATGTCCTGTCCATGCCGCGCGGAGCCGCCGTGGTCTACCCCAAGGACGCGGGGCAGATTTTGGCGATGGCCGACATCTTCCCCGGCGCCCGGGTCGTCGAGGCGGGCGTCGGCTCCGGCTCGCTGAGCAGCTTCCTGCTGCGCGCCATCGGCGACCAGGGCATGCTGCACTCCTACGAGCGCCGCGCCGACTTCGCCGAGATCGCCACCCAGAACGTCGAGCGCTACTTCGGTGCCCCGCACCCCGCCTGGCAGCTCACCGTCGGCGACCTCCAGGACAACCTCTCCGACACCGACGTCGACCGGGTCATCCTCGACATGCTCGCCCCGTGGGAGTGCCTGGAGGCCGTCTCCAAGGCACTGGTCCCCGGCGGCATCGTGTGCGCCTACGTCGCCACCACCACCCAGCTCGCCCGCACGGTCGAGGCGATCAGGGAGCACGGCACCTTCAACGAGCCGTCGGCATGGGAGACCATGGTCCGCACCTGGCACGTCGAGGGCCTGGCCGTCCGCCCCGACCACCGGATGATCGGCCACACCGGCTTCCTCCTGACCGCCCGCCGCCTCGCCGACGGCGTCGAGCCGCCGCTGCGCCGCCGCCGCCCCGCCAAGGGCGCGTACGGCGACGACTACACAGGCCCGGGCAGCACCAGCGGTGGCGCGTCCGCCGCCGAGCGCCCGGGGGACCGAGGCTGACCAACACCGCGGACCCGCCCCGGCTTCAGCCGGGGCGCGGCGGTGGTGGCGGTCCGCCCAGCACGAACGACACGGCGCCGCCGACGACTTCCCCTCACGGGAACCGTCGGCGGCGCCGTGTCGTTGGGCGAAGTGACCTGTCTCGTACCCGGCTGTTCCGGTCGTGTGTGAGGTATGACACCATGCTGGCCCATCCCCCGACGCCACAGCTCTCACAGGAGTTATCCGCGTGCAGCCCCCGGCAGGCTCTGCGTCCACCCCTCCTCCCAGCGCCGCGCCCGACCCGCCCGACCAGGCGGTGTCCGCCTCGCCCTCCCGTCCGGGACTCCCGCATACGCGCTCCCGCTGGACCCACTGGATCGCCACGGCCGCCGCGCTCGCCGCCGTGGTGGCGGGCTCGGCCGCGCTCCAGCCCCCGGACGCCACCGCCACAACAAGCCCCGTGTCGGCTCCCGGGTCCCGCCCTGTGACCGCGCCCGACGCGCGCGCCGCCGACTACCCGATGGACTGCGGGCGGGCCGCGGTGGACGTCGTACGGCAGGTCTCGGGCGACCTCGACGGCGACGGACGGCCGGAGACGGTCGCCGTCGTGCGCTGCCACTCAGGGACCGGGACCCCGCCCAGCGGCATCTTCGTACTGGCGCCGGCGGGCAACCCGGCGGGCAACCCAGCGGGGAAGAGCACGAAGCCGCGCGTGGTGAGCACCTTCCTGGAGCCCGAGGAGGGCATGAGCGTCCAGAAGTTCACGCTCAGCGACGGAACAGTTTCAGCCACTCTCTCGGGATACTCGTCGGACCAGGTGCCGCGCTGCTGTCCCGACCGGCAGCGGGACGTCAACTGGCGCTGGGAGGGTGGGAAGTTCGTGCTCAAGGCGCTGCCCGCGCCCGGCAGCGTATGAGTCCCGGCAGCGGCGCCTGAGCCGGGGCGGGCCGTCGCACGGCCGCCGGGGGGACGGTCCACGGCCACACGCCGCGGGGTCCTTCCCGCCGGATACCCCGACCGGGCCGAGCGCTGCGCGGCGCCGGTGTTACGCGGAGTTACCTGCCCGGCGTCGCAGGCCGGGGTTTATCCGGCGTCCGGGCCGTAGACCTCGACTTTGTCCGACACCCGTCGGACATGGATGCAGTCCCCGGGGCATTCCTTGGCCGAGTCCCTGACGTCGACCAGCAGCGGCAGCGGCACCGGAGCGGTCGCCCCGGGCGTGGCCAGAAGCTCCGCCTCCTCACCCGGCGGAGTGGGCTCTTTCACATAGGCGAGGCCATCGATGTCGAGCTCGAAGACGTCCGGCGCGTACTGGGCGCAGATGCCGTCACCGGTACACAGATCCTGGTCGATCCACACCTCAAGAGCCTCGGATTCGGCGGCCGTCGTCTCGTTGCCGGAGACCTTGTCGTGCACGGTCATTTCGCCTGCCGTTCCTGCGTGTGTGAACCAATTGAAGCCAGCCCTGACGGGTGTTGACCGTCTCGACGATACAACCGCCCGCTTTCCGATGTTGTTGGGTGGGTATTCCTCTGGCGTGAGGACGTGCGCAAGGGTGAAGATCGGACACACCCCGAACGGTTTGTGATCTAGGGGTTTCAACCTGCACCGGCCCAGGTAGGGTCAGGAAGCGTCCAGCTCCCCTTGGAGGAGGTGAGGACCGTGGCAGCCCACGACGACGACATCAACCGCGGCATCCGGCCCGGGCGGGGGTCTGAGGACCCAGCCGGCCAGGTTGCCTATCTAGAGCAGGAAATCGCCGTCCTGCGACGCAAGCTCGCCGACTCTCCGCGTCACACGAGGATTCTCGAAGAGCGGATCGTCGAGTTGCAGACCAACCTGGCGGGCGTGTCCGCTCAGAATGAGCGGCTCGCCAGCACACTCCGTGAGGCCCGTGACCAGATCGTGGCCCTCAAGGAGGAAGTCGACCGGCTGGCACAGCCACCGGCTGGCTTCGGTGTCTTTCTGCAGTCAAACGAGGACGGCACAGCGGACATCTTCACCGGAGGCAGAAAACTCCGTGTGAATGTCAGCCCGAGCGTCGACCTTGAAGAGCTGCGGCGTGGCCAGGAGGTCATGCTCAACGAAGCTCTCAACGTGGTCGAAGCGATGGAGTTTGAGCGCGCGGGGGACATCGTCACCCTCAAGGAGATCCTTGAGGACGGCGAGCGGGCCCTGGTGATCGGACACACCGACGAAGAGCGCGTGGTGCGGCTCGCCGAGCCGCTCCTTGACATCAACATCCGGGCCGGCGACGCCCTGCTGCTCGACTCCCGATCCGGCTACGTCTACGAGGTCATCCCGAAGAGCGAGGTCGAAGAACTCGTCCTCGAAGAGGTCCCGGACATCGACTACACAAAGATCGGCGGTCTGGGCAACCAGATCGAGCTGATCCGCGACGCGGTCGAGCTCCCCTACCTCTACCCCGACCTCTTCAAGGAGCATGAACTGCGGCCGCCCAAGGGCGTCCTGTTGTACGGCCCGCCCGGCTGCGGCAAAACACTCATCGCCAAGGCCGTCGCCAACTCCCTTGCCAAGAAGGTCGCCGAGGTGACCGGCAAGCCGGCGGGCAAGAGCTTCTTCCTCAATATCAAGGGCCCCGAGCTGCTCAACAAGTACGTCGGTGAGACCGAGCGGCACATCCGCCTGGTCTTCCAGCGGGCCCGGGAGAAGGCGAGCGAGGGCACCCCCGTCATCGTCTTCTTCGACGAGATGGACTCCCTCTTCCGCACCCGTGGATCAGGTGTCAGCTCGGACGTGGAGAACACCATCGTCCCGCAGCTGCTCTCCGAGATCGACGGTGTGGAGGGCCTGGAGAACGTCATCGTCATCGGCGCCTCCAACCGCGAGGACATGATCGACCCCGCGATCCTGCGCCCCGGCCGCCTCGATGTGAAGATCAAGATCGAGCGTCCGGACGCCGAAGCGGCCAAGGACATCTTCTCGAAGTACCTGACACCGACGCTGCCCGTGCACACCGACGACCTGGCCGAGCACGCCGGGTCCCGGGAGGCGGCGTTCGGCGGAATGATCCAGTCGGTCGTCGAGCAGATGTACGCGGAATCCGAGGAGAACCGCTTCTTGGAGGTCACCTACGCCAATGGTGACAAGGAAGTCCTGTATTTCAAGGACTTCAACTCCGGAGCGATGATCCAGAACATCGTGGACCGGGCGAAGAAGATGGCCATCAAGGACTTCCTCGACCACAGCCAAAAGGGTCTCCGCGTCTCCCACCTGCTCGCCGCCTGCGTGGACGAGTTCAAGGAGAACGAGGACCTGCCGAACACCACCAACCCGGACGACTGGGCCCGGATCTCCGGCAAGAAGGGCGAGCGGATTGTGTTCATCCGCACACTCGTCACCGGCAAGCAGGGCGCGGACACCGGACGCTCCATCGACACGGTGGCGAATACCGGTCAGTACCTGTAACAGCGCGCTCCGGCTGCGAATGTCCTTCCACTCCCGCCCTTCGCGGGAGACCCTGGGGGCATTCGCAGCCGGACGCGTTTTTCACCGATTGATTCCGGCCGAAGACGGACTGGAGCAATGACTGTAATGATCTCCCCACGGCCGCGAAGCCGCTCTAGGCTCATCGGTACCGCAGCGCGCCGATGTGGGGGATCGGGGACCGCACACGGACGAGAAGCGCAGCGGTACTTGAGCGCCGCCCCCACCGGGGCGCGCCGCCGGGCAAGGAGGGCCGCATGACCGTACGGCGAGTAATGGGAATCGAGACGGAGTACGGGATCTCCGTCCCCGGCCACCCGAACGCCAATGCCATGCTCACCTCATCCCAGATCGTCAACGCCTACGCGGCGGCGATGCACCGGGCGCGCCGCGCCCGCTGGGACTTCGAGGAGGAGAACCCGCTGCGGGATGCCCGCGGCTTCGACCTCGCCCGCGAGTCAGCGGACTCCAGCCAGCTCACGGACGAGGACATCGGCCTGGCCAACGTCATCCTCACCAATGGCGCGCGGCTGTACGTCGACCACGCGCACCCGGAGTACAGCTCGCCGGAGGTCACCAATCCCCGGGACGCCGTGCTGTGGGACAAGGCGGGTGAGCGGATCATGGCCGAGGCCGCCGAACGCGCCGCGCAACTGCCCGGCGCGCAGCCGATCCACCTGTACAAGAACAACACCGACAACAAGGGCGCCTCCTACGGCACCCACGAGAACTACCTGATGAAGCGGGCGACGCCGTTCTCCGACATCGTCCGCCACCTCACCCCGTTCTTCGTCTCCCGGCAGGTCGTCACGGGCGCCGGCCGGGTCGGCATCGGGCAGGACGGCCACGACCACGGCTTCCAGCTCAGTCAGCGCGCCGACTACTTCGAGGTCGAGGTGGGCCTGGAGACCACCCTCAAGCGCCCCATCATCAACACACGCGACGAGCCGCACTCCGACGCGGAGAAGTACCGGCGGCTGCACGTGATCATCGGAGACGCCAACCTCTCCGAGATCTCGACCTACCTCAAGCTCGGCACCACAGCGCTGGTCCTCTCCATGATCGAGGACAGCTTCATCGCCGCGGACTTCGCCGTCGACCAGCCCGTACGCACCCTGCACCAGGTCTCCCACGACCCGACGCTGAAGCAGCCGATCACGCTGCGCAGCGGCCGGACACTCACCGCTGTCCAGCTCCAGATGGAGTACTTCGAGCTGGCCCGCAAATATGTCGAGGACCGCTACGGCTCGGACGCCGACGAGCAGACCAAGGACGTCCTGGTCCGCTGGGAGGACGTGCTGAACCGCCTGGAGCGTGATCCAATGAGCCTGTCGGGCGAGCTGGACTGGGTGGCCAAGCGTGAGCTGCTTGAGGGCTACCGGCGCCGCGACAGCCTGGACTGGGACGCGGCGCGGCTGCACCTGGTGGACCTCCAGTACGCGGACGTACGGCCGGACAAGGGCCTGTACAACCGGCTGGCGGCCCGCGGCAAGATGCAGCGGCTCCTGGACGAGCCGGCGGTCGAGCGGGCCGAGAACAAGCCGCCGGAGGACACCCGGGCCTACTTCCGCGGCCGCTGCCTGGAGCAGTACGCCGACGACGTGGCCGCGGCGTCCTGGGACTCGGTCATCTTCGACCTGCCGGGCCGCGACTCCTTGCAGCGCGTGCCCACACTGGAGCCGCTGCGCGGCACCCGTAACCACGTGAAGGAGCTGCTGGACCGCTGCCGCACGGCCGAGGAACTGGTCCGGGTGCTGTCAGGTGGGTGAGCGGGTCTGAGAGCCCGTCGATCAGGGAATCATCGAGGTGGTTCCCGAACGTTGTAGCAAGTCCAGGCTCGATGCCGAGCCTGGCTTGTAAGGTCTGATCTTGTACGTCGAACCGAGCGGGGTGAGGGATATGGCGACCAAAGACACCGACGGTGGACAGCAGAAGGCGACGCGTTCCAAGGAGGAGGTCGAGGAGCAGGCCGAGGACGCGCAGGCTTCTGAGGACCTCAAGGAACGGCAGGAGAAGCTCTCCGACGACGTGGACTCGGTGCTGGACGAGATCGACGACGTCTTGGAAGAGAATGCTGAGGATTTCGTGAGGTCATTTGTTCAAAAGGGTGGACAGTAGTCCAGATACGTGAACGATACTGTGAAGCGTTGCTCTCGATGCCGCCGAGTCCTGCCACGCGGGGCGTTTTCAGGCAACAAGTCCATGGGAGATGGCCTCCAGGCGTATTGCCGGGAATGCTGCGCGGAGTACTACCGGCAGCGCCAGGAGGCCAATGGGCGGAGAGTGCGGGTCAGGGTTCTCGTGCCGGCCGGACACAAGCGTTGCCCGGGGTGTGAGGAGATCAAGCCTCATGATCAATGGGAACGCAACAGATCTTCGTCGGATGGCTGGGCGAGTTACTGTCGCGAGTGCCGCACCCAGCGAAACCGCGAATCGTACTTCCAGCGCAAGTACGGCTTGAGCTTGGCTGAGTTGGAGAGCTTGGTCGAGCAGCAGGGCCGAGTCTGTGTGATCTGTTTAGCCGCCCCCGCCGAGCATGTGGATCACTGCCATGAGACGGGTAGGGTCCGTGGCGTACTGTGCTTCAACTGTAATTCGGCCATCGGCAAGTTAGGGGATGCCCCCGACACAGTGCGCCGAGCTGCCGCATATCTGGAAGGAAACGCGTGGAAGCCAACACTCGTAGCACCGGGCGTCTACCAGCTGCCTTCCTGACGCCTGGCTCGTCCTCGTTCATGGATTTCCTCGGCGAGCACTCGCCGCAGCTGCTGCCGGGCAACCGGCCGTTGCCGCCGGTGCAGGGCGCCGTCGAGGCGCCGCACGGCACGACGATCGTCGCGGCGACGTTCCCCGGCGGCGTGGTGCTCGCCGGTGACCGCCGGGCGACGATGGGCAACGTCATCGCGCAGCGCGACATCGAGAAGGTCTTCCCGGCCGATGAGTACTCGGCCGTCGGCATCGCCGGCACGGCCGGTCTTGCCGTGGAAATGGTCAAGCTGTTCCAGCTGGAGCTGGAGCACTTCGAGAAGGTCGAGGGCGTCCAGCTCTCCCTGGAGGGCAAGGCCAACCGGCTCTCCACAATGATCCGGGGCAACCTCGGCATGGCGATGCAGGGCCTCGCCGTGGTGCCGCTGTTCACCGGCTGGGACGTCGACCGCGAGAAGGGGCGCATCTTCTCGTACGACATCACCGGTGGGCGTTCGGAGGAGCACGGCTTCGCCTCGACCGGGTCGGGTTCGGTCTTCGCCCGGGGCTCGCTGAAGAAGCTCTACCGCGACGACCTGACGGAGCATCAGGCTGCGACCGCCGTCGTGCAGGCGCTCTACGACGCGGCGGACGACGATTCGGCGACCGGCGGGCCCGACCTCGCCCGGCGGATCTACCCCATCGTCACGGTCATCACGGACGAGGGCTTCCGGCGGCTGACCGATGCCGAGATGTCCGAGATCGCCCGCGCCATCCACGAGCGGCGGCTCGAAGAGCCGGACGGCCCGCGGGCCGCGCTCCTCTGACGGCACGGAAGATCCGTCAATGCACCCGCCACTGACAGAAAGGGACGGATAGCCGGTGTCGACGCCGTTTTATGTCTCACCCCAGCAGGCCATGGCCGACCGCGCCGAGTATGCCCGCAAGGGCATCGCGCGCGGCCGCAGCGTCGTCGTGCTCCAGTACACCGACGGCATCGTCTTCGTCGCCGAGAACCCGTCCCGGGCGCTGCACAAAGTCAGCGAGATCTACGACCGGATCGCCTTCGCGGCTGTCGGCAAATACAACGAGTTCGAGAACCTGCGCATCGGCGGGGTCCGCTACGCCGATCTGCGCGGCTACACCTACCACCGCGAGGACGTGACGGCCCGCGGCCTCGCCAACGTCTACGCGCAGACCCTGGGCACCATCTTCTCCAGCAACGCCGAGAAGCCGTACGAGGTCGAGCTGATCGTCGCCGAGGTCGGGGCCGGTCCCGAGGACGACCAGATCTACCGGCTTCCCCATGACGGCTCGATCGTGGACGAGCACGGCTCGGTCGCGGTCGGCGGCAACTCCGATTCGATCGGCACCTATCTCGACCAGCGGCACCGGGACGGCATGACGCTCGGCGAGGCGCTCAAGCTCGCTGTGGACTCCCTGTCCCGGGACAACAACGGCGGAGAGCGCAGCCTCACCGCCGAGCAGCTTGAGGTCGCGGTCCTCGACCGGACGCGGCCGCAGCAGCGGAAGTTCAAGCGGGTGCTGGGCCGTCAGCTCACCCGGCTGCTTGAGGCGGACGGGGCTGTGACGGATGTCGCCCTGGACGGCGACGACGACGAAGCCGAGAACGCCTCCGGCGAGTCGTCCGGCACGGAGTCGGGCGCCGACACCGGGTCGGCCGAGCCGAAGTCCTCCGGCGGGAAGTCGTCCGGCACGAAGTCAGCCGGTACGAAGCCATCCGGTACGAAGCCCTCCGGCGCGAAGCCCTCCGGCAAGGGCGACGCGGCCCCGGCCCCGGCCGAGAAGTCCCCGGAAGCCACCGAGGACTCCACGGAGGACGAGAAGTAGGCCACGGCGCCCAGCGCGCCGCAGCATGGTGCGCCCCGGCAAGCGGACTTCCGCCTGCCGGGGCGCCGCCGTGTGACCTGCCCGCCAGGCCAGGGGAAGCAGCCCTGGCATAACGGAGGGGTGTGCCCCCGTCAGGGGCGCGGGGAACTGCGCGATCAGCTACGACGCACCCGCAGTGTGCGAGGCACGGACAGGGGCTCCCCTTCTCCAGCGCGTTCCGCCGGACCCGGCCGCCAGGCCGGGGGGAGGCCCATGGGCAGCCCTGGCACAGCGGGGGGGGGAGGTGCCCCGTCAGGGGCGCGGGGAACCGCGCGATCAGCTACGACGTGCCCGCGGTGTGCGACGCACGGACAGGGGCTCCCCCTCTCGAGCCCGTTCCGCCGGACACGGCCAGGGCACGTTCCGCCGCCGCACGGCCCAGCGCGCCGCCGCAGACCCGGCCGCCAGGCCCCCACCCAGGCGAGCCCGCCGTCAGGTGGTGGAGGCGCCGCCGGGTGGCGATGACTCGGCAGGCGGGGCTGTGGAGCCGCGCGTGACCAGTTCGACCGGCAGGGTCGTCAGCTCCGCCACGTCGCCGTCGAGCACTGTCATCAACGCGCGCATGCCCGCGGCGCCCACGTCCTCCGCGGGCAGCCGCACCGTCGTCAGCTCCGGCTCGACCGCCGTGGCCAACGCGAGGTCGTCGAAGCCGGTCACCGACACGTCCTGCGGCACCCGCAGCCCCAGCCGCCGCGCCGCCTTGCACGCCCCCGCGGCCAGGATGTCGTCGTCGCAGATCAGGGCCGACGGCCGGGGCCCGGGGCGGGTCAGGGCCCGCTGCGCGGCCCGTAGCCCGTCGGTCACGCTCATGGCGGCGGGCTCGGTGTGCACGGAGATCCCCGCCGCGCCGCCCAGCGTCTCGGCCACCGCCGCGGCGCGCACGTGGAAGGTCCAGGAGTCCACGGCGGAGGCGATGTGGGTGAACCTGCGGTGCCCGAGGGCGAGCAGGTGGCGTGTCAGCTCGCGCATGCCCGCGGTGATGTCCACGTTCACGGTCGCCGTGGCCCTGGTCCGGTCCGGATCGCTGTCCAGCATGACCAGCGGCAGTTCGCCGTCGCGCAGATCGGTCAGGGCCTCCGACGCCATGGAGGAGGCGATCACTCCGTCCAGTGCGGCACGCGCCGAGCTGAAGGGGTCGCGGGCCTGCCCGGTCCCTTCCGGGGACGGGTAGAGCACGACGCCCACGCCGTGGGCGGCGGCGACCTCGGCGGCGCCCGCGTAGACCCGGGCGAAGAACTCGTTGGTCAGGGCGGGAACGACGAGCAGCGCGGTCCTGGTCCGCCCGAGGCGCAGGCTGCGGGCGGCGAGGTTCGGGCGGTAGCCGAGGCCGCGCGCCGCCGCCCGGACGGCTTCGGCCGTCCGGGGCGATACCCGGCCGCGCCACTTGTCCCCGAGCACGAGCGAGACGGTGGCCTGCGACACGCCCGCGGCGCGCGCCACATCACGGCTCGTGGGCCGGGCGCCGCCGACCGGGCCGGGAGCGGCGGCCACGCCCTCGGAGCGGTCGAGCGCGGCGGCAGTCGCCGCGTCGCCGGGGCCGGGCGCGGCCGCGGGGCCCGGCGTCCGCCCGGGGCCGGGGGAGTGGGGAGAGCTGGCCGTGCCTGTCACCGCTGTCCGTTTCTGTCGCGTTGTGTCGCGCCTGGCCGGGCCCGGCTTCGGCGTGTGCTCGGGGGCCGGGCCGTCACCGAATCGAGTAGACCCGCTGACAGCTGCCATGGTACGTATAACCCCAGGAGTTATACGTAACACTCGGGCGCGGCATGACGCGGCGTGCCGACTAGAGAGGAGTGGACGATGGCCGCTGGCTATGCCGAGCTGCTGCGGACCCGGCACGCGGCGCGGTTGCTCGCCGGCACGCTCGTAGGCCGTCTGCCCAACGCGACGGCGGCGCTCGCCATCGTGCTCTTCACCCGGTCCGAGGGCGGCAGCTACACCCTCGCCGGGGTGCTGTCCGCCGTCTACGGTGTGGGCACCGCCGTCGGGCAGCCGCTTCTCGGCAGGGCCGTGGACCTTTTCGGGCAGCCGCGTGTCATGTTCCCCTCGGCGGTGCTCTCCGCACTCGGCATGGGGCTGTTCACCGTCGTCGGCCTCGACCCCCTGCCCGTGGCGTACGCGGCGATGCTGATAGCCGGGGTCTGCACGCCGCCGCTGGAGGGCGGCCTGCGGGCGCTGTGGCCGAGCGTGCTGGGGCGGGAGGACCGGGTACACGCCGCCTACGCGCTGGACGCCGTGGCGCAGGAGCTGATGTTCTCGGTCGGGCCGCTGATGGTGACGCTGCTCGTCGCCGCCTGGTCGGAGACGGCCGCGTTGCTGGTCATCAACGTCCTCGGCGTCGTGGGCGCGCTGTCCGTGGTGGTCTCCGCGCCGTCCCGTAAGTGGCGGTCGGCGCCGCGCGAGGCGCACTGGCTGGGCGCGCTGCGCTCGCCGGGGCTCCTCGTCCTGATCAGTTCGTTCTTCTTCGTCGGGCTGGCGCTGGGCTCGATCGCGGTGGGCGCCGTCGCGTACGCGGACGACCACGGTGGCGGCATGGTCTCCAGCTATCTGCTCTCCTCGCTGGGTGTGGGCGCGCTGGTCGGCGGCGTGGCCTATGGCGCGCGGGTGTGGCCGGGCGAGCCCGAGGGGCGGCTTCGGCTGCTGGTGGCGGCGCTCGCGCTGGGCTATGTGCCACTGGTCCTGGTGCCCGGCGTGGTGCTGATGACGGTGTTCGCCGGGGTGGCCGGGGTGTTCCTGGCCCCGGCGCTCGCCTGCGCCTTCGTGGTCGTGGACCGGCATGCTCCGCGCGGCACGGTGACCGAGGCGTTCTCCTGGCTCGTGACGACGTTCGGGGTGGGCGCGGCGGTCGGCACGGCCGTCGCCGGGCCCACGATCGAACTGGGTGGGGTCGCCGCGGGTTTCGCCACCCCCGGGGCCGCCGGAGTGGCCGCGCTGCTGGTGCTGCTGGCCTTCCGGCACGTCCTCGCTGGTGACACGGCACAGGCTGATGGTCCAACAGCCAACGAAGCGGGGGCGGAAAATGATCGAAACGGTACCGTCGAACCCGGTTTCAGAGCAGGGCATCAGGCGTAATGTTCAGTCATGGACCGCCGCATTTTCGGGCTGGAGAACGAGTACGGCGTCACGTGCACGTTCAGGGGACAGCGCCGACTGTCACCTGACGAAGTGGCGCGCTACCTCTTCCGCCGTGTCGTTTCCTGGGGCCGCAGCAGTAACGTCTTCCTGCGAAATGGCGCCCGCCTCTACCTCGACGTGGGATCGCACCCGGAATACGCAACACCCGAGTGCGACAACGTGACCGAGCTGGTCACCCACGACAAGGCCGGTGAGCGCATCCTTGAGGGCCTGCTCGTCGACGCCGAACGCCGCCTGCATGAGGAGGGAATCGCGGGCGACGTCTATCTCTTCAAGAACAACACCGACTCGGCGGGCAACTCCTACGGTTGTCATGAGAACTACCTCGTGGCCCGTCACGGGGAGTTCTCCCGGCTAGCGGACATTCTCATCCCCTTCCTCGTCACCCGGCAGCTGCTGTGTGGCGCGGGCAAGGTGCTCCAGACCCCTCGTGGAGCGGTGTACTGCGTCAGTCAGCGCGCCGAGCACATCTGGGAGGGGGTCAGCTCAGCCACGACCCGCTCGCGTCCCATCATCAACACCAGGGACGAGCCGCACGCCGACGCCGAGCGCTACCGCAGGCTCCACGTCATCGTCGGCGACTCCAACATGTCCGAGACCACGATGCTGCTGAAGGTCGGCGCGACGGACCTGGTGCTGCGGATGATCGAGGCGGGCACGGTGATGCGCGACCTGACCCTGGAGAACCCGATCCGGGCGATCCGCGAGGTCAGCCACGACATCACGGGCCAGCGCAAGGTGCGTCTGGCCAGTGGCCGGGAGGCGTCCGCTCTCGAAGTCCAGCAGGAGTACTACGAGAAGGCCGTGGACTTCTGCGAGCGGCGCGGCATCCGTACGGGGACCGTCGAGAAGGTCCTTGAGCTGTGGGGCCGCACGCTCGAAGCCATCCGTACGGAGGACCTCGACCGCATCGGCACCGAGATCGACTGGGTCATGAAATACCAGCTCATCGAGCGCTACCGGGCGAAGAACAACATCACCATGTCGCATCCGCGAGTCGCTCAGATAGACCTCGCGTATCACGACATCCACCGCCGCAGGGGTCTGTATTACCTGCTGGAGCGGAAGGGGCAAGCCGCAAGGATCTGCAACGATTTGAAGATCTTCGAGGGCAAGTCCGTTCCGCCGCAGACCACTCGCGCCCGGTTGCGCGGCGATTTCATTCGGCGCGCCCAGGAACAGCGCCGCGATTTCACCGTCGACTGGGTACATCTCAAGCTCAACGACCAGGCGCAGCGCACCGTGCTGTGCAAGGACCCGTTCCGGTCTGTGGACGACCGGGTGGAGAAGCTGATCGCCGGAATGTGAGCACGCGCGCCGCAGCGGCGCGCCGCCGGGCCCCGTACGTTCCTCGTGCGGGGCCCTTGGCACGTCGTAGAGTGACGCCCATTGCCCACCGCCAGATCGACTGAACGAGGAATTCCGTGCGCCGACGCTCTGTACTCCTTGCCGTGCCCGCCGGCCTGCTCACGCTCGCGGGCTGTGGAGACGACGAGAACAACAAGAAGGACAAGGCCGATACGGCCGACGGTTCCAAGACCCCGTCGGAGCAGCCGAAGCCCACGGGCAAGATCGTGGCGGGACCGCTGCCCGACATCACCAAGGGCACGAAGTTCGGCGAGAAGCCCGCCATGGCCAAGGGCTCAGGGAAGCCGTCGTCCGACCTCGCGGTCAAGACGGTCATTCCCGGTCGCGGGGTGACCGTGGCCAAGGGCGATTTCCTCCAGGTGAACTACCTCGGGCAGAAGTGGCACACGGGCAAGGTCTTCGACAACTCCTACGACCAGAAGAAGCCCGTGGTCTTCCCTATCGGGATCGGCAAGGTCATCCCCGGCTGGGACCAGGCTCTGGTCGGCAAGAAGGTGGACAGCCGGGTGCAGGTGGCGGTCCCGCCGGCGTTGGGCTACGGCAAGAAGGGCACGCCCGACGGCACGATCAAGGGCACCGACACCATGGTGTTCGTCGTCGACATCGTCGGTGCGTACAACGGCAAGAGCTCCGCGCAGGGCAAGACGGTGGCGCAGGACGACGCGGACCTGCCGAAGGTGGGCACCGCGACCGACGGCAAGGCCCCCTCCGTGAAGGTGCCCGAGGGCAAGGCGCCGACGAAGCTCGTGTCGAACTACGTCATCGAGGGTGACGGCCCCGAGGTCAAGGCGTCGGACTCGGTGCTCGTGCAGTACAAGGGTGTGCTGTGGGACGGCGGCAAGGAGTTCGACTCCAGCTACTCCCGCCAGGAGCCCGCCCAGTTCTCGCTCCAGCAGGTCGTCCAGGGCTGGTCGCAGGGCCTGACCGGGAAGAAGGCCGGCAGCCGGGTGCTGATCGTGGTCCCGCCGAAGCTGGGCTACAAGGACAAGAAGCAGAAGGATATCCCGGCCAACTCCACGCTGGTCTTCTCCGTCGACATCCTGGCGGTTCTGTAAGACTGTCCCGGTTGCACATCGTGAGCAAGGAGTTTTTTCGTGAGCATCGACAAGCCTGAGGTCGACTTCCCCGGCGGCGAGCCGCCGACTGACCTTCAGGTCAGGGACATCTGGGAGGGCGATGGCGCTGTCGCGAAGGCCGGTGACTTCGTCAAGGTCCACTACGTGGGCGTGGCGTTCAGCACCGGTGAGGAGTTCGACGCGAGCTGGAACCGCGGCACCCCGCTGGAGTTCCAGCTGGGCGCCGGCCAGGTCATCGCCGGCTGGGACCAGGGCGTGCAGGGCATGAAGGTCGGCGGCCGTCGCGAGCTGGTCATCCCCGCGAACCTGGCGTACGGCGACCGGGGCGCCGGTGGCGGCGCGATCGCCCCCGGCGAGTCGCTGATCTTCGTCTGCGACCTGATGGCCGTCTGACACAGCTGAGCCGCCAGGCCCGTCGGAGCTGAGCCGTCACAGGCGTCGCGGACGGGCCCGCGAGGGTCCGTGCCCGGGTATACCGCCCGGGCACGGACCCTCGGCTTTTGCCCGCGCTCCCGGTAGCGGTACGGTCACCGTCGTAAGAGCTGTCCCCTGAGAAGAGGCGTCGATGGCGATTGCCAAGGCCGAGCGGCTGATGAATTTGGCCTTGTGCCTGCTGGGGACCCGGCGCCCGCTGACGAAACGGGAGTTGCGAGCCTCCATTGAGGCGTACCTGGAAGCTGACGCGACCGGCAGCGACGAGGCCGTGAACCGGATGTTCGAGCGGGACAAGGACGACCTGCGCGAGCTGGGCCTGGTCATCGAGACGGTCGACGGCATCGACGGTGAGCAGGGTTATCTGGCCCGCCGCGACAGTAACCGGCTGCCGCCGATCACGCTCGACGCGGAGGAGGCCGCCGCGCTCGGTCTCGCCGCGAAGGTGTGGCAGCAGGCGCGGCTGGCGGGCGCGGCCAGCGGCGCGTTGCAGAAGCTGCGCGCGGCGGGGATGCCGCTCGCCGAGGAGCCGTACGAGACGATGGCGCACAGCGCGCTGGAACCCCGCATCCCGGCGCACGAGGCCGCTTTCGAGCCGCTGATGCTGGCCTGCCGCGACCGCCGCCCGGTCGTCTTCGACTACCGGAAGGCGAACTCGGCGCGTCCCGAGCGCCGCCAGGTCGAGCCGTGGACGCTGGAGTGCTGGCGCGGCCACTGGTATCTCGCCGGGTGGGACCGGGACCGGGCGGCGGAGCGGGTCTTCCGGCTGTCCCGGATCAGCGGCAAGGTCCGCTCCCGGACCGGGGCCTTCACCGCGGAGGTGCCCGACCACGTCACGGTGCGCGAGACCGTGGAGAGCTGGGCGGGGGAGACGGCGACGGGGACCGCCCGGATCAGGCTGCGCGCCGGGCACGGCTATCCGCTGCGCGCCAAGGCGATCAGCGTGCGGCCGGTGCCCCCCGAGCCCGCGCTGACGGCCGGTGCCGCCGCGAGTGGCGCGGAGACCGGGCAGGACGAGGGATGGGACGAACTGGAGATCCCGTACGGGCACGGGCTCGACGCCTGGCTGGTGGAGCTCGGACCCGAAGTGGTGGTCCTGGAACCCGCTGAGCTGCGGGCCGATGTGGTGGACCGGCTGCGCGCCGTGGCCAAGGGCTGAGAGGGACGGACCGACGTTTCATGGCAACCAACGCCATTGACCAGACCCGGCGGATGCTGTCCCTGGTGACGTATCTGCGCGAACGCCCCGGGGCGCGCGTCAGCGATGTCGCCCGCGCGTTCGGCATCACCGAGGACGAACTGATCGCCGACCTCGACGTGCTGCCGATGTGCGGCACCAGTTTCCGGGGCGGTGACCTGCTCGACATAGACACCGACGGCGACCGCATCTGGTGGCACAACCCGGACAGCGCCGGGACGGAGCCGCTGCGGCTGGCCGCGGACGAGGCGACCGCGCTGCTGGTCGCCGCCCGCGCCGTGGCGACCCTGCCGGGGCTGCGCGAGGGCGACCGGCAGGCGCTGGTGCGGGCGACCGCCAAGCTGGAGGCGGCGGCCGGGGAAGCGGCGGGCGCCAGCTCCCGGCTGTCGGTGACCTTCGAATCAGAGGGCGGGGTCTTCGCCGATGTGGACCGCGCCATCGCCGAGCGGCGGCGGCTGTGGCTGCGCTACTACTCACCCGCGCGGGACGAGCTGACCGAGCGGGAGGTCGACCCGATCCGGCTGTTCGTGCTCGGCCACACGTACGTGGAGGCGTGGTGCCGGCTGTCCGAGGCGCGCCGCACCTTCCGGCTCGACAGGGTCGCGGAGATCAAGCTCCTCGACGAGGCGGCCGACCCGCCGCCGGTCGAGCTGCGCGATCTGTCGGAGGGGCTGGTGCAGCCCGCGGCGGAGGACCCCGAGGTGGTGATCGACGTCGCCCCGGGCGGCCGCTGGGTCGCCGAGTACTACCCGCACGACAGCGCCGAGGAGCTGCCGGACGGCGGGCTGCGGATCACCCTGCGGACGCCTGAGCCCGGCTCGTTGCGCCGCCTGGCGCTGCGGCTCGGCAGGGATGGCCGGATTGTCGCGCCGCAGGAGCTGGCGGACAGTGCCAGGGACGCGGCTCAGCGGGCGCTGGCCGCGTACGGCGAGTGAGTACGCGGGTGCGGTGAACGTACGGCGAGTGGGAGGGCACAGATGACGGCACCGGCGACGCGGCGGGCCACCCCGGTGATCTTCAAGGCTGCCTGCCCCCAGTGCCGGGGCAGCTTCGAGCTGACGGCGGAGGCCCTGCGGCTGGTGGTCGGGGGGACGAGTCGCACCACGTTCTACTCCTTCACCTGCCCGGACTGCGGCAGCGCGGTCCGCAAGCCCGCGGGGGAGCGAATAGTGGAACTGCTGACCACCGGCGGGGTCAGCACGCTGCGGCTGCACTCCACGCTCTGAGCCAACACGGCTGACGCGTCCGCGCCGCGGCGCAGGCAGCCGTGCCGGGCCTCCGGCGGGCGGTTGCCGGGCCGCGGGCCCCGCCCGATAGGTTGCTCCCCATGCTGTGGCCGATGCTTGCTCTCGCTCTCGCCTTCTGCGGGATCGCCGTTCTCGCTGTTCTCGCCGTGCGCGTCTACCGCGAGGTGCGGCGGCTGGCTCGGCAGGTGGGAGAGAGCTCACAGCGGATCACGCGGGCCGCCGAGGATCTGGAGCGGGCCACCGGGCCGCTGGCCGCGCATGTGGACGGGCTGCGGCGGGAGTGACGGCGCCGTAGGGCGGGACACGGGTGCGGATCAGGCCGCCTTGTCAAGGCACTCTGCTCAGAGGAACACGTGAGCGGTACGCTGAGGGCGCGGCCCTGGTAGCGAGGCCTGGGACCGCAACCGGGAGGACGCCCGGGGATTGCCACCCGTTTACTCCCGCGCGTTACGATCGCTGCCAGCACGGCTGCCGGACTCCCCCGTCCGTACGGTCGGACAGCCACCCCAGCCGCCTCGGTGAGAAGGTAATACTTATGTTCGGTGGAAAGATCGGCACGGGCGAGATCATCCTCATCCTCGTCGTCATCATCCTGCTGTTTGGCGCGAAGAAGCTTCCGGACATGGCGCGTTCCCTCGGCAAGTCCGCTCGCATCCTCAAGAGCGAGGCCAAGGCGATGAAGTCGGACACCAAGCAGAGCGCCCCCGCCGACCCGCCGCACGAGGACACCGCCGACCAGGCCGGCCAGCGTACGATCCAGGCCGCTCCCGGCGACGTGAGCAGCTCCCGTCCGGTGAACGAGCCGAGCGACCGTACGACGAAGCGCTGACCCAGGGCCGACTGAGGCGGTGGCCGGTGGCCGCCGTCTGACGCACGAGATGAGGACGTGGGTTGCTCAAGCCTGCCCGCAAGAAGGAGAAGGACCCCGAGGGTCGCATGCCCCTCGCGGAGCACCTGCGTGAGCTGCGCAACAGGCTGCTGAAAGCGGTCCTCGCGATCTGCCTCATCACGGCTGTCGCGTTGTTCTACTACAAGGACATCGTCGACTTCCTCATGAAGCCGGTACTGGACTCGGTCGGATGCGGCGGCGTCTCGGTGTCCGAGCTGGAGGGCAACAAGGCCGGTGAGAAGTGCGCCTACTTCACCGTCAACGGTCTGCTCTCGCCGTTCACGATCATGCTCAAGGTCTCCTTCATGACGGGCCTGGTGCTGTCCACGCCGATCTGGCTGTACCAGCTGTGGGCGTTCCTCGCGCCCGGTCTGCACCGGGACGAGAAGAAGTACTCGGTCGCCTTCGTCGCCGCGGGTGTGCCGCTCTTCGTGGGTGGCGGCTTCTTCGCGTACGCGATCCTGCCGACGACCGCCAAGGTGCTCCTCGACTTCACTCCGGACGGCGCGAACAACCTGCTGCCGCTGGATGACTTCATCGACCTGCTGACCCGCATGGTCGTCGTGTTCGGCCTCGCCTTCGAGCTGCCGCTGGTGCTGGTCCTGCTGAACTTCGGCGGTGTGGTCTCCGGTCGCCGGATGCTCGGCTGGTGGCGCGGAATGATCATGGGCATCACCGTCTTCGGCGCGCTGGCCACCCCGTCGACCGACCCGGTGGGCATGTTCGCCCTGGCGGGTCCCGTCACCCTGCTCTACTTCTGCGCGGTCGGCGTCTCGATGCTCAATGACCGGCGCCGGGCGAAGGTGCGTGCCGCCGACCCCGACTTCGGCCTCGATGACGACGAGGCGTCCAGCCTGGAGCACACGCCGGAAGAGGTGGGGGACATCGAGCCGGTCTCGGCGAGCGGTGCCCCGGCCGAACTCGGGGCGGACGAGCGCGGGGCTCCCGGGCCGACCCGGCGAAGCGGCTACGACGACATCACCTGACCAGGTAGATTCCGTGCGTGACCAGCGACATCACTCTCTTCGTCAATCCCACGGCGGGCCGGGGCCGGGGTGCGCACGCCGCTCAGCCCGCCGCCCGGGTGCTGCGGGCGGCTGGATTCACCGTACGGACGGTCCTCGGCGCTGACGCGGGGGACGCGCTGGACCGGGCGCGGGACGCGGTGGCCGGTGGCACGGGGGCGCTGATCGCCGTCGGCGGGGACGGCATGACGTCGCTGGCGCTCCAGGCGGTCGCGGGGACGGGCACCCCGCTGGGGGTGGTGTCCGTCGGCACCGGCAATGACTTCGCGCAGGCCACGGGCCTGCCGGTGCGGAACCCCGCGGGCGCAGCCCGCCTGATCGCCGAGTCGTTGAAGTCGGACGGCGGCCGCCCCATCGACCTCGGCAGGGCCGGGGGCACCTGGTTCGGGACCGTGCTGGCCTCCGGGTTCGACTCCCGGGTCAATGACCGGGGCAACCGGATGCGCTGGCCGTCGGGGCGCTTCCGCTACGACATGGCGATGCTCGCCGAGCTGGCGGGCCTGCGGCCCCTCTCCTACCGGATGCGGCTCGACGACGGGCCCGAGCAGGAGATCGAGGCGACGCTGATAGCCGTCGGCAACGGCTCCTCGTACGGCGGGGGGATGCGCATCTGCGCCGACGCGCGGATGGACGACGGCCTCTTCGACGTCACGGTCGTCGGCCGGTGCAGCCGCGGCACGCTGCTTCGGGTCTTTCCGCGGGTCTACCGGGGAACGCATCTGAGCCATCCAGCGGTCACCGTGCACCGGGTGGCGAGGATAGCGCTGGCCGCTGAGGGACTGACCGGCTACGCGGACGGGGAGCCGCTGGGGCCGCTGCCGCTGACGGCGGTCACCGTGCCCGGCGCGGTCCGGCTGCTGGGCGGCTGCGCCGCGCGGCGGCCCCGGTTCCGCTTTCCTGGCGGCGGCCGCCGGGCCGGGTCCGAATGTGGCGCCCGGTGAGTGATAAAGATCGGGTCGTTGTCGGAGGTGGCCGGTAGGCTCGTAGACACGATGACCGAAGAGCTATCTCCCGCCGAGCGATATTCCGCGGCCCGCCTGCGGGCGGCCGACCAGGCAACGGCTCTCGCCCCGTTCCGCGAGATGTACGAGTTCGATCTGGACCCGTTCCAGACCGACGCATGCAAGGCACTCGAAGCAGGCAAGGGCGTGCTGGTCGCCGCCCCCACCGGCTCCGGGAAGACCATCGTGGGCGAGTTCGCCGTCCATCTGGCCCTGACCCAGGGCCGCAAATGCTTCTACACCACGCCCATCAAGGCCCTGTCGAACCAGAAGTACTCCGACCTCGTCAAGCGCTACGGCGCGGACAAGGTCGGCCTGCTGACCGGCGACAACAGCGTCAACTCCGAGGCGCCCGTGGTCGTGATGACCACCGAGGTGCTGCGCAACATGCTCTACGCGGGCTCCCGGTCGCTGACCGGCCTTGGCTACGTGGTGATGGACGAGGTGCACTACCTCTCCGACCGGTTCCGTGGCGCCGTGTGGGAGGAGGTCATCATCCACCTCCCGGAGTCGGTGACGCTGGTGTCGCTCTCGGCGACCGTCTCCAACGCCGAGGAATTCGGCGACTGGCTCGACACCGTGCGCGGCGACACCGAGGTGATCGTCTCCGAGCACCGCCCCGTGCCGCTGTGGCAGCACGTGCTGGCCGGGCGCCGGATGTACGACCTCTTCGAGGAGCGGAGCACCCCCGAGGGCACGCCGGGCGGCGGCCGCCGTGAGGTCAACCCGGACCTGGAGCGGCTGGCCCGGATGGAGAACAGCCGCCCGAACTCCGGTCGCGACAAGCGCGGGCGGGCCACCATGCGGGAGGCCGACCGGGAGCGCGAGCGCCGCCAGCGCAGCCGCATCTGGACTCCGACCAGGCCCGAGGTCATCGACCGGCTCGACTCGGAGGGCCTGCTTCCGGCGATCACGTTCATCTTCAGCCGCGCGGGTTGCGAGGCGGCCGTGCAGCAGTGCCTGTTCGCCGGGCTGCGGCTGAACGACGACGCGGCGCGGGCCAGGGTGCGCACCATCGTGGAGGAGCGCACGGCGTCCATTCCCGACGAGGACCTGCATGTGCTGGGGTACTTCGAGTGGCTTGAGGGCCTGGAGCGGGGCATCGCCGCGCACCACGCGGGCATGCTGCCGACCTTCAAGGAGGTCGTCGAGGAGCTGTTCGTCAAGGGCCTGGTCAAGGCGGTCTTCGCCACCGAGACGCTGGCACTCGGCATCAACATGCCCGCACGTTCGGTGGTCCTGGAGAAGCTGGTCAAGTGGAACGGTGAGCAGCACGCCGACATCACCCCCGGCGAGTACACGCAGCTGACCGGCCGCGCCGGGCGGCGCGGCATCGACATCGAGGGCCACGCGGTCGTGCTGTGGCAGCGGGCCATGGACCCGACGGCGCTGGCGGGTCTCGCCGGCACCCGGACGTATCCGCTGCGCTCCTCGTTCAAGCCCTCGTACAACATGGCGGTCAACCTCGTCTCCCAGTTCGGGCGGCATCGCTCCCGCGAGCTGCTGGAGACCTCCTTCGCGCAGTTCCAGGCCGACAAGGCGGTCGTCGGGATCTCCCGGCAGGTGCAGCGCAACGAGGAGGGCATGGCGGGCTACCGCGCCTCGATGACCTGCCACCTGGGCGACTTCGAGGAGTACGCGCGGCTGCGCCGTCACCTCAGCGACCGGGAGACGGAGCTGGCCAAGCAGGGCGCGCTCCAGCGGCGCGCCGCCGCGGCGGCCTCCCTGGAGAAGCTCAAGCCCGGCGACGTCATCCACGTCCCCGCGGGCAAGTACGCGGGACTGGCACTGGTGCTCGACCCGGGGCTGCCCGCGGGGCGGACCAACGGCCACCGCGGCTTCGAGTACCACGACGGGCCGCGGCCCCTGGTGCTCACCGCCGAGCGGCAGGTCAAGCGGCTCGCCTCCATCGACTTCCCGGTGGCCGTGGAGCCGCTGGAGCGGATGCGCGTCCCCAAGTCGTTCAACGCGCGCAGCCCGCAGTCGCGGCGCGACCTGGCCTCCGCGCTGCGCACGAAGGCGGGGCACCACGCGCCGGGGCGGCGCCGCAAGGAGCGGTCGGCCGCCGTCGACGACAGCCAGATCACCCGGCTGCGCGCCGAAATCCGTGCGCATCCCTGCCACGGCTGCGCGGAGCGTGAGGACCACGCCCGCTGGGCCGAGCGCTACTACCGGCTGCGGCGGGACAACAGCCAGCTGGAGCGGCGCATTGAGGGCCGTACGAACACGATCGCGCGCACCTTCGACCGGATCTGCGCGCTCCTGACCGGCATGGGGTATCTGCGGGGCGACGAGGTCACTGACGACGGGCGGCGGCTGGCCCGGCTGTACGGCGAGCTGGACCTGCTGGCGAGCGAGTGCCTGCGCGAGGGCGTGTGGGAAGGGCTGAAGCCCGCCGAGCTGGCGGCGTGCGCGTCGGCGCTCGTCTACGAGTCGCGGTCGGCGGACGACCCGACGGCGCCGAAGGTACCGACGGGCCCCTCGAAGGAGGCGCTGGCCGAGATGGTCCGCATCTGGGGACGGCTCGACGCTCTGGAGGAGGATCACAAGATCAGCCAGACGGAGGGCGTCGGGCAGCGCGAGCCGGATCTGGGCTTCGCCTGGGCGGCGTACCGCTGGGCGTCCGGGCACGGTCTGGACGATGTGCTGCGGGAGGTCGAGATGCCCGCCGGTGACTTCGTGCGCTGGTGCAAGCAGCTGATCGACGTGCTCGGGCAGATCGCCGTGGCCGCCCCGCCGGGCGGCACCGTCGCGCGCAGCGCGCGCAAGGCGGTCGACGAGCTGCTGCGCGGGGTCGTAGCGTACTCGTCGGTGGGCTGAGCGGCGACGGGCGCCCGCCGCGGACGCCCGCTGAACGACGACGGTGCCCCGCCGGGTGAGCCCGGCGGGGCACCGTGTCGTCCGGGTGTCAGGCGCTGACCGGCGCGGACTGGCCGCCGCGCTCCTGCTCCGCCTCGACCTGCTCGTTCCACTCGCGCTTCGACGCCTGCCAGCCGTCCTCGTTGTGGCCGCGCCGCCAGTAGCCGGAGATCGACAGCCGCTCGCGGGGGACCTGACGCTCCACGCGCAGCAGACGCCGCAGTTCCTTCACGAACCCGGCCTCGCCGTGTACGAAGGCGTCGACGTCACCGGCGGGGAAGTCCAGCGCCCGGACGGCCGCCGTCAGCTTCTCGCCGACCGGGGCGCCGTCGCGGTGCAGCCAGTGGACGACCGCGCCGGGCACGTCGGTCAGCGGCTGCCGTTCGTTCTCGTCGGCGACCTCGATGAAGGCGTGCACCGGCACGTCCGGCTTGGCTTCGGCGGCGAGCCGGTCGAGGGCGGCGGCGATGGCGGGCAGCGCGCTCTCGTCACCGGCCAGCAGGCGCCATCCGGCGTCCGGGGAGGGGGCCCAGGCGCCGCCGGGGCCCAGGAACTTGATCTCCTCGCCCGGCTTGACGCCGGCGGCCCACGGTCCGGCCAGGCCCTCGTCGCCGTGTACGACGAAGTCGACCGCGAGTTCCCGGGTGGCCGGGTCCCAGCTCCGCACCGTGTAGGTGCGGGTGACCGGCCACTGGTCGCGGGGGAAGTCGGCGCGGATCTGCTGCATGTCGAACGGCTCGGGATACGCCACGCCGTCGATGGGGAACAGCAGCTTGATGTAGTGGTCGGTCCATTCGCCCGCTACGAAGTCAGCCAGCCCTTCGCCGCCGAGCACCACGCGCACCATGTGCGGCGTGAGCTGCTCGGTACGCGTCACCCGCCCCTGGTGGAGCTGCGGCTTCTTACGGGCCGGACGCTCTGTCACGGTGCCTCCCTGACGAGGTGGAAGTTAGGATTACCTAACTTAACAGCTATCGCGGCAGTGTGGAGAGCAAGCGGTGCAGTGAGCCGCCCAGGCCCCAGCGTTCGGCCAGTGCCTCCAGGGTCTCGGGGTGGCGCGGCTCGCCCGGCAGCGCCGGGTCGAAGTCGGGCAGCGCGACATCGGTGGCGACGCGCACCACGCGCGGGGCGACCGCCAGGTAGTCGCGCGCCTCGATGATCCGCTTGCGCTGCGCGGGGGTCAGCTTCGCTGCCGGGTCGTGCGCGGCGGCCACGATCCCGGCCAGGTCGCCGTACGCGGCCAGGAGTTTGGCCGCCGTCTTCTCGCCGATGCCGGGCACCCCCGGCAGTCCGTCGCTCGGGTCGCCGCGCAGCGTCGCGAGGTCGGCGTATCCGGAGCCGTCGACGCCGTACTTCTCCCGCAGCAGCTCCTCGTCCACGGTCTGCAACGTGCCGACGCCCTTGAGCGGGTAGAGGACGCGCGCCGCGCGCGCGTCGCTGACCAGCTGGTACAGGTCGCGGTCGCCGGTGACGATGTCGACGGGCCCGCTCGCCCGGGTCGCCAGGGTGCCGATGACGTCGTCCGCCTCGTATCCGGGCGCGCCGACCCGGGCGATGCCGATGGCGTCCAGCACGGCTTCGATGACCGGGACCTGGGGGGAGAGGGTGTCGGGGATCTCCTCCTCGTAGTCGCCGGAGTGCGGGACGTGCTCCTCGGCGGGCCCGGCGGCCGGTGTCTCCCCGGCTACCCGGTGCGCCTTGTACGAGGGGATCAGCTCGACCCGCCACTGGGGCCGCCAGTCGGCGTCCATGCAGGCGACCAGGTCGTCGGGGTGGTGGTCCTGGACGAGGCGGGCGATGAAGTCGAGCAGCCCGCGCACGGCGTTGACGGGCGTGCCGTCGGGGGCCCTGACCGAGTCCGGCACCCCGAAGTAGGCGCGGAAGTAGAGGGAGGCGGTATCGAGGAGCATCAGGCGTCGCGTCACGCCCCGATCATGCCGCACCGCGCAAACACCGGGGGACTGTGAGGTAAGGCACTTATGTGTTTGGTCCTGGCGAACCGGGGCAGGCGCGAGCCCGGAGCGGACCATGTCGCACGTTCAACTATTGCAATGGACACATAGGCAGGCGGGCAGAATCCGCCCGCTCCACGACCTCTTTCCGCCCCCGGCGGAACAGCCCCTCGCGGGCGCGGGTCGTATCTGAGTTCGACCCGAGAGGTGTATGTGTCCAGGCTTCAGGCTGAGCACTTGTACAAGGTCTTCGGCCGCCGGCCCGATGCGGCGGTCGCGGCCCTCGAAGGCGGCGCCAGCCGCGACGACCTGCGCGCCAAGGGGACCACGGCGGCCGTCGTCGACGCGTCGTTCTCCGTCGAGGCGGGCGAGATATTCGTCGTCATGGGGCTCTCCGGTTCGGGGAAGTCCACGCTGCTGCGCATGCTCAACGGGCTGCTGGAGCCGACCGCGGGCAAGGTGCTCTTCGACGGTCAGGACCTGACCGCCCTGAGCCCCCGCGAGATGCGCCAGGTGCGCTCGCGCAAGATCAGCATGGTCTTCCAGCACTTCGCGCTCTTCCCGCACCGCAGCGTGCTGGAGAACGCCGCCTACGGCCTTGAGGTGCAGGGGCTGCCGCGCGTCGAGCGCGAGGAGCGGGCCACCGAGGCCCTGGAACTCGCCGGGCTCGCGGGCTGGGAGAACTCCTGGCCCGACGAGCTGTCCGGCGGCATGCAGCAGCGCGTGGGCCTGGCCCGCGCGCTCGCCACCGACGCCGACCTGCTGCTGATGGACGAGTCGTTCAGCGCGCTCGACCCGCTGATCCGCCGCGACATGCAGGACCAGCTCCTCGAACTCCAGAAGCGGCTGAAGAAGACCATCGTCTTCATCACCCACGACCTGAACGAGGCCATGCGGCTCGGCGACCAGATCGCCGTCATGCGTGACGGCCGCATCGTCCAGATCGGCAACGCCCAGGACATCCTGGTCACCCCGGCCAACGACTACGTCGCCTCCTTCACCCAGGACGTGGACCGCTCCCGGGTGCTCACGGCCGGAGCCATCATGGCCGACCCCGCGACCGCCCTTGAGGCCCCGGCCGGGGGCAAGCCCCGTACCGCCGAGGACGTGCTCGCCCAGGCGCCCGCCACCGTCACGGCGGACACCCCCATCTTCGAGCTGTTCACGCCCTGCGCGGGCAGCGCGGCCCCGGTCGCCGTCGTCGACGGGGACGGCGCCCTCATCGGCGTCGTGCCCGCCTCGCGGCTGCTGGCGGTGCTCGGCGAACCGACCCGTACGACGGAGGCCCCGGGCGCCTCCGCCACGGCCGACGGCGACGGCATGGAAGCGTCCGCTCCGGCGGACGGCACGGCTCAGGGCAAGGTGACCGCGGGTGCCTAGGATCAACATCGGCCAGTGGATCGACTCGGGCGTCACCTACCTGAGAGAGCACTTCGACTGGCTGTTCGAGTTCATCTCCACCGTCGTGGACGGCATGTACGAGGGCGTGCACGACGTGCTCTCCGCGCCCGACCCGCTGCTGTTCGCGGGCATTCTGGCGGTCATCGCCTGGTGGCTGCGCGGACTCGCGCCCGCCGTGGTGGCGTTCGTCGGCTTCGCGCTCATCGACTCCATCGAGCAATGGGGCGAGGCGATGGAGACGCTGTCCCTGGTGCTCGTCGCGGGCGTCATCATCATCGCGATGGCGGTGCCCCTGGGCATCCTGGCGGCGCGCAACCGCACCGTGAGCGCCCTGCTGCGGCCGGTGCTGGACTTCATGCAGACGATGCCCGCCTTCGTCTACCTGATCCCCGGCATCTTCTTCTTCGGCGTCGGCGTGGTCCCCGGGGCCATCGCCACGATCGTCTTCTCGATGCCGCCGTGCGTGCGCATGACCGAGCTGGGCATCCGGCAGGTCGACGCGGAACTGGTCGAGGCGTCGGAGGCGTTCGGCACCAGTCCGCGCCGCACCCTGACCGGCGTCCAGTTGCCCCTCGCCCTGCCCACCATCATGGCGGGCATCAACCAGGCGATCATGCTGGCGCTGTCGATGGTCGTCATCTCCGGCATGGTCGGCGGCGGCGGTCTGGGCTCCTCCGTCTTCGAGGCGATCAGCTCGGTGGACGTGGCGCTCGGGTTCGAGGGCGGCCTCGCCGTGGTCATCCTGGCCATGTACCTGGACCGCATGACGAGCGCGCTCAACCAGCGCGTCTCTCCGCTCGGCCGCCGCGCGCTCGCCAAGCGCCAGGCCAGTGCCACCAGCGGGCTGAAGGTGCTGGAATGGCGGCCCGCGACCTCGGTCGCGATGGTCGGCGTCGTCGTCCTCGCGCTGGTCGCCGGCGGTCTGAACGTCTTCGGCCCCGACGACGAGCAGCGCGAGGTCACCTACGACGTCGGCCACGGCCGCTCGGTCGACATCGGCTACATCAACTGGGACGAGGGCGTCGCCTCCACCTACCTGTGGAAGGAAGTCCTCGAACAGCGCGGGTTCAAGCCGAAGACCCAGTCGTACGAGGTCGGCGCGCTGTACACCGGCATGGCCGCGGGCGATATCGACGTCCAGACCAACTCCTGGCTGCCCACCACCCACGCCTCGTACTGGAAGCAGTACAACAAGCAGCTGGAAGACCTCGGCTCCTGGTACGACAAGACCTCCCTGGAGATCGCCGTCCCCTCGTACGTCAAGGGCGTGAAGACCCTCGACGACCTCAAGGGCAAGGCGGGCACCTTCAAGGGCAAGATCATCGGCATTGAGCCCGGCGCGGGCGAGATGAGGCTGCTGCGGGACAAGGTGCTGCCCGCGTACGGGCTCGACAAGGACTACAAGCTCGTCCAGGGCTCCACCGCCGGGATGCTCTCCCAGCTGGAGCGCTCGTACGCCAAGAAGGAACCCGTCGCGGTTGTGCTGTGGTCCCCGCACTGGGCGTACAACGAGTACGACCTCACCAAGCTCAAGGACACCAAGGGCGAGTTCGGCTCCGGTGACGGCATCCACACCCTCGCGCGCAAGGGCTTCTCGAAGAAGGAGCCGCAGGTCGCGCAGTGGATGAAGGACTTCAAGCTGGACGAGAAGCAGCTCACCAGCCTGGAGGCGGAGATCCAGCGGGCGGGCAAGGGCCACCAGCAGGAGGGCGTGCGCGCCTGGCTGAAGAAGAACCCCGGCCTCGTGGACAGGATCGCCCCGGTCGCCGGTGCCGAACGCGAGGGCAAGCAGGCGGGCGCGGCGCCCCGCATCGGGTACTTCCCGTGGGACGAGGACATCGCCACCACGTACCTGTGGAAGGCCGTCCTCCAGCGGCGCGGCTACAAGCCGAAGATCAAGCAGTACGACATCGGCTCGATGTTCACCGGCATGGCCGCCGGGCAGATCGACGTCGAGTTCGACGCCTGGCTGCCGGTCGCGCAGAAGCAGTACTGGGACAAGTACAAGAAGGACCTGGTCGACATCGGGGCCTGGTACGACAAGACCTCCCTGGAGATCGCCGTCCCGTCCTACGTGAAGGACGTGAAGTCCCTCGCCGACCTCAAGGGCAAGTCCAGCACGTTCAAGGGCAAGATCATCGGAATCGAGCCGGGCACCGGTGAGATGAAGCTGCTCAAGAGCAAGGTGCTCCCCGCGTACGGGCTCGACAAGGAGTACGAGGTCACCAGCTCCGGGTCCCCCGCGATGCTCGCCGAGCTGGAGCGGGCGTACGCGAAGAAGGAGCCGATCGCCGTCGTGCTCTGGACCCCGCACTGGGCGTACAGCAAGTACGACCTCACCAAGCTCGCCGACCCGCACAAGGCGTTCGGCGACAACAACGAGATCCGCTCGCTCGGCCACAAGTCCTTCCCGAAGAAGTACCCCGAGTTCAACGGGTGGCTGAAGAACTGGCACATGACCGAGAAGGAGCTCGCGAGCCTTGAGGCGTCCATCCAGGACGCGGGCAAGGGCAACGTCGAGGAGGGCGTCGAGAAGTGGATGGACGCCCATCCGGGGATCGTGGACAAGATGGCGCCCGTGGCGCCGTGACCCGTTGGCCCCGCCGGGGCCGTGCGGCCGGCCCGGCGGGATCATGCCGGGAGGGGGAGTCCCTGTCCGTGCGTCGCGGACCGCGGGTGCGTCGTGGCTGGTCGCGCAGTTCCCCGCGCCCCTGAGGGCAAGCCCCTTCGCTGTGCTGTGGCTGCTTCTGCGGGCCTGGCGGCCTGAGGAGGGTCCATGCGCGGCCCGATGCCGGGCACCCGTGAACCGCCGGACACCCGCTGAACGGCCGCCGTGGCCCGGATCTCCCCGATCCGGGCCACGGCGGCCTTCGCGGTTCCGGGCACGCCTACGGTTGAGGGCATGAGTCCCTCAGCCGTACGGCGTGTCGTGTCCCTGGTGCCCTCGCTGACCGAGGCGGTGGCCGAGACCGCCCCCGGGCTGCTCGTCGGTGCCACCGACTGGTGCAGCCACCCGGCGGACCTGGCGGCCGAGCGCATCGGCGGCACCAAGAACCCCGATACCGAGCGGATCATCGCCCTCAAGCCCAGCCTGGTGATCGCCAACGAGGAGGAGAACCGGGAGCCCGACCTGGTGGCGCTGCGGGCCGCCGGGCTTGAGGTGCTGGTCACCGAGGTGCGGAACCTGGAGCAGGCGTTCAGCGAGCTGCGCCGGGCGCTGGTCGACGGCTGCGGCCTCCCCGAGCCGGGCTGGCTGCCGGAGGCCGAGGCGGCCTGGCGGAAGGCGGCGCGCACGCGCGGGGCCAGGGCGCGGCGGGCCGTGGTGCCGGTGTGGCGGCGGCCGTGGATGGTCCTGGGGAGGGCCACCTTCGCGGGAGACCTGCTGGCCAGGCTCGGCGTCAGCCAGGTCTACGCGGACCACGCCGAGCGCTATCCGCGCGTGGACATCGCCGCGCTGAACGCCAGCGGCGCCGATCTGGTGGTGCTGCCCGACGAGCCGTACCGCTTCACCGCCGACGACGGCCCCGAGGCGTTCCCCGGGCTGCCCGCCGCGCTTGTCAGCGGCCGGCACCTCACCTGGTACGGCCCGTCGCTCGCGGAAGCCCCCGCCGTCCTCGGTGAGGCGCTGGCACAGGCGGGCTGACCCGCGCGGGCCGGGCAGCCCGGGCGGCGGGTCCGGCTACGTGGCCGGGTCCGGGTCCGGGTCCGGGGCGACCGCGCGCGGCGGCGTGAGCAGCGTGCCGCGCGTCAGCCCGAGGGCGGTCCGTACCCCCGCCACCGCCCATGCCGCCACCAGCAGCACGTACAGCCCCGCTGCCAGCCAGTGCAGCGCGTCGAGACCGGTGTGCCGGGCCAGCCCCGCGGCGCCCGTGACGCAGGTCCCGACCGGGAAGGTGAACGCCCACCAGGTCAGCGCGAAGGGCATGCCCCGCCGGACGGCGCGCACCACCAGCGCCCCGGCCAGCGCCAGCCACAGCAGCGCGAACCCGAGGACTGGCACGCCGTACAGCACGGCGAACCAGCCGAGCGCGTGCGCGTACGGGGCGGGCACCGCGCCCGGCGCGACGTCGGCCAGCTGCCCCACCGCCGTCGTGGACTGGCCCAGCGGCCCCAGGACGAGGAAGAGCGTGGGCGTCAGGACGAGCGGTGGCGGCCCGTACTGGAGCAGAGCGCCGAAGACGAGGGGCAGCAGCAGCATCGTCGCCAGCAGGCTGAGCCCGAACAGCCCGTAGCAGCTGAGCAGCATCGCCTCCCGCCACTGCCCGGCGGGCAGCCGGGGGATCAGCGGGGGACCGAGCGCGGCGGACACCATGGGAGCGACCACCGGCAGCAGCCAGCCGGGCGTCGCGCCGCCCGGCTCGATCCGGTGCCGGGTGATCATGAGATACGGGATTCCCGCGGCGGCCGCGAGAGCGGCCAGCGTGCCCGTCACCCACAGCGTGGCGTCCACGGCGACGGCGGCCCGTACGCCGATGACGTCGGCGCCCACCGTGAGCGTGCCGCCGCCGACCGCGAGCAGCGCCATCGCCAGGCAGCCGTAGAACGGGGCGACCGCCGGGTCCAGCAGGTGCGCGCGGGCCTGGTCGCCATGGCGGAGCCAGTGCAGGCCGCGCGCGGCGAGCAGCACCCCGAGCAGGACGGCCGACAGCGCCCAGAAGCCCATGAGGACGGCGCGCGCGCCGGGGACGTCCAGCGGCAGTGCGGCTCCGGCGCTCGCCACGATCGCGGTGCCCATCACGGTGGAGTACCAGTTCGGCCCGAGATACCGCACGGACGCGCGGACGCGGCGCTCCGCCGGGGGCTCCGCCTCGGTGGCGTGACGGGGCGCGGCGCGAGCGGGAACGTACGAGGTGAGGACCATGAGCCCACGGTGCGCGGCTTCGGCGGCACGGACCAGGAGTGATGTCCCTATGGGGGCATAAACTCAGCTTATGAGCGGTGAGGTGGATGAGGGACGCGCGGAGGGCAGGGCCACCGGGAGCGGAGCCGCCGGGCACGGCGGGGCGGCGGACGCGGACGGGGCGCGGGGCGGGCGACCGGACCAGGGCGCGCCGATAGCGCACCGGGTGCCCGACCTCGGCGCGCTGGAACTGCTGCTCGCCGTCGCGCGGCTGGGCAGCCTGGGCCGCGCCGCCCGCGAACTCGGCATCAGCCAGCCCGCCGCGAGCAGCCGTGTCCGCTCCATGGAACGGCAGCTGGGTGTCGCCCTGGTGGACCGCTCACCGCGCGGCTCCCGGCTCACCGACGCCGGGACGCTGGTCACGGACTGGGCGCGGCGGATCGTGGAGGCGGCTGAGGCGTTCGACGTGGGAGTCCGCGCCCTGCGCGGCCGCCGTGACTCGCGGCTGCGCGTCGCGGCCAGCATGACCATCGCCGAGTACCTGCTGCCCGGCTGGCTGATCGCGCTGCGCGCGAGCCGCCCGGACACGGCGGTGTCCCTGTTCGCGGGGAACTCGGCCGTGGTCGCCCGGCAGCTCCATGACGGGACGGCGGACCTGGGCTTCGTGGAGGGCACGGACGCGCCACCGGGTCTCGACGGCACGGTCATCGGCCACGACCGGCTCCTCGTCGTGACCGCCCCCGTCCACCCGTGGGCCCGGCGGCGCGGTGCGGTGAGCGCCGGTGAACTCGCCGCCACCCCGCTCATCCTGCGCGAGCGCGGCTCGGGCACCCGTCAGGTCCTTGACGCCGCCCTGCGCGCGCACGGCGGCCTGGCCGAGCCGCTGCTCGAACTCGCCTCGACCACGGCGGTGAAGTCCGCCGCCGTGAGCGGCGCCGGGCCCGCCGTGCTCAGCGAACTCGCCGTCGGCGAGGAGCTGGCGGCACGCCGCCTGGTCGCCGTGCCGGTCGAGGGCGTACGGCTGCGCCGTGACCTGCGCGCGGTCTGGCCGACGGGGCACCGCCCCACGGGCCCGGCGCGCGACCTGCTGGGGCTGACGCGGGGAACGTAGCCGCGGCCCCTCAGCCGGTGGCCGCCGCCACCAGTGCGCGGAGCAGGCGGGGGTCCTCGCCCGCCTCCGGGTGCCACTGGACGGCCAGGGCGAAGGCGCGCGGCCCGGTGAACTCCAGCGCCTCCACCGTGCCGTCGTCCGCGTGGGCGCAGGCCACCAGGCCGTCACCCAGCCGGTCCACCGCCTGGTGGTGGTACGTGGGGACCTCGACCGTCTCCGGCAGCACACTGGCCAGCAGCGAGCCCGCCACCGGCTTCACCGTGTGCTGGGCGAACCGGCCCGGCGGGCCGCTGTGCCCGGTGTGGCCGACCGTCTCCGGGAGGTGCTGGACCAGCGTGCCGCCCTGGACGACGTTGAGCAGTTGCAGGCCGCGGCAGATGGCCAGCAGCGGCAGCCCGCGCCGCACCGCCGCCTCGATCAGGGCCAGTTCCCACGCGTCGCGGGCGCGGGCGGGCGGCCCGGTCCGCGGATGCGGCTCGGCCCCGTACCGTACGGGCTCCACATCGGGCCCGCCCGCGATGACCAGGCCGTCGAGCCGGGCGACGGCCATCTCGGCGGCGCCCGCCGTGTCGTCCGGCGGGAGCAGTGCGGCAAGCCCACCGGCCCGCTGGACCAGCTGGTGGTATCCGGCGGGTAGGACGGCGGCGGGCAGCTGCCACACCCCCCAGCTGACCGACGCCTCCAGATACGTGCTGACGCCGATGAGCGGCTTGGACATGGACTCCTCCGGTCGGAACGGCAGGCCAGTGGGCCGGGCGGGAAGCGGGAGCGGGGTCAGTCGCGGGCGAGCTCGGCCTCGGCGGCGGCCAGTGCGGCGAACTCCTCCTCGGGCGCCGCGGCGACGAGCCGATGGCGGCTGTAGAGGGCGAAGTAGGCCAGGGCCACACCGTAGACGCCGAGGGCGATGAACGCCGCGTCCTTGTCCACCAGGAACGTCGCCACCAGCGCGGAGCACGCCAGCACGAACGCCACCGAGGAGGTGAGGATGCCGCCGGGGGTGCGGTAGGGCCGGTGCAGCCCTGGCTCGCGGCGGCGCAGCACGATGTGGGAGAGCGCCATCAGCGCGTAGGAGATGGTGGCGCCGAAGACCGCGACGTTGAGCATCCGCGCCCCGTCACCGGACGCGGCCGCCAGCGCGAAACCCAGCGCGCCCGGGACGAGCAGCCCCAGGTAGGGGGACTTGCGGCGGTTGGTCAGCGACAGGTAGCGCGGCAGGTAACCGGCCCGGGAGAGCGCGAACAGCTGGCGCGACCCGGCGTAGATCAGGGAGAAGAAGGAGGCGACGAGCCCGGCGAGACCGGCGTAGTTGACGACGCGGCTGACGGTGGTCGGCTCGCCGTCCGGTTGCAGCGCCTGCACCAGCGGGTCGCCGACTCCGGCGATCGCCGCCGAGCCGCGCGCCCCGGTCGCCAGGACGAAGGTGACCAGCGCGAGCAGCAGCAGAATGCCCATCGACCAGGCCATCGCCTTCGGCAGCGTACGGGCCGGGTCGCGGGTCTCCTCGGCGGCGAGCGGCACGCCTTCCACGCCCAGGAAGAACCACATGCCGAACGGGAAGGCCGCCCAGATGCCGAGCAGCCCGAACGGCAGCCAGGAACTGGCTCCGAAGGCGTCCTTGTCGGCGGGTATGTCGTTGAGGGAGCCGGTGCTGAACTCGGTGGCGGCGGCCAGCGCGAAGATGACCAGCGCGGCGACGGCGATGGCGGTCACCACCAGGCTGAAGCGCAGCGCCTCGCCCACCCCCCACAGGTGGATGCCGATGAACAGGACGAAGCAGGCGAGGTAGACCGGCCAGCCCGACTCAAGACCGAACAGGCCGAGGGACTCCACGTACTCGCCGATGAACAGGGAGATCGCGGCGGGCGCCAGGACGTACTCGATGAGGATGGCCGTGCCGGTGAGGAACCCGCCCCAGGTGCCCAGGGCGCGGCGCGCGAAGCCGTAGCCGCCGCCCGCCGTCGGCAGGATCGCGGCGAGCTCGGCCAGCGCGAAGACCAGACAGGTGTACATCAGGCCCATCAGCACGGCGGCGATGGCGAGTCCGCCGAAGCCGCCCTCGGCCAGGCCCGCGTTCCAGCCGGAGAAGTCGCCGGAGACGACGTAGGCGACCCCGAGGCCGGTGAGCAGCAGGGGACCCGCGCTGCCCCGGCGCAGGGTGCGTCGCTCCAGGTAGTCCCCGGTGGTCGGGTCGTGGCCGGGGGTGGGGGCGGGCGCGTCGCCGTGCGGGCGGCCGGGGGCGGGATCGTCGCCGGGTGGGGAGGTGGTCAGCTCAGGTCCGTCGGCCATGGGGGAGCTCCTGCTCGCCGGGGCAATGGTGTGGAGGCATACCTTTGCCCTCCGCTGGGCCCGTACGCAAGACCCTTGCGTAAAAGGCGGGTAACGAACGGGCGGCGGACGCGGCGGCGCGGCGGGCGCGCGGCGATTCCTGCGGTCCACCCTGCCGGCCGTGCCCGGCCACGCCCGCGCCCGCGCGTGCCCCTCAGGCCAGGAACCCGCGCAGCAGCGCCGCCGTGCCCCCGCAGTGTTCGCGCATCACCTCGCGCGCCCCGTCGGCGTCGCCGTCGAGCACCGCCTCCACCAGCGCCGTGTGCTGGTGCTGGGAGTGCTCCAGGTTGCGGACGAGCAGCGGGATGCAGTCCAGCAGGTCGTTCACGCGCGCGCGTACGGCCGCGTACTGGGCGGCGAGCGAGGGGGAGCCGGAGAGCTCGGCGAGGGTGAGGTGGAACATCGTGTCCAGGCGGCGGTAGTCGTCCAGGGCCGCGTCCCGGGTGCCGTCCAGGGCGGCCCGCAGCCGGTCCGCCTGCGCCGCGGTGAGCTTGTGCGCGGCGCACAGGCCCGCCGAGCCCACTTCGAGCACCTCGCGGAAGCGCAGCGTGTCCTCCACGTCCACGCCCGCGACCCGGCGCCGCAGTTCGCCCTGCGCGTCCTCGGCCGGGGCGGTGGCCCTGGCGCGGACGAACGTGCCGCCGTACCGGCCGCGCCTGCTCTCCACCAGGCCCTGGTCCTGGAGGACCTTCAGGACCTCGCGCAGCGTGACCCGGCTGATCCGCAGCCGGTCGGCCAGCTCACGCTCGGCCGGGAGGCGTTCGCCGTCGGGCACCAGGCCCAGCCGCAGCACCTGGAGTATCTGCTCCAGCGCCTCCTCGAAGCCGTTCCCCGCCCGGACCGGGCGCAGCACCGGGGCGAGCCGGTCCACCGGCGTTCCGCTGTCCTCGACGTTCATGAATCCCACTCTCCGGGCTGAACCACTTCCCAATCAATGGTCTGCGTGCCTACCTTATGACCTCCGGCCGCACGACAGGAGGCACGACCGTGGCAGACCGCACGCCCCCGCTCTCGGTTGACGAGCTGAGAAGGCTCGTCGGCGCAGGGGAGATCGACACCGTCGTCCTCGCCTTCACCGATATGCAAGGAAGACTCCAGGGAAAGCGGTTCGCCGCCGGTTTCTTCCTCGACGACGTGCTGGACCACGGCACCGAGGGCTGCAACTACCTGCTCGCCGTGGACGCCGACATGAACACCGTCGACGGCTACGCCATGTCCTCCTGGGACCACGGCTACGGCGACTTCGCCATGCGCGGCGACCCCGGCACCCTGCGCCGCCTCCCGTGGAACCCCGGCACCGCCATGCTCACCGCCGACCTCAGCTGGCACGACGGCAGCCCGGTGGTCGCCTCGCCCCGCCAGGTGCTGCGCCGCCAGCTCGACCGGCTCGCCGAACGCGGCTGGACCGCCTACGCGGGCACCGAGCTGGAGTTCATCGTCTTCAAGGACACCTACGAGCAGGCGTGGGACGCGGGCTACCGCGGGCTGACCCCGGCCAACCAGTACAACACCGACTACTCCGTCCTCGGCACCGGCCGGGTCGAGCCGCTGCTGCGCCGCATCCGCAACGAGATGGGCGCGGCCGGGATGACCGTCGAGTCGGCGAAGGGCGAGTGCAACCTCGGCCAGCACGAGATCGCCTTCCGCTACGACGAGGCCCTGACCACCTGCGACCAGCACTCGGTGTACAAGACCGGAGCCAAGGAGATCGCCGCCCAGGAGGGCATGGCGCTCACCTTCATGGCCAAGTACAACGAGCGCGAAGGCAACTCCTGCCACATCCACCTCTCCCTGCGCGACGAGCAGGGGCGCCCCGTGTTCGCCGATGACGACGGCCCGTACGGCATGTCGCGCACCATGCGGCACTTCCTCGCCGGGCAGCTCGCCGCGCTCCGCGAACTGACCCTGCTGTACGCGCCGAACATCAACTCCTACAAGCGGTTCAGGCCCGGCTCGTTCGCGCCCACCGCCGTCGCCTGGGGCCCCGACAACCGCTCCTGCGCGCTGCGCGTCATCGGCCGCGGCCTCGCCCACCGGATGGAGAACCGCCTCCCCGGCGGAGACGTCAACCCCTACCTCGCGGTCGCCGGAATGATCGCGGCCGGGCTGCACGGCGTCGAGAACGCACTCGAACTCCCCGAAGCGTGTACCGGCAACGCCTACGCCGGCGACGCCGAACACGTGCCCGCCACCCTCCGCGACGCCGCCGACCTGTGGCAGGCCAGCCCCATAGCGCGGGCCGCCTTCGGCGACGAGGTGGTCGAGCACTATCTGCGCATGGCCCGCGTCGAACAAGAGGCGTACGACGCCGCCGTCACGGACTGGGAGCGTTTCCGCTCCTTCGAGCGCATGTGAGGACACACGACATGCACGAGCACCACATTCTCAACCCGGCGACGGAGGAAGTCGTCGCCACCGTCCCCGCCACCACGCGCGAAGCCGCCGACGCCGCCGTCGGGCGGGCCGCCGTCGCCCAGCGGGTCTGGGCGGCGCTGGCACCGGGCGACCGGGCGCGGCTGCTGCGCCGGTTCGCCACCGCCGTCGACGACCATCTCGAAGAGCTCGCCCAGCTGGAGGTCCGCGAGGCGGGGCACCCGGTCGGCAACGCCCGCTGGGAGGCGGGCAACGCGCGCGACCTGCTGGAGTACGCGGCCGGGGGAGTGGAGCGGCTGACTGGCAGCCAGATCCCCGTGTCCGGCGGGCTGAACATCACCTTCGCCGAGCCCCTCGGCGTCGTGGCCGTCATCGCGCCGTGGAACTTCCCGATGCCGATCGCGGCCTGGGGCCTGGCCCCCGCGCTCGCCGCGGGCAACGCCGTCCTCCTCAAGCCGGCCGAGACCACCCCGCTCACCGCCCTGCGGCTCGCGGAACTCGCCCTGGAAGCGGGCCTTCCGGCGGACCTGTTCCAGGTGCTGCCGGGCGCGGGCCCCGTGGTCGGCGACGCGCTGGTCGAGCACCCGGGCGTGGCCAAGGTCGTGTTCACCGGCTCCACCCGGGTCGGCAAGCAGATCATGGCCAAGTGCGCGCCGGGCGTGAAGCGGCTCACCCTCGAACTCGGCGGCAAGAACCCCAACATCGTCTTCGCCGACGCCGACATCGAGCGGGCCGCCGCCGCTGCCCCAGGCTCCTTCCTCGACAACACCGGCCAGGACTGCTGCGCCCGCAGCCGCGTCCTGGTGCAGGCGTCCGTCTACGACCGGTTCCTGGAACTCCTCGAACCCGCCGTCGCCGCCTTCACCGTCGGCGACCCGGCCGACCCGGCCACCCAGATGGGCCCGCTGATCTCCGCGGCCCAGCGCGACCGCGTACGGTCCTACGTCGCCGAGGACGCCCCCGCCGCGATCCGCGGGAAGGCGCCCACGGGGAAGGGCTTCTGGTACCCGGCGACCGTCCTTGAGGCGCGGCCGGACGACCGGACCGCCATGGAGGAGATCTTCGGCCCCGTCGCCGCCGTCATCCCCTTCACCGACGAGGACGAGGCGGTCCGGCTCGCCAACGCCACCGACTACGGCCTGTCGGGCTCCGTGTGGACCCGCGACCTCGGCCGGGCCGTCCGCGTCTCGCGGGGCGTGGCCGCGGGCAACCTGTCCGTCAACTCGCACAGCAGCGTCCGCTACTGGACCCCCTTCGGCGGCTTCAAGCAGTCCGGCCTCGGCCGCGAACTGGGCCCGGACGCGCTCGCCGCCTTCACCGAGACCAAGAACGTCTTCATCAGCACTGAGGAGAACTGACCGTGACCGACACCGAGACCGAGACCCCAGTGTGCCGACGCCTCGTGGGCCGCACCGCTGTGATCACCGGAGCGGGCAGCGGCATCGGCCTGGCCACCGCACGCCGCTTCGCCTCCGAGGGCGCGCGGGTGGTGTGCGCCGACGTGGACGAGCGGGCGGGCAAGGCCGCGGCCGACGAGGTCGGCGGGCTGTTCGTCCAGGTCGACGTCACCGACCCCGAGCAGGTCGAGGCGCTGTTCAAGACCGCGTACGACACGTACGGATCGGTGGACATCGCGTTCAACAACGCGGGCATCTCGCCGCCCGACGACGACTCGATCCTCACCACGGGCCTCGACGCCTGGAAGCGCGTCCAGGAGGTCAACCTCACCTCCGTCTATCTGTGCTGCAAGGCGGCACTGCCCTACATGCGGCGCCAGGGCAGGGGCTCCATCATCAACACGGCGTCCTTCGTGGCCGTCATGGGCGCGGCGACCTCGCAGATCAGCTACACCGCGTCCAAGGGCGGGGTGCTCGCCATGTCACGGGAGCTGGGCGTGCAGTTCGCCCGCGAGGGCATCCGGGTCAACGCCCTGTGCCCGGGGCCGGTCAACACCCCTCTGCTGAAGGAACTGTTCGCCAAGGACCCGGAGCGCGCGGCCCGCCGCCTGGTGCACGTGCCGGTCGGCCGGTTCGCCGAACCGGAGGAGATCGCGGCGGCCGTGGCCTTCCTCGCCAGCGACGACTCCTCGTTCGTCAACGCCGCCGAGTTCCTGGTCGACGGCGGGATCGCGGGCGCGTACGTCACGCCCGTGTGACGGTGCCGGGACGGGCTGTGTACGGGGCGTAGTCCTGCCCATAGGGTGACGGCGTGAGTATGACGACACCAGCCGGCTGGTACCCCGATCCCGACCACGCCGGCCCCGGCGTCGCCCCGGAACGGTGGTGGGACGGGTCCGCCTGGACCGGCCACCGCCGTCCCGCGCCCACGGTGCACGACGCGCAGACGATGCTGGCCGCCCCGGCGGCGTTCAGCCCGCCGCCCGGCCCCGCCGGTCCGTACTACGGCCCGTCCGCCGGTCAGCCCGGCGGACCGCCCGCCGGTGCGCCCTTCGGGCCGCCCCTGCCCGGATACCCCGGGTACCCGGGCGGCCCCGACGCGGGCGGGCCGCGCGGGCGGGGGCAGCGGACCACGTTCATCGCCGTCGTCGCGACCGTGCTCGTCGCCGCCGTCGTCGGTGGTGTCGTGCTGCTCGGGGACGACGGGGGCGACGGTGACGACAGCGGCGATCGCGCGGCCAAGCCGAAGCCGTCGGTCTCGGCGCCGCACTTCGGAGACGAGACCGCGCCCGGTGGCGGCGATCCGGATGACGGCGGGCCCTCGGCGCCCAGCGACGCCGGAGACGTCGCCATCGACTCCGCCAACAGCATCAGCGTGCCGGTCCTCAACGGCTGGGTGGCGGGCCGCCCGGACACGCGGGGCCTGGGCCTCACCGCCTCCCCCTACCCCTGCCCGAACGACCCCGGCACCCGGTGCGTGCGCGGCGGCGTCTTCACCTCCGGAGCCGACGGCGGCGGCTACACGGCCAAGACGGCCGAGGGCATCGCCAAGCAGGACATCAAGCTGAACGCCGAGGAGTCCTACGGCACCGACAAGGACGGCAAGCGGGCGGCGTACGGCGGCATCACCTCGCACAAGGAGCTGAAGTCCGAGCCGGTCACCGTCGCGGGCCAGCCCGGCTATCTCGTCCGCTGGCAGGTGGACACCAAGAAGGGCGACGACGGATACGTCCAGTCCGTCGTGTTCCCCGAGCCCGGACAGCCGTCCGACGCGCCGCAGCCGATGGTCCTCGTACGCTTCGGCTTCGACGTCAGCGACAAGGCGCCCTCGCTCTCCGACCTCGACACCATCGTCAAGGGCATCGAGCCCGCGGGCGACGGCGAGGAGACATAACGGGCGGCCGCGGGGCGGGGACCCGCGCGGCTGGCGGGGCTCACGGGGCGTGCGGGGTTCACGGGTCTCACAGATCCACAGACCTCCGGGAGAAAACCAGCGAGGGACCCGAGGGACCCGAGGGAGCTAGAGGAACGTGTGGCCCTCGCCGCGGTAGGTCGGCACCGTGTCCACCACCCGCTCGCCGTCCACGAGGCACACCGTGTCGAACCGCTCGCACAGCTCGCCCGCCTTGGCGTGCCGGAACCAGACCTTGTCGCCGACGAGCAGATCATCGGCGGGCGGACCGAGCAGCGGAGTCTGCACCTCACCGGCGCCCTCGCGCGGATCGAACCGCAGCCCCCGGGGGAGATACGGCACCGGCAGCCGGTCGGCGCCCGCCGCCCCCGACGCGGGATAGCCCCCGCCGAGCACCGTCACCGTCCCCACCCCCGGCCTGCGCACCACCGGCAGGGCGAACAGCGCCGCGGGGCGGCCGGTGAAGGACGTGTAGTTGTCGAAGAGCCGGGGCGTGTACAGCCCCGAACCCGCGGCGATCTCCGTCACCGCGTCCTCCGCCGCCGTGTGCTGCACGCTGCCCGTGCCGCCCCCGTTGACGAACTCCAGGTCGGCGACCTCCCGCACGGCGCGGACAGCCTCGGCGCGGCGCGCCGCAAGCTCCCGGCGCGCGGCCGCCTGCATCAGCCGGATCGCCCGGGACCGCACCGGCTGCCCCCGCACGGCGTCGCCCACCCCGGCGACGTGGCCCTCGTACGCCATGAGCCCCACAAGCCTGAAGCCGGGGCGGTCCGCCACGGCCCGCGCGAAAGCGGCCAGTTGGACGGGTTCACGCAGCGGGGAGCGCAGCGCCCCTATCCGCACCCGGCCGCCCAGCATCCGCAGTGAGGTGTCCAGCTCCAGGCAGACTCTGACCTCTTCCGTGCCCCCGCGCACCGCGTCGATCAGGTCGAGTTGCACCGGGTCGTCGACCATCACCGTGACGGCGGCGGCCAGCTTGGGATCGCTCGTCAGCGCGGCGAACCCGGCGCGGTCGACGGACGGGTACGCGAGCAGCACATCGTCGAAGCCCGCGCGCGCCAGCCACAGGGACTCGGCGAGCGTGAAGCTCATGACACCGACGAAGCCGTCGTGCCGGAGCGCACGCTCCAGCAGCCTGCGGCAGCGCACCGACTTGCTCGCCACCCGGATCGGCTTGCCCGCCGCGCGGCGCACCAGATCCCGGGCATTGGCGTCGAACGCCTGAAGATCGACAATCGCGACCGGTGCGTCGAGGTGGGCGGTCGCACGGTCGAAACGGGCTCGGTCGGCACTCGGGGAGGGCATGGAGGCAGCTTGCCAGAGGTCGTTACCGCTGGGTAGTAGGACAGCCAGTGCGCAGGGCACCTGGTGCCCCGTAGAGTGTCGCGCACGCTGTGACCGGCAGGTCAGCGGCGTGTTGCCCAGTGATGAACCGGCCTGTCCCGAAAGGCGATCGGACGGCGCGGTCGCGGGCGGTCCATGGTGTCGAAGGGTGCGAGGGGGTGCAGGTGAGCACCGACGCGGAGTACGCACGCGCACCCCGCCCCACGCCGCCACCGCCCGACCACCCCCCGGCCCCTCACCACCGCCCGACACCCAGCGCACCCCCCGTGCCCCACCAGCCACCCCGCCCCACGGCGTCCCCCGAGCCCCGCACCGGCTCCCCGGCCCGCGCTGTCACGCCCGCCCCGGCCGCGACGCCCGCTCCGGCCATGCCCGAGAGCCCCCGGACGCCTCCCGCTCCCGAACCATCGAGTGGGGGCCGGCCGGAGCCCGTACGAACCGAGGCCGCGACACCTGGTCCTGGTCCTGGTCCTGGTCCTGAAACGCCTGGTGCCGGGACGTCCGGCCCTGCCGCGCCTGGCCCGGCGACGTCTGATGCGGTAACGGCTGGAGCCGATGGCGCGACGCCTGGTCCCGCACCGGCTGGGGCCAAGGCGCCTGATCCGGTTCCGGCTGGCGGTGCGGCGCCGACCGTTCCCGCCAGGCCGTCCGGCCCGCCGCCCCCGCCGCCTCCGACAGCCATGCCTCCGGCCGCGCCCGCTGCGGCGTCCGGCCCCGCGACAGCTGGTCCTGTACCGGCTGGTGCCGCGACGCCCGATCCCGTACCGGATCGTGCCGCGACGCCGCCCGTTTCCGGCCCGCCCGGGCCCCCGCCCGCAACGCCCCCGCCCGCGGCGCCTCCGGCCACGGCACCGGCCGCGCCTCCGGCAGGGGCGGTCTTCCCGCCCCGGCCCAGCCAGGCGCCCGGGCCGGACGCGGGAGCGGACCGTGGTCCGGCACCGGACGGGAGCGCTGTCCGTACGTCCGGCGCCGCCCGGGAGGAGAGCGCGCCGGGCGAGCCGACGCGTCCGGACGCCCATGACGGGACGCGGCCCTGGTACCGCGCCGGTCACCCGTCCGGCCCCCCCCAGCCACACCCCGGCGCCCGGCGAGGGGACGACGCGAGCCGCGACAGCAACGGGACCGGCACCGGCACCGGCGACAGTGGCGACGGCGATGGCCCCAGCGCCGCTCACGGCACCCCCCGTTCCCGCGTCCTCCTCCGTACCGTGGGCGCCCTCGTGTGCGGTGTGCTCGGGATCGGCCTGCTGGGAGGAGCCGTCACGGGGAACTGGCTCAGCGACGGGGCGGACGGCCGCGGCTCCGCCGACGCCTTCCAGCGCGCCCGCACCGTGTGGCACAGCGCGCCTGTGGACGACCTGTTCCCGCGTACGCTGCGCGGTCCCGGCGCGGGCCCCGGCGGCGCCGACCGCAGCTGGACGCGGGTCGCCGTGGCCCCGGACAGCCGGTGTGACGGAGCGTTCGATCCGCTGCTGGCCAAGACGCTCTCGCCGGTCGGCTGCCACCGCCTGCTGCGTGCCACGTACACCGACGCCACGAGTACGAGCGTCACGACGGTGGGCCTGGTGGTGACGCGTTCCGATGCCGGGGGGATGCGCGCGCTGCGCGACCGGTTCGCCGACGAGCGGCTGGACGAACGCGGCGACCTGCTGCCGAGGCCCTACGCGGCCGAGGGAACAGCCGCCGAGGACTTCGGCGACGGGCAACGCGCCAGCTGGCGGCTGCGGGTCACCACCGACCTCCCGGTCATCGTCTACGCGGTGACCGGCTTCGCCGACGGCCGGACCGTCGCCGCGCCCGAGCCCGCGGGCCGGGCGACGAAGCGCGACGCGTCCTCCGACCCGGCCAAGGCGGGCCTCGGGCACGACGCGACAGGCATCACGAACGGTGTGGAACGGGCCTTCCGTGAAGCCGTGACATCCGCTACGGAGACGGACTGATGACCCCGCGACCGGCGACACCCGGCCCTCCGGACCCCCAGCCCCGGCACCCCGTGGCCCGCCCAGCGGAGGCAGTCCGCCGCGGCGGCGCCGAGCGGCCGGGGAGGCGCCGGGCGCGTCGGCCCGGAGTGCGGGCGCTCGCCACGGCGCTGGCCACGGCGTCGCTCGCGCTGCTCCCCGTCGCCCCCGCGCGGGCCGACGGTATCCAGTCACGGGAATGGGCCCTGGACGCGCTCCATGTCCGGGACGCCTGGAAGACGACCAAGGGCGAGGGCGTCACGGTGGCGGTCCTGGACACCGGAGTCGACGCCGACCACCCCGACCTCAAGGGGCAGGTCCTGCCGGGCAAGGATCTGATCGGCTTCGGGGCGCGGCGCGGCGACCGCACCTGGGCGCGCCACGGGACGGCGATGGCCGGGATCATCGCGGGCCGGGGCCACGGCCCCTCGCGTGACAACGGTGTGCTCGGTGTGGCGCCGGGGGCGAAGATCCTCCCGGTACGGGTGATCCTCGAAGAGGGTGACCCGGCCAGGAAGAAGGCGCGCAGCGCCCGTGGGGCCGCGCTCGCCGACGGCATCCGCTGGGCGGCCGACCACGGCGCCGACGTGATCAACCTGTCGCTCGGCGACGACAGCGCGTCGGCCCACCCCGAACGCCGTGAGGACGCCGCCGTCCAGTACGCGCTGAGCAAGGGGGCCGTCGTCGTGGCGTCGGCGGGCAACGGCGGCGAGGACGGGGACCGGGTCTCGTATCCGGCCGCGTACCCGGGTGTGATCGCCGCGACCGCCGTCGACCATTACGGCACCCGGGCGCCCTTCTCCACGCGCCGCTGGTACGCGACGGTCTGCGCACCCGGCGTCGACATCATGATGGCCGACCCGAACCGCCGCTACTACGAGGGCTGGGGGACCAGCGCGGCCTCCGCGTTCGTCTCCGGTGCCGCCGCGCTCGTCAGGTCGGCGGCTCCGCGACTCAGCCCCGCGCAGGTCAAGCAGCTGCTCGCGGACACCGCGCAGGACCCGCCCGAGGGTGGCCGCAGCGACGCGCTCGGCGCGGGCATGGTGGACCCGGCCGCCGCCATCAGGGCGGGCGGCAAGCTGGAGCCCAGGGCCCAGGGGCCCGAGCGGCGGGCGTTCTCCGGCCGCTACTTCGGCGCGGGCCCCGGCAGGGCGCGTGCGGAGAGCGATGACGGCGGCCCGAACCGGCTGGCCCTGACAGCCGGATTCGCCGGTACCGTCCTGCTGCTCACGGCGGTCGCCCTCGGGCGCGACGGGTTCGCCCGCCGGGCCCGCCGCCGCGCCACGGGCGGCGTGAGCCCGTAACGGCCCCGCCCCGGCCCCCGGCCGGACGGCGGCCGGGGCCCGGGCACCCGCTCCCGGCGCGCGGTGCCAGGAAGGCCCCCGGATACCCTCGACGCGTGGCTCTCAAGAACATCCCTGACTCCGGATTCTCCAGCGACGACGGCTCCGCCGACCCTCGCCTCGCCGAGGCGCTCGCCGCCTGGGCCGCCGACCCGTCGGCCGAGCCGCGCGTGCTGAGCGCCCTCTCGCGGGCGCGGCTGCTGGTGCCCGTCGTGGCCGTCCTCGACGAGGTCGAGGAGGTGCCGACCGCGGCGGGGAGAGTGCTGCGCCGGGAGAAGTCCAGCGACATGGCGGTGCCCACGCTGGAGGCACCGGGCGGGCGACGGGCGCTGCCCGCCTTCACCTCGACGGAGACGCTGGCCCGCTGGCGGCCGGATGCACGGCCGGTCGCCGTGCCGTTGCACCAGGCGCTGCAGGCAGCCGCCCATGAGAAGGCCGACACCCTCGTCCTGGACCTCGCCGGTCCGGTGACCTATCCGCTGACCGGAGCGGCACTGCTGGCTCTGGCCGAGGGCAGGACAGACGCCGACCCGCTGGGCGATCCGGCCGTGGCGCAGGCGCTGCGTAGCGTGCTCGCCGCCGAGCCGGGCGTCCTGCGCGCCCACCTGGCCCCGTCCGCCGACGCCGACGGCACACTCGCGCTGACCCTCGTGGCCGACGCGCCCGCCCGGGAGGTGGCGCGGCGGGTCGCCGAGGCGCTCGCCGCTGACGAGGTCCTGCGGGCCCGGCTCGTCCGCGGCCTGCAACTGGCCCTGCTGCCGCCGGACGCGAAGGTGCCGGGCGAACCGCTGTACACCGCCTGAGGGCCCGCGCCGGTCCCTCCCCCCAGAAGCCCGAAGCCCGTCGCTCCGCAGAAGCCGCTCAGCGGCCGCCTCGTCCGGATGGCCCGACACGCGGGCCACGCGCGACGCCCCGCCGCGCCCGGCCCGGCACCTCCGCCGGCCCGGCGGGCAGCTCCTGATCTCTCCAGAGGCTCTGCCGTGAACGCCAGGCCCTGAAGCGGGCTGCCCTGGGCGCTCCGCCCCGACGGGCGAAATGTCCTGGTTCATTCCACAATGCAAGGACAGTTCAAGATCCACGCAAGGAGAGCGTCATGGAGACGAGGACTGCTCTGTCGGACCTGGACACGAGAACGGTCGTCGCGGAGTTCGCCGGCACCCTGCTGCTGGTGTTCTTCGCGGTCGGTTCCGCCGTGCTCGCCGCCGAGTACATCGGCACCGTCGGCATCGCCCTGGCCTTCGGCTTCACCCTGCTCGCGCTCGCCTACGCGCTCGGCCCTGTCTCCGGCTGCCACATCAACCCGGCGGTCACCCTGGGGATGCTGCTGGCCCACCGCATCACGGTGCGGACCGCGATCGAATACTGGATCGCCCAGCTGCTCGGCGGTATCGCCGGTGCGGCCGTGCTGTTCCTGCTGGCCAAGCAGGTGCCGGGGCTCAAGACCAGCGGGCAGTTCGGCAGCAACGGCTTCGGCCACCGCTCAGCCGTGAACATCAACACCGGTGGTGCGTTCCTCGCCGAGGTGATGCTGACGTTCCTGCTGGTGTTCATCGTGCTCGCCGTGACCCACAAGGTGGCCATGGTCGGCTTCGACGGGCTGCCGATCGGCCTGTCGCTCGCCGTGGTCCACCTGGTCGGCATCCCGCTCACCGGCACGTCGGTGAACCCGGCGCGCAGCTTCGGTCCTGCCATCTTCGCGGGCACGGACGCGCTGGCGCAGGTGTGGCTGTTCTTCCTCGCGCCCCTGGTGGGCGGCGCGCTCGCCGCCGTCGTCCACCAGTTCACGCACCCGCGCGCGGGTGACCTGCTGGACCGGGAGCGGGCCGCGACCTGATCCCGGCGTCGGCGCCAGGCGCCGACCGGCGCTTCCGGCGGGCGGCGAGGCCGCCCGCCGGAAGCGCTCGGCTGCTGGCGGCCCGCTCACCCGGACCGCCCGGCGCGCGGGGCGGTCAGCCGCCGAAGACCGGTCCTGTGAACTTCTCGCCAGGCCCCTGACCGGGCTCGTCCGGCACCGACGACGCCTCGCGGAAGGCCAGCTGGAGCGACTTCAGGCCGTCGCGCAGCGGACCCGCGTGGTAGGAGCCCACCTCGGTGGCGCTCGCGGTGACCAGCCCTGCGAGCGCGGTGATCAGCTTGCGGGCCTCGTCCAGGTCCTTGTGCTGGGGGCCTTCCTCGGCCAGGCCCAGGTTGACGGCGGCCGCGCTCATCAGGTGCACGGCGACCGTCGTGATCACCTCCACCGCGGGTACGTCCGCGATGTCGCGGGTCATCGCGTCGAAGTCAGGGGTCCCGCCCTCGGTCGGTTCCGGCTGCTGGGCGTCGGCGTCGCTCATGGCTCTCTCGTCTGTCGGTGTCCGTACGAGGACTCGTGTCCGTACGAGGACTCAGGGACTGCCGGTATCCGTCGCCCGCGCGGGCGGGACGTGTCCGTATCCGCGTGAACGTGGCTGTCCGTATCCGTACGGACGGGACTCCGGTGTTCCGTCCGTGCGAGGGTGCCGTCAGCGCCCGCTGGGCGGGACTGCCGGCGCCCGTAGCAGGGGCTGTCCGTGCCCGTACGAGTCGATGGTCCGTACGAATCGTACGAGAGGGGGCCCGGCACCTGGACCGGGCGGCTGCCGGGCGCGGTGCGGCGGCGGCCACGGCCCGCGTGGTGTAGCCTGGTGATTGACCGGCTGGATACTCATGTGCCCAGCCCACAAGTGGAGGCTCCGATCTCCCACCTTGTCGGCCCTTGAGGCTGGCGGGTCCCCGGTCAGGCAGAGCCCGTCGTTCCGTACGGACGACGCGGAACTGCCTAGATGCGCCCCGCGGTGTGACCGCAGCGGTGCTCCCGGAGTGTGAGGAGCCCCCCTGTGTCCCGTCTGGGGCGTTTTGTGCGTCTCGGCACGGTGGTCACACCGAAAACGACGTTACGCGGCTGTCCGCCAGGCGGCCGTGTGGTGCAACTGAGGAGGCCCCATCAGCGCCGAGCCCCGCATCAACGACCGGATTCGCGTCCCCGAGGTGCGACTCGTTGGTCCCAGCGGCGAGCAGGTAGGCATCGTCCCGCTTGCTAAAGCCCTGGAGCTTGCGCAGGAGTACGACCTCGACCTGGTCGAGGTGGCGGCAACCGCCCGCCCGCCGGTCTGCAAGCTCATGGACTACGGAAAGTTCAAGTACGAGTCGGCCATGAAGGCCCGTGAGGCGCGCAAGAACCAGGCGCACACGGTCATCAAGGAGATGAAGCTCCGGCCGAAGATCGACCCGCACGACTATGACACCAAGAAGGGTCACGTCGTCCGGTTCCTCAAGCAGGGCGACAAGGTCAAGATCACGATCATGTTCCGTGGTCGTGAGCAGTCCAGGCCGGAGCTCGGCTACCGACTGCTCCAGCGGCTCGCGGACGACGTCCAGGACCTCGGCTTCATCGAGTCGAATCCGAAGCAGGACGGCCGAAACATGATCATGGTTCTCGGCCCGCACAAGAAGAAGACCGAGGCGATGGCCGAGGCCCGTGAGGCGCAGGCCGCCCGCAAGGCCGAGCGTCAAGGGGTCGCCCCCGAGCAGGAGTCCGCCGAGCAGGAGTCTGCCGGGCAGTCCTCCGCCGAGGAGCCCGCCGAGGCGTGACCGTGGCGGCCTGTGCCCGAGGCCGCCGCACACCCGGGGTTCCGCCCCGGACCACAACCTGAACCAGCTGACGCTTCCGCATGCCGGCAAGACCGGCGGAAGCGCCACCGACGAGGAGAGAACGGCGACATGCCGAAGAACAAGACGCACAGTGGTGCCAGCAAGCGCTTCAAGCTCACCGGCTCCGGCAAGGTGATGCGCCAGCGCGCCGGTCGCCGCCACCTTCTCGAGCACAAGTCGTCCACGCTGACGCGCCGCCTGGCCGGCCAGACCGAGGTGGCCCCGGCCGACGCCAAGAAGATCAAGAAGCTTCTCGGCAAGTGACGCCCCCACCCCGCTTCGGCGGGGTGTGCGGCACCACCCGTAACCGGGACCCATTCGATCCCGGGCTGAGTGAGTCGTCCCGTCGACCCCAGCCCCGTACAAGGAGTTAACAAGTGGCACGCGTCAAGCGGGCAGTCAACGCCCACAAGAAGCGCCGGGCGATCCTCGAACAGGCCAAGGGCTACCGCGGCCAGCGCTCCCGCCTGTACCGCAAGGCGAAGGAGCAGGTCACCCACTCCCTCGTTTACAACTACAACGACCGCAAGAAGCGCAAGGGCGACTTCCGGCAGCTGTGGATTCAGCGCATCAACGCCGCTGCCCGCGCCAACGGGATGACGTACAACCGCTTCATCCAGGGTCTGAAGGCCGCCAACGTCGAGGTGGACCGCAAGATCCTGGCGGAGCTCGCGGTCAACGACGCGAACGCGTTCGCGACGCTCGTCGAGGTGGCCCAGAAGGCGCTGCCGAGCGACGTCAACGCCCCGAAGGCCGCCTGAACCAGGCCCCCAGAGCGTTGAGCGGACCCGCAGGCCCAGCCTGCGGGTCCGCTGCTGTCCTACGGCCGAGACCGCGCCACCGGCCAGTCGGTAGCCGGCAGGCGGTTACGGGCCGTCCGGCCGTTCCGGCCACCGGGTCGCCCAGGCGCCCGCCACCCGTCGCGTGCCGCCTCCGCCGCCAACCGTCGTGAGGGCCGCCGCCGCGCGCCGCGCGGCCCCGCGAGAAGTGAGAAACCTCCCCATGGGCTCCGCCGAGCTGATCTCCCCGCGCTCCGCGCGCGTCACCGCCGCCCGCCGTCTGGCCCGCCGCGCCTTCCGGCTCAAGGAACGCCGGTTCCTCGCCGAGGGACCGCAGGCCGTGCGCGAGGCGGTCGCCCGGCACCGCGACGCCCCCGGTGGCGCGGCCGCCCCCGGCATCCTCGTCGAGGTGTTCACCACGGTCGAAGCGGCCGAGCGGCACGCCGACATCGTGGCGGCGGCCCGCGCGGCCGGTGTGCCCGTGCACACCGCCACCGACGAGGTGATCGGCGAGATCTCGCAGACGGTCACCCCGCAGGGCCTCGTGGGCGTCTGCCGCTTCCTCGACTCGCCGTTCGAGGAGATCCTGGCCGCGAGGCCCCGGCTGGTGGCCGTCCTCGCACACGTACGGGACCCGGGCAACGCCGGTACGGTGCTGCGCTGCGCCGACGCCGCCGGAGCCGACGCGGTCATCCTCACCGACGCTTCCGTGGACCTGTACAACCCCAAGTCCGTACGGGCGTCCGTCGGCTCCCTCTTCCACCTTCCCGTCGCCGTCGGCGTGCCCATCGAGCAGGTGGTGCGCGGCCTGGGCGCGGCGGGGGTACGGGTGCTGGCCGCCGACGGGGCCGGGGAGCGCGACCTCGACGGCGAACTCGACACGGGCCGCATGGGCGGCCCCACCGCGTGGGTCTTCGGCAACGAGGCGTGGGGCCTGCCGGAGGAGACCCGCGCACTCGCCGACGAGGTGGTGCGCGTGCCCATCCACGGCAAGGCCGAAAGCCTCAACCTGGCGACGGCCGCCGCCGTGTGCCTGTACGCCTCAGCCCGTGCGCAGCGCGCGCCCGGAGGGTGCCGCTCCGTCACCGCGACCTAGTAGTGTTACGCACCCGGGGGCCAGGGAGGGGGTGCGGGAATGGACGTCAGGGTTTCCGGTGGCGCGGCGGCCGCCTCTCGCTCGTCCGGAGCGTGCCTGCCCGGTGATTTCGGAACGTGGGCGCCCGATCTCGCCGCCCTGGGGCTGCACCCCGACGACCTCCCCGACGGTCTCGTCGTCGCCGACGAGACAGGCCGGGTGACCTGCTTCAACGCCGCCGCCTCCCGCATCACCGACACCCCCGCGGCCGACGCGGTCGGCCGCCAGCTGGAGACAGCGCTGCCGCTGGAGGACCTCGACGGCCGCCGCTGGTGGGCCCTCACCGACCCCTACGGCGGGCTCGCCACCCGCGTCGGCCAGCCCGAGCGGAACCTCCTGCTCCCCGGTGGACGCGAGGTGCTGGTCTCCGCGCGCTACGTCCGCACCCGGCCCACCGGACCGCTGTACCGGCTGGTCGTCTCGCTGCGCGGAACCGAGGCCCGCCGCCGTAACGAACGCAGCCACGCCGAGCTGATCGCCACCGTCGCCCACGAGCTGCGCTCCCCGCTCACCTCCGTCAAGGGGTTCACCGCGACACTGCTCGCGAAGTGGGAGCGCTTCACCGACGACCAGAAGCGGCTGATGCTGGAGACCGTCGACGCCGACGCCAACCGCGTCACCCGGCTGATCGCCGAGCTCCTCGACATCTCCCGCATCGACTCGGGCCGCCTGGAGATACGCCGCCAGCCTGTCGACATCGCCGCCGCCGTGCGGCGGCATGTCCAGGCGCACACCACGGCCGGACAGCGCCCTGACCTGTTCCTGATCAAGGTCGTGGAGCCGCTGCCCGATCTGTGGGCCGACCCCGACAAGATCGACCAGGTGCTGGGCAACCTGCTGGAAAACGCGGTGCGCCACGGTGAGGGAACCGTCACCATCGAGGTGACACCCGCGACCGTCACAGGCCAGCCGGAAGGGCACACCGTGGAGAGCGCCGCCGTGCCGAGCACCGCTGTCACCGTCAGCGACGAGGGCTCCGGCATCCCGGAGGAGTCGATCGGCCGTGTCTTCACCCGCTTCTGGCGCGGCAGCAAGCGCGGTGGCACCGGCCTCGGGCTCTATATCGTCAAGGGCATCGTCGAGGCGCACGGCGGTTCCATCACGGTCGGCCGCTCCCGCGCGGGCGGCGCCGAATTCCGATTCAGCCTGCCCGTAGGGACCCCGGCCCACCTGGCCTGACCCTCGCCCGGCCACCGGCCTCGCGACCCCTACGGGCTCCTTCGACCACAGGGGCCCCGTAGACTCGGCCCTTGGCACCTTTGGCACCAACAACGTCGGCCGAGCCACGTGTGCTCGGCAACCCACGACGGATCGAGGCGCCGAGGCGGGGCGAAGCGCAGCACAGCCAATCGGAAGCACGGGAAGAGATGTCGGCACCCAACAAGTCCTACGACCCAGTCGAGGTCGAGGCACTGAAACCGGAAGAGATCGCCCGGATGCGGGACGAGGCGCTGGCCGCTTTCGCCGCGGCCGGGGACCTCACGGCCCTGCACGAGGCGAAGGTCGCGCACACCGGCGACCGCTCGCCGCTGGCGCTGGCCAACCGCGAGATCGGCGCGCTGCCGCCGCACGCCAAGGCGGACGCGGGCAAGCGCGTCGGCGGTGCGCGCGGTGAGGTCAACCGTGCGCTGAAGGTGCGGCAGGAGGAGCTGGAAGCGGAGCGCGACGAGCGCGTGCTGGTCGAGGAGGCAGTGGACGTCACCCTGCCGTACGACCGGGTACCGGGCGGCGCCAGGCACCCGCTGACCACCCTGTCCGAGCGGATCGAGGACATCTTCGTCGCCATGGGCTACGAGGTAGCCGAGGGGCCCGAGGCCGAGGCCGAGTGGTTCAACTTCGACGCGCTGAACTTCACGCCCGACCACCCCGCGCGCGCCATGCAGGACACCTTCTTCGTGCGGTCCGAGGGTGCGCGTGCCGAGAAGGGCGCCGAGTCGGGCGTCGTGCTGCGTACGCACACCTCGCCGGCCCAGGTGCGCTCCATGCTGGACCGCGAGCCGCCCATCTACGTGGTCTGCCCGGGCCGGGTGTACCGCACGGACGAGCTGGACGCCACGCACACCCCCGTCTTCCACCAGGTCGAGCTGCTCGCCATCGACGAGGGCCTGACCATGGCCGACCTCAAGGGCACCATCGACCACATGGTGCGCGCCCTGTTCGGCGAGGGACTGGTCACCCGGCTGCGGCCGAGCTACTTCCCGTTCACCGAGCCGTCCGCCGAGATGGACATGCGGTGCTACGTCTGCCGTGGCGCCTCGGTCGGCGACCCTGACCGCCCCTGCCGGACCTGCTCCTCCGAGGGCTGGATCGAGCTGGGCGGCTGCGGAATGGTCAACCCGCGGGTGCTGACCGCCTGCGGTGTGGACCCGGAGAAGTACAGCGGATTCGCCTTCGGGTTCGGCATCGAACGGATGCTGATGTTCCGCCACAACGTCGAGGACATGCGAGACATGGTCGAGGGTGACGTGCGCTTCACCCGGCCGTTCGGGATGGAGATCTGATGCGAATCCCGCTTTCCTGGCTGCGGGAGTACGTCGACCTGCCGGTCGGCGAGACGGGCCGCGACGTGCAGGCCAAGCTTGTCGCCGCCGGGCTTGAGGTGGAGACCGTCGAGCAGCTCGGCGCCGGGCTCAAGGGCCCGCTGGTCGTCGGCAAGGTGCTCGCCATCGAGGTGCTTGAGGGCTTCAAGAAGCCCATCCGCTACTGCCAGGTCGACGTCGGCGACGCCAACGGGACCGGTGAGCCGCAGAACATCATCTGCGGCGCCTCCAACTTCGCCGTCGGCGACAAGGTCGTCGTCGTGCTGCCCGGCGCCGAGCTGCCCGGTGGTTTCGCCATCTCCGCGCGCAAGACGTACGGCCACACGTCCGAAGGCATGATCTGCTCCGCCAGCGAGCTGGGCATGTCCGACGACCACGACGGCATCATCGTCCTCCCGCCCGAGCACGAGGTGGGCACCGACGCCATCAAGCTACTTGAGCTGGTCGACGAGGTCCTCGACATCGCCGTCACTCCCGACCGGGGCTACTGCCTGTCGCTGCGCGGCGTCGCCCGCGAGGCCGCCACCGCGTACGGACTGCCCCTGCGGGACCCGGCGCTCCTCGACGTACCGGGACCCAACAGCTACGGCTACCCCGTCCAGGTCGACGACGTCACCGGCTGCGACCGCTTCACCGCACGCACCGTCGTCGGGCTCGCCCCCGAGGCGCGCTCCCCGCTGTGGCTGCAACGGCGGCTCCAGAAGGCGGGCATGCGGCCGATCTCGCTGACCGTCGACGTCACCAACTACGTGATGCTCGAACTCGGCCAGCCGCTGCACGCCTATGACCGGTCCCGGGTCGACGGGACGATCGGTGTGCGCCGCGCCACAGCGGGCGAGAAGCTCACCACCCTCGACGGCACCAAGCGCGTCCTGGACGCCGAGGACCTGGTCATCACCGACAACAGCGGGCCCATCGGCCTCGCCGGGGTGATGGGCGGCGCCGACACCGAGATCGCCGACGTCACCGAGGACCCCGCCTCCGGCGAGGCCGCCGGCACCACCGACGTCGTCATCGAGGCGGCGCACTTCGACGCCGTCTCCGTCGCCCGCACCGCCCGCCGCCACAAGCTGTCCTCCGAGGCGTCCCGGCGCTACGAGCGGGGCGTGGACCCGGATGCGGCGTCAGCGGCGGCCCAGCGCGCCGTCGACCTGCTCGTGCTCCTCGCGGGCGGCACCGCGGAGGCCGGGGTCACCGAGGTCGTGGCGCCGAGCGGGCCGCGCACCATCCGCGTCAGCGCGGACCACCCGGACCGGGTCGCCGGGGTCGAGTACGGCAGGGAGACCGTCGTCCGCCGCCTCCAGCAGATCGGCTGCGACGTCTACGGCCAGGACGAGCTCATGGTCACCACCCCCAGCTGGCGGCCCGACCTCAACGACCCCAACGACCTCGCCGAAGAGGTCATCCGTCTTGAGGGCTACGCCAACCTGCCCTCCACGCTGCCGCAGCCGCCCGCGGGCCGCGGCCTGACCGAGCGCCAGCGGCTGCACCGCAGGGTCGGCAGGGCGCTCGCCGGCGCCGGGTACACCGAGGCACTGAACTACCCGTTCACCGGGGAGGACGTGTTCGACCAGCTCGGTCTGGACGCCGACGACCCCCGGCGGGCCGTGGTGCGGCTGGTCAACCCGCTCTCCGACACCGAGCCCGTGCTGCGCACCACGCTGCTGCCCGGTCTGCTCGGCGCGCTGCGGCGCAACCACGGGCGGGGCGAGCACGACCTCGCGCTGTTCGAGACGGGTCTGGTCTTCCGTGCCGTCGCGACGCCCGAGGAGGCGGCGGCGGCCACCGTACGGCTGCCCGTCGACCGGCGTCCCACCGACGAGGAGATCGCCGCGCTCAACGCCGCGCTGCCCCAGCAGCCGCGCCGCGCCGCTGTCGTCCTCACCGGCGCGCGCGAGCGCGCCGGCTGGTGGGGCGAGGGGCGCGCGGCGAGCTGGAGCGACGCCATCGAAGCGGGCCGCACGGTGGCCCGCGAGGCGGGTGTCGAGCTGATCGTCCGACCGGACCGGCACGCTCCCTGGCACCCGGGCCGCTGCGCCGCGCTGCTCGCCGTCGTGGACGGCGAGGAGGTGCTCGTCGGCAACGCGGGCGAGCTGCACCCCCGGGTCATCAAGGCGCTGGGGCTGCCCGAGCGCACCAGTGCGATGGAGATCGAGCTGGACCGCCTTGAGCGAGCGGCTCCGGGCCCGGTGAGCGCCCCGCGCGTGTCCGCCTTCCCGGTGGCCACCCGTGACGTCGCCCTGGTCGTCGACGCCTCGGTCCCCGCGGCGGTCGTAGAGGACGCGCTGCGTTCGGGCGCCGGTGACCTCCTTGAGTCGCTGCGCCTGTTCGACGTCTTCACCGGCGAGCAGCTTGAGGCGGGCAAGAAGTCCCTGGCGTACGCCCTGCGCCTGCGCGCCGCCGACCGCACGCTGACGGCCGACGAGGCGTCCGCCGCCCGGGACGCCGCCGTGGCCACGGCGATCGAGCGCACCGGGGCGGTGCTCCGCGGCGCCTGACGCGGCACGGGCCGCCGCCTGACCGCGGCGGCCATGGCCTGAGCCGGATGGGGAGTGCCCAGCGCGACGCGCGGGGCACTCCCCATTGCCGTGCCCAGCCGGTCCGCAGGGCCGTACGGCTGTGAAAGGTGTGGCCGGACGAGCCGTGTGGGCCTTGTCGGGACCGCGAGTCGCGCGGTTGTGCGGGGGCTCGACCGCCTTCGGGCGTATGTCCAGGTGCGCGGCGAGGAGGTCGGAGCGGGCTCACTCAATGGAGTGAGATCCGCACAGCAGATAGTCATTCGAGCGGGCTTCGTCGCGACAATCGACCCGGTCGCGCAACCCCCACGTGCGAGAAACCGGGGCAGCCCGACCGCCGTCACGGGGCGTAGGGGGGCCGACGGAATGATCGGAACCAGGGCAGTGGGCGTCGCGCGGATGACGGCGTCGCGCGGCGGGCGGGCGTTGTCGCTCGCGCTGCCGGGTCTGTGGGCGCTCGGCGTGCTGCTCTGGGAACTGGCCAGCCCGTCCGGCGCGCACGTCGTGCCGCTGCTCGCCGCTGTCCCCGCGCTCGCCTGCGTGACCGGTGGCCGTCGCCGCGGAGTGGTGCTCGGCGGGGCCTGCGCGCTGGTCGCCCTGGTGCCGGTCGGCGCGGCGGGAGCGGAGCAGAGCGTGGGCGCGCGGCTCGGCACCTGCGGTGCGATCGTCGTCGTGATCGCCGTCTGCTACCTGGGCGCGCGCCGCAGACAGCGGCTGCTGCGCGAACTGGAACGGACCCGGGCCGTGGCCGTGGCGGCGCAGGCGGCGCTGCTGCGCCCGCTGCCGCCCAGCCTCGACGGGCTCGCCGTCGCCGGGGGCCAGCTGTCCGCGACCCGGGGCGCCGTGGTCGGCGGCGATTTGTACGAGGCGCTGTCCACTCCCCATGGCGTACGGATCATCGTCGGCGACGTGCGCGGCCACGGGCTCGCCGCGCTCGGCACCGTCGCCGCCGTCCTCGGCAGCTTTCGCGAGGCGGCTCATGACGAGGCCGAACTCGCGGGCGTGCTGCGCCGGTTGGAGCGCGCCCTGCGGCGCCGTCTGCGGGAGCTGGCGCTGGCCGAGCACTCGGCCCCCGGTGGGGTCGGCCCCGACCATCCGATCGCCGAGGAGTTCGTGACGGTCCTGCTCCTTGAGGTGCGGCCGGGCGGCGAGGTGATGGCCCTCAACTGCGGTCATCCGTGGCCGTTCCGGCTGCTGGGACAGACAGCGCCGCACCTGCCCGGCGCGGGGCGCCCGGCGGGGCGCGGCGGGCGGCGCCTGGTCACCCGCCGGGCGGGCCGGGCGCGGGTCCAGCAGCTGGCGCCCGGCGACAGCATGCCGCCGCTCGGTCTCTTCCCACTGCCCGACGAGCCGCGGGTCACGCGCTGCACCCGGCTGCTGCCGGGGGAGGCGCTCGCGCTGTACACGGACGGCGCCGAGGACGTCAGGGACGCGCGGGGCAACTTCTTCCCGCTGGCGCGGGCGTTGTCGGAAGCGGCGCGCGGCGGGCCCGTCAGCCCGGCGGCCGTCGTCGAGCGCGTACAGGCCGCGCTCTTGCGGCACACCGGCGGGCGGCTCGGTGACGACGCCGCGTTGCTGGTGGTGCGCAACGACCGTACGCGGGTGCCTGCTCAGACCCCCGTTCCCGTGCCGGTGAGCGACGCCCGGCTCTGGTAGCGCGGAGGCGGCCGGCAGCCGTTCACACCCCGTGTGCGGACCGCTCCGTTACGCTGAACTCACCGGACAGCCATCGGGAGGGCGGCATGGAGCCCAACACACTGCTCGACGCCGTGCTGGACGAGGTCGGCATCTCCCACGCGGCGCTCGCGGCGCACGTCAATGAGGCGGGCCGGCTGCGCGGAATGGAGCTGCGGTACGAACATACCGCTGTGGCCCGCTGGCTGAAGGGGCAGCGCCCCCGGGGGCAAGTGCCCGACCTGATCTGTGAGGTCCTCGGCGAGCGCCTGCACCGTGCGATGACCCTCGACGCCATCGGTCTGGGGACTCCGGGCAGCCAGCGCGCGGTCACCACGCCGCTGTCCGGCTTCGTCGAGCGTGCCACCGCGCTGTGGCGATCGGACGAGCAGCAGCGCCCGCACGTGGTGAAGGCGGCGGCCGTCACCGGCACCCCGGCGGTGATCCCGGTGTGGGAGTGGGAGAACCCGCCCGAGGACTCGGACGTCTCGCGCGACGGGCTCACCCGGGTCAGCATGTCCGACATCCAGATGCTGCGTGCGGCCCGCGCGCACTACGAGCAGATGTACCGCAAGGCGGGCGGTGTCGCGACCCGGGCCCGCGTGGTCGGCTTCCTGATATCCGAGACGGCCCCCCTGCTGCGGGGCAGCTACCCCGACCCCACCGGGCGGCAACTCCACCGCGCGACAGGCGGATTGGTCGCCGTCGCCGGAATCTGCGCGTACGACTCCGACGCGCACGGCCTGGCGCAGCGCTACTTCCACCAGGCGCTGCGGCTCGCGAAAGCCAGCGGAGACCGCGGACTTGGCGCGTACGTCATAGCACTGCTGGTCAACCAGTCCTTGTACATGCGGGAGCACCGGCAGGCGGTGGCCTTCGCCGAATCCGCGTTGCGCGCCGCGGGTCCCCACCTCACCCCGGCCCTCGCCGCCGATCTGTACGCCATGCAGGCCAAGGCGTACGCGCGGCTCGGCGACGGCGCGGGGGCGCTGTCCTGTATCCGGCGGGCGGAGAACGCCGCCGAGCGCATCCGCCCCGGGCAGGAGCCCGACGAGACCGGCTATGTACAGCCGGGCTTGGTGAACGTGCAGGTCGCCGAGGCGTTACTGAACCTCGGCGACCTGGACGCAGCTCGTGAACACGCCGCAGCCGCGGTCGACACGCCCGCGCACGACCGGGGCCGGGTACACCGGCTGGCGATGCTCACGCACATCGAGCTGCGCCAGGGTGACGCGGACCGGGCGGGGGCGACCGCGGTGGAAATGGCGAAGCGGGCAAGCGGAATGGAATCGCAGCGCTTACGGGACCGGCTCCGAGCTGTGCGTGAGCACCTCGTCGAGAGCGGATGCGCCGCGACCTCCGAGGCCGCCGAACTGATCGACGGGGCACTGCGCGTTCCGCTGTGAGGAGTAAGGCCGCTCCCGTCGAGTCGCTGCCTACCCGGCGGAAGGTGGCTGACCGTGCGATGGAAGAACCTCAGGGAGCAGACCGTGTACGAGAACCGGTGGTTCCAGGTGAATCTGGCCGATGTACAACTCCCCGATGGGCGCCACCTCGACCACTACCTGATCCGGCTGCGGCCCGTCGCCGTGGCCACGGTGGTCAACGAGGCGAACGAGGTGTTGCTGCTGTGGCGGCACCGCTTCATCACGGACAAGTGGGGCTGGGAACTGGCGGCGGGAGTCGTCGAGGACGGCGAGGACATCGCCGTCGCCGCCGCCCGTGAGATGGAGGAGGAGACCGGCTGGCGGCCCGGGCCGCTCCGGCACCTGATGTCCGTGGAGCCGTCCAACGGCCTGACGGACGCCAGGCACCACATCTACTGGGCCGAGGAAGCCGACTACGTCGGGCCCCCCGAGGACGACTTCGAGTCGGACCGGAGGGAGTGGGTGCCGCTGAAGCTGGTGCCCGACCTGCTGGCTCGCGGTGAGGTGCCCGCCGCCAACATGGCGGCCGCCCTGCTGCTCCTGCATCACATACGGCTGGGCTGACCCGGCCGGCAGTATCGGAGCGGGCGCGGGGGACGGGGGTGGGCGGCGCGGCCGCTGCCGCCGTCGTCCATGAGGCCTCTGGCGCCTGGTGGCCGGACTGGCCACGGGTGGCCACCGGCTGGCATCTTCGTTCGCGCGTGCGCCGTGACGCTCGTACGCGCTTGTTCCGCTCTCGTCGCGGCGGCGCGCCGCGGGCCACACTCAGTGGCCCGCGGCTTGCCATATGGCCACCGCCAGTGCGCACACTCCCGTCAGTGCGGCGAGGGAGGGCAGCGGCCATCGACCGTGCTCAAGCACCCGTACCCGCTCGGTCACATCGGTCAGGTCTCGGTCGTTCTGCTCGCTGCGCTGAGCGAGGAGGGCGAGTTGCCCGTCAATGCGGGCTACCCCGACGTCGAGATTTCGGCGGATTTCCGCGAGCTCCGCGGCTACCACGGCTTGCTCGGGCTCGGTGGACACGGTCTGTTCCCCTTCCACATATGCGTCCGTGCGGTTGTCAACGAACCGAGCGAACCACGGTAGCCAGCTGTATGGGAGCGTGTGCGCGCGGTATATGCGGGTTGCCCGCGCGCACCCCGTGTGAATGACCCTCCGTCATCACCGGGTTGACCAAGGCAGATTGACCTACGAGGTAAAGCCGGGGGCGCGTGGTCGGCGGCACTGTCGCGCTCACCACACACGGTGACCGTCGCCTCGTACCGCCCCGCTCTCTCCGCGCCCCCTTCCACCCGCCCCCGCCCGGCCCGTGGCGCGGCGCCGCCGGGCCCCGCCGCCGGTTCCGGATCAGCGGTCGCGGGCATGGTGACGGGCTGCGGTGTCACCGGCGCAGCCGCCCCCGCGCACGGGCCACCACGCCACACCACCCCCAAATCCGCTCCCGGCGCCGAGGAAACGCCCCGGAACGCCCCTGTGGCCGACCGGCCTCAGTACTGCTTAAGCTGGTGCGCCGACCATCGGAGCCCACTCGCTTGGCAGCGCCGTACGCTGCCCGCCGAGCTGGGCCCGACACGGAAGGGGGCGCGGTGCCCGAACCGCCAGGTGCCCGCTGCCGACGCCGCACCGGTCGGCGAAGAACCCGCCGTTGACGCGCCGGGGCCCGCTCCCGGCCGTTGCCGCACGGGCGGTGTCTCCCGCGGGGAACGATTCACGGCCGGCGGTCATCCTTACGGACATATCCGTACGCTGTGGCGACCTGCCTGTCTGCCATCCCACCCTTGGAGGAGTGCTATGACGGCCGCCGAGAGCTTCAGACCAGGTCCATCGCTCGGTGCTCCGATCGAAGTGGTCGGCGAACACACCGGCTGGGACCAGGTGCGCGCCGAACTGCTCGGCTCCGGGACGGTCTTACTGCACGCTCGACTGGCCGACTGGCATCCGGAGGTCTCCACCGCCGCTGAGCTGCGCGGTCTGCTGGGCAGCGACTGGACGTGCTATCTCGCGCTGGCCCACCCCGATCTGCGGGTCGAGTACGCCGCGTCCCGGATGCTGCTGAACCACGCGGCGCGGGTCGTCGTGCACGACGGGCAGGGTACGAACGAACTCGGTTACGGGCCGACGGGGCGGCCCTACCTCCGCGGCTGCGACAAGATCGACATCAGTCTCGGCCACGCCGAGGGGCTGATGGTGGTCGGGCTGACGACGCGGGGGCTGATCGGCGTGGATGTCGAGCGGGCCGACCGCAAGCTCTACGGCAACGGCCTCGGGCGGCACCTGTGCACCCCGTACGAGCTGGTCACCCTGGCCAACCTGCCGGAGCACGAGCGCAACGCCAGCCTGATCCGGCTGTGGACGCTCAAGGAGGCGTACAGCAAGGCGATCGGGCAGGCGATGAAGTTCCGGTTCGCCGAGTTCGGCTTCGCGCCCGACGGCGGCCCCGTACGGGTGCAGCGGCCGGACGGCAGCCCGGGCAGCTGCGACGAGTGGGCCTTCACCTCCGTCGTCCTGGACAGCGGATACCGGGTGAGCGCCGCCGTCTTCGACGCCGCGGCGGCAGCGGAGGAGGAGGCGGACGCGCTGCCGCACGGCCCACCGGGGTGGCCGGTCACGGCCGACGCGGGAGCCAACGCCTGAGGGCACGGCTGTGCGGCGCCGTGCCCCGCAGGGGCCGGGGCAGCGGTCCGCCCTCCCGCGCGGCACGCCCGGCCGGATGACCGGCTGTCCGCTCCGTCAGATGTCGTGCCGGTGCGCGAGCAGCTTGGACAGCGCCGCGTTGGCCCCGGCCTGGAAGCGGCTGGTGGCCTCCAGCTCTTCCATGATCTCGGCGATGTGCCTGCGGCAGGTCCGCACCGACATCCCCAGTCGGCGGGCGACCATCTCGTCCTTGTACCCCTCCGCCATCAGCCGCACGATCGATCGCTTGAGGTCGTCTGTCACCGGGTCAGACTCCACGCTTCCCAGGTGGAACGGGGTCGCGCCGCGCCACAGATGCTCGAAGACCGAACACAGGAAGGCCACCAGGGTGGGTTCGCGCACGATCGCGGCGCCCGGCTCGCGACCGACCGGATTGTGCTCGGGGAGGAAGACGACTTCCCGGTCGTAAATGATCATCCGGTCGATGACCTCTTCACTGGTGCGCAACTCGCCGCCGTGCTCGGTCAGCTCGCGTACGAAGGCGCGGGTGGCGAGGTCGGAGCGCGCCGAGTGCTGGTAGACGGTGCGCATCCGCACACCGCGGTCGAGTATGCCGAGGGAGACCTTGCGTGCCGCTGTCAGGACGTGCGCGGGCCGGGCGCCGCCCGGCTGAACGGTCAGCACCTCGCTGCGGCAGCGTTCGCTCAGCTCGTCCAGCAGCGACTGCACGGTCGCGACGTCGGAGACGACGTCGAACGCCTCCATCCGGTTCCGCTCGCGGCGCCCGTCGTAGTACGCGGGCGTCAGCGACAGCATCTGCGCCCGCACCTCGGTGACCGCGTGCTGGAGGTCCCGGATCTGGTTCTCCGCCGACCCGACCAGTTCGACGGCCGCCGCGTCGGGGCTCACCGGCACCAGCACGTCGGGGTCGCCTGGCGCCGGGTGCAGCAGGCACATCAGGCAGAGGACGCGCTCGATGCGGGCGGCCTCGTCGGCTGTGAGGCAGAGCTTTGCCGCGATCTCATGGCGGTGGAAGCGGCCCAGCTGGACCGCGTGCCGGTAAGCTGCCGCGCTCGCGTCGTCCAACTCCGCGAATGGCGGGTCGCCACTGATGGCTGCGGACATCCCCCCGCTTCCCCCTTCTTCCGCGCACTTGCTGCTCTGCAACTTTAAGTCATCGTCATTTTCTTGGTAATGCCTCGAAGCGTTGGGCAGAGTGTTGCCGTCGGCTGGCAAGTGTGTACTGCCCATCACCGTACGCGCCGGGTACGCATGAGCGACGTCAAAGGTTCCTCCATGGGGGGAAAGTGGAACTGTCCCGCGCTAATCTTGTTATCGTCAAGGTCTGTTGGTGGCTGATGCCTTGTGTCCGGTGGTGGATGGCCGGACTTGGCCCCTGCCCCGGTCGTGAACGGAGGAATGAGCGTGAGTGGCACCACTTCGGCGATCCCGATGATTCCGATGATCTACCCGGCGGCTCGCCGGGACCCCATCTGGGCCGGCTGACCCCGCGTTTGAGCACGTCAGGGCCGGTCTCTTGGCGTGAGGGTTGTTTGCTGAGCTCCGCGGTGGCAGGCTCTCGCCCCTCTTGGGGGGAGCCTGCCACCGCGTTGTTGTGTTACCGGCCAGTCGCCTGCCAAGGCTTCACGCAAGGTGACCCGTACTGCGGAGCCGTGACCATTACGGGGTGTAACTGTGCGGGTCTGCCGGGACTTGCGGGAAGAATTGATATAGCCAGGAAAAGCGGAAGTTCAATCCCGGAAATGCATCTGGGGATAGGGCTCGCATACTTTTCGGCAATCCGACTCTTTATCCACCGCGCAAAATCCGGGACGTGGGTGACCGTAGCGCGCATGAGGCGTTCGTCATCGCCCGGTCCGCATCAGGGTGCACGCGCAGGATGAAGGCCGTCCGTGCTTCGGCGTCGCGGACGGGGGCGCACCGCGCAGAAAATTCCCCTCCAGTGCGGCAATCACCATGTAATTCAACATGTGCGGATTTGGTACTCCCTTGGGGCGCGTTTGGTGACTCCTTGGTGTGGAGGTTTGCTGGATGCTGCCACTGCCTGCGGGTCGGTCGGTGGCGAGAACAGGACGGTGCGGCGGGTGGCTGTCCAGTGCCGACCGGCGGGCGGCAGGCGGGGCGGCCGTGCGTCGAAGACGCGCGGCGCGCGAAGTGGGTGTCCGCGCTCGACGCCGCCAGGACGCCGCCTGGGGCGCTCGGTGCGCACGGGAGGCGCTGGACCGCCGGTGGCGGCGCCATCCCCGAGAAGCGCGGCAAATGCTCCCTCGTGCGCGTTTGCGGCGTCGGCCGGGGAGGGGAGTGAAGCATGTCGCTGCCGGGGCTCGCGGTGTCGGATTGGGCGCTTTCCTGCGGGAGTGCGAGGTGGGCGCGGCGGGGTCCTGGCGGTCCGGTCGGGCGGCTCGGCGCGGGGCGGTGGGGGAGTCCGCGGCGGGGAGCGTGGCTGTGACAAGTGGCGAGGCGTGTCCGGAAGTTGCCATCCGCAAATGCGGCTCTGCGGCCCTGTTTCGCTGGCCATGAACCGGCCACCCGTGTGGTCCGCCCGCATCGAGGCGCGGTGCGGCAGGGAATCTTCTGCGGGCCGTGACCGGCCCGCGCTGGTCGATTCCTGAAGCCCCTTCTCTTGATCTCGGCGTTTTCAGGTCGTAATTTAATCGAGACCTGATCGAAATATGAAGGTCGGGCTATCCGGATTCCCGGATTTCCCTTCTCGCGCCGCCGAGTCATGGGGCAGCTTGTGCCAAAGACTAATCGCTGGGGTCGCGCTGGAGTGATGGCCACGAGTCCGGCGTATACGCCCGGTACGCACTCATCAACGGTCCGTGGAATATGCCCGCCGGACGCGGAGCGTCGTGGCGACGCTGAGCGACCGGTGGCGGGCTGCGGCGGAGGTCGGCATGGCGGCGTGTGCGGGGGTGGGGAAGTCCTGGCCGGAGTCGCCTCCGGCGGTCGGCGCCGAAGTGGCGGCCCCGCCCGGCGCGGGGCGTGCGAGGAGATCACCGACCGCCGGCGAGAAGCCGCGCCCGGGCCTGGTGCCTCCCACTGCGCAGGCGTCGCGGAGCAGAGAGATGCCAGGAAGGGGCGGGCAGGCGCGAACGCGTGGACAACGGCGTGCGGGCGCGCGAGGGGGCAGGACGGGGCGGACGGGCGCGGGTTGGTTGGCGGCGGCTAGACGGGGGGAGCTTGAGGCGCGCGATCGGAGCGCGGTCACGGCCGCGCGCCGGTGCGTGGTCGGACGCACTGCCGCGCTCACTGGTCCGCATGTGACCGTTGTTGCTTCTACGAGCCGCCGCGTGCCAGCGCTTGGCGGCGGCGTAGGGGGCGCGCGGCAACGCGACTGGGGTTCACCGCACTTGGCCGGTGATGCCGCGCGTGCCAAAGTGTGGATGATCGTATGGATCGCTGCGAGGCGTCGGCCGGGGGGGCCGGAACGAGACGGGTGCCGGGCGTCCAGGTCGAGGTCGAGGTCTCAGTGGGGTGAAGGGGGGCGCCATGCCGAACGGGACGGAAGGTGTACGGCCCCTGCGGCGCGTGCGGTCCGCACGGCGCGCCGAGGGGCGAAGGAGGCCGCTTCCGAGCGGTGCCCGCCCTCCGGGCCATGGCCGGATCGCGGTCAACACGGCTTCCGTAGCCCGCCGTTGGTGGCGCGCCTGCCCTGCGACGCCGTCCACGGGGCTCGACTGGCCGGCGCCGCCCGGCCCGGCGAAGGCCGTCGGCCCGGTGCGCGCGCTCGCGCCCGCCGGTGACGCCCCCCGGACAGGGGCGCGGCTTCGCCCCGCCCGCCGGTGGCGGCGCTCAGCGGCGCGGCGCGGCAGCCGCGCCACCGGCCGTGCTGCCATAGTCCCCGCTCACCCGATGAGCGGCGCCCGCTTCCAGGCGACCCGTCAGCCCGGCGCACTGTCCCGGGCCCAGCTCCTCGGATGAGCCCTTCGGCCCCGTACACCTGAAAGCGGTGTGCGGTGCGACACACCCGCTCACCGGTATCTGACGTGCGCGCGTAGTTGTTGCCTTGCAGCTTATGGACACCGGAGGGCGCCCCTTCGCTCCGTAGACTGATGCCGTTCGCGGGAAGCTTTCCTATGCGGCGTGAGGGCGCGCCTCCCGGCAACCCTGGTAGCAGGCGCGTCAAAAAGCTATGAATTCACGGGGACTTGGGGTAACCATGGCTTTGATCGATCGGAGTTTGGAACTCGAAACGCTCGATTTCGCGATCGCTGGATGCCTCTCAGGAAATTCCAGAATCGTGTTTGTCGAAGGTCCGGCAGGGTGCGGTAAGACCGAGTTCATTGAAAGTGTCACCCAACGAGCCGAGGAGTCCGGAGCCACCGTCCTGCGTGCCGTTGGCTCGTCCAGGGAGCGCGCGGTCCCCCTCGGCGCCCTCCGCCAGCTGGTCAACAGCGCGCCGCCCGGCAGCCTGCCGCAGGCGACACCCGCCGAAACCGCCGGGCTGGTACGGGTGGAGGCGATGCAGGAGTTCTGCGCGGCCCTGCACCGGCTCAGCGCGACCGCCCCGGTCGTCATCTGTGTGGACGACCTTCAGCACGTGGACGACCCGACCCTCCAGTATCTCCTCTCCACCGCGCGCCGCACTCGCTCGGCGCGCGTTCTGCTGGTCCTCACCGAGTCCCTGCACGAGCGCACCAGCGACCCCGTGTTCAGTACCGAACTCCTGCGGCTGCCCCACTTCGAGCGCGTCCGGCTGGAGCGCCTGGACCGGGCCGGTGTCGCCGAGCTTGCCGGTACGTATGCCGGACTGCCGGGCGACAGCGGCTTCGTGGAGCGCCTGGGCGCCATCAGCGGCGGCAATCCGCTGCTGCTGCGCGCACTGGTCGAGGAGCACCGGGCGACACCGGCCGCGCGGCGCCCCTCAGTGCCCTGTCCCGAGCCCGGCGGCCCCTTCACCCAGGCGGTGCTGACCTGTCTGCACCGTGGCGGGCGGGCCACCGTCAGGCTCGCTGAAGCACTCGCCGTGCTGCGGGAGGCCAGCTCCGTGGAGCGAGCGGGCCGCCTGCTCGGCATCAGCGCGGCCGTCGCCTCCCAGGGGGTGCACGCGCTCAACGCGGCGGGCATCGCCGACGGTTGCGGCTTCCGCCACCCGGCCGTGGACGCCGCCGTCCTGGGCGCGATCGACCCGGCGGACCGGCTCGCCCTGCACCGCCACGCCGCCCGGCTGCTGCACAGCGGCGGCGCGGCGAGCTCCGTCGTCGCGGGCCACCTGCTGGCCGCCGGGCACGCCGACGAGCGCTGGGGAGTCGCCGCCCTGCGCGACGCGGCCGAGCAGGCACTGGCCGAGGACGACGTCCCGCACGCGGTCGCCTGCCTGACCCTCGCGTACGACGCGTGCGCCGACGGCGAGGGCAAGGTCGCCATCAAGTCCCGGCTTGCCGCCGTCACCTGGCGGATCGACCCCTACGCCGCCGAAGAGCACCTGGCCGAGCCGCTGGCGGCGCTGCGCGCCGGCCGGATGGCCGAGGGCAGGATGGCCCCGCTGGCCCGGCTGCTGCTCACCCAGGGCCGGATCGACGAGGCCGCGGAAGTGCTCGACCGGCTGGGCGAAACGCAAGGTGACCTGGGAGTGCGTACGCCGGACGCCATCCGCGGGAACCTGCTCGGCGCGCAGTTCGGCTTCGAGGCAGCGGGGTCGCGTGCCGTGGTGTCGGTCTCGAAGGACGCCGACGGCGCCTCGACGGTGACGCTCACCGAAGGGCCCGTGGCCCGCCCCACGGCGGGGATGTGGGCCGTCCTGGGGCAAGTGGACGACGACTCGGCGGCGGCCGCCGCCGAGCGGTTCCTCCAGACAGCCGTCCTCACGGACACCACCATCGAGCCCATCGGGCAGGCGCTGCGCACGCTCGTGCACGGCGACCGGCCCGAGCGCGCGGCGCCCTGGTGCCGGTCCTTCCTTGAGGAGGCGGGCCGCCGCGGCGCCCCTGGCTGGAAGGCCGCCTTCGCCCAGGCCCTGGCGGTCATCATGATCCGCCAGGGCAATCTGCGCGCCGCCGAGGAATACGCCACGCTGACGCTCGACTGCCTGCCGGAGAAGAACGGCAGCGTCTTCGCGTGCGCCCCCCGGGCGGTGCTGATCTACACGGCCACCGCGCAAGGCAGGCACGGCGCGGCCGCCCGCCAGCTGAACCACCCGGTGCCCGACGGCCTGTTCCGCACGGTGTACGCGCTGGGATATCTGCGGGCCCGGGGCTTCTACCACCTGGCCACCAACTGTTTCCACGCCGCGCTCAGCGACTTCCTTGAGGTCGGCGGGCTCGCCCGGCGGTGGGGGATCGACCGTGCGGTCGTGGTGCCCTGGCGTTCGGACGCGGCCGAGGCGCTGCTCCAGCTCGGCGACCGGCAGCAGGCCGAACAGCTGGTGGCGGAACAGCTCGCGATGAGCGATGCCCGAAACGCCCGGGTGCGGGGCGTCTCCCTGCGGGTGCGCGCGGCGACAGCCGAGGCGAGCCAGCGGCCGAGGCTCCTGGCGGAGGCCGTGGACGAACTGCGCAAGTACGGGGACCGCTTCGAGCTGTCGCGGACCCTGACCGACCTGGGGCAGGCGTTCCAGGACGTGGGGGAGCCGGCGCGGGCCAGCATGGTGACCCGCCGCGCGTGGCATCTGGCCAAGGAATGCGGCATCGAGTCGCTGCGGGAGCGAACCCTTCCCGGCCACCATCCGCGTACGGCCCCGCCGCAGGAGGACCCGCTGTGGTCGGCGGAATCCGAGGCCGACGCCAAACTCAGCGATTCCGAGAAGCGGGTGGCCGTGCTCGCCGCCTACGGATATACGAACCGGGAGATCGCGCTGAAGCTCTACGTCACGGTCAGCACAGTCGAACAACACCTCACCCGGGTGTACCGGAAGCTCAATATCACCCGCCGCCAGGAACTTCCGATGAACCTTCAGCTGAGCATGGCCGAAATCGCCTGAGAAAGCTGACGAACACGCCAGGGAAATCCCCGGCCAGGCACCCGGAAAAGGCGCGGTGCCTGGCCAACGCGCAGGCGGGTCAAAGGCATGATGTTTTTGCCCGCTGACAACCATCGGAATGACCGGCGTCGCTGACTGTTCCGGATGTATCCGCTCGTGGGTGGTCGTGATCAGCAGGCGTCCCAGCGCCACGCGTCGCCCTCATGCACCCACGGCTGCTGCTTCCGCTCGAACTTCGGCAGGCCAACGCCGTACGAGACGCGGGCCATGTGGCCCGACAGCTGGTCCACCTTGATGTTCTTGATGGTGAGGTCGCCGTACTCGGCGTTCGCCTGCTTGGCCAGCGACTCGAACTGATCCTTCGGCAGCTCGGCGGCGCAGCGTTTTGACAGGTACTTGTGGCCTTCGGCGTCCCCGCCGAACAGGGCCCGTGTGTACGCGCGGACGTCCTTTTCCAGCGCGGTCCTCCCGTCGTCAGCGGGCGCGCTCCCGGGGGCCTTGTCCTTGTGGGCGGGCTTGTCGCCGGAGTCGCCGCTTTCACCGCCGCACGCGGTGAGGGACAGGGCGATCAGGACAGCGGTGGTGGCGGCGGTGCGGATACGCATAGGGGTCCCCGGCCGTGGTGGTGTGACGGTGTGGTGTGGGGGACACGGGCAGCGTACCGGCCATCGGGGGTGCGCCGAAGGCCCTTGACCGTACGGTGCGGGGTTCGAGTCCTTGACCGGGGGACGACCAAGGGCCGCTACCCAGTGACTGGGTAGCGGCCCTCAAGGTCGTTGCCGGCGTCGGTTTGACGCTGCCGACGCGGAGCGTTCACGCTGTCAGGAGTACGGGTAGAACCCCGACCCTGTCTTGCGGCCGAGGCGGCCCGCGTCGACCATGCGCTGGAGCAGCGGGGGAGCGGCGTACAGCGGCTCCTTGTACTCGGCGTACATCGAGTCGGCGACCGAGGCGACCGTGTCCAGGCCGATCAGGTCGGTGAGCTTGAGCGGGCCCATCGGGTGGGCGCAGCCCATCTCCATGCCGTCGTCGATGTCCTCGCGGCTGGCGATGCCGGACTCGAACATCCGGATCGCCGACAGGAGATACGGAATGAGTAGCGCGTTGACGACGAAGCCGGAGCGGTCCTGGGCGCGGATGGCGTGCTTGCCCAGCATGCCCTGCACCAGCGCCTCGGCACGCTTGATCGTCTCCTCGCCGGTGGTCAGCGCGGGGATGAGCTCCACCAGCCGCTGGACCGGCGCGGGGTTGAAGAAGTGGATGCCGATGACCTGGTCGGGGCGGGAGGTGGCGACGGCCAGCCTGACCAGCGGAATGGAGGATGTGTTGGAGGCGAGGATCGCGTCAGGCCGGGTCACGACCTGGTCGAGGACCCGGAAGATCTCCGTCTTGACCTGCTCGTTCTCGACAACGGCCTCAATGACCAGGTCGCGGTCGGCGAACTCACCGAGGTCGGTGGTGAAGCTCAGCCGGGCCAGCGCCGCATCGCGCTCCTCGGGGGTGATCTTGCCGCGTTCCGCGGCCTTGCCCAGGGAGTTGGTCAGCCGCGTACGGCCCAGTTCCAGGGCTTCGCCGGTGGTCTCCGCGACCATGATGTCCAGTCCGGAACGAGCACACACCTCCGCGATGCCCGCGCCCATCTGGCCGCAGCCCACCACTCCGACGCGTTCGATGTCGGTCACATCGTGCCTTTCGCTGATCTTCTTCGGCCGGCGGTGGCACGCCGCCCCTGGCATGTGGCACGGGGGGCTTCGGCGACCGCCTCGGCCCTGACGTTACTCCGCGCCCCGCTGTGCGCGGGGGGCCGGGGCGGGCATGCTGACCCCATACGGTGTGACGCACGCAACAGGGAAGGGGCTCCCCATGGGGCGTACCGGGAGATTAGGCCGACGCGGCTTCGCGATCGGGACGGCCGGAGCGGTCTCGGCTCTCCTGACCGGCGGTGACGCGCTCGCCGCCAGTGGCGCGGCGCCCGCGCCGGGGGCGGCCGGGCGGGGAGCGGACGCCGGGCGGCGCCGCGAGATGCGCGGCATGTGGCTCGCCACGGTCGCCAACCGGGACTGGCCGTCCAAGAAGGGGCTGCCCGCCGAGCAGCAGCGGGCCGAGCTGACCCGCTACCTCGACACGGCCGTCGAGCGGCGGCTGAACGCCGTCATCTTCCAGGTGCGGCCGACCGCCGACGCTCTGTGGCCCTCGCGGTACGAGCCGTGGAGCGAGTACCTGACCGGCGTCCAGGGCCGGGACCCGGGCTGGGACCCGCTGGGCTTCGCCGTCAGGGAGGCACACCGGCGCGGCCTTGAGCTGCATGCCTGGTTCAACCCGTACCGGATCGCGAACCACACCGACCCGGGACGGCTGATCGCCACCCATCCCGCCCGGGTTCATCCGGACTGGGTCGTTCCGTACGGGGGGAAGCTCTACTACAACCCGGGCCTGCCCGAGGTCCGGCGGTTCGTGCAGGACGCGATGTTCGACGCGGTCACGCGCTACGACATCGACGCCGTGCACTGGGACGACTACTTCTACCCGTATCCGGTGACCGGTCAGGTCTTCGACGACGACGAGGCGTACGCGGCGTACGGCAGTGGTTTCCCCGACCGGGCGGCGTGGCGGCGGAACAACATCGACCTGCTGGTGTGTGAGACGGCGGTGCGCGTCAGGAAGCTGCGACGGCGGGTGCGGTTCGGGATCAGCCCCTTCGCCATATGGCGCAACCGGGCGACCGACCCGCTCGGCTCCGACACCCGGGCCGGTGTGCAGACCTACGACGACCTGTACGCCGACACCCGGAAATGGGTCAAGCAGGGATGGGTCGACTACATCGTCCCGCAGGTCTACTGGAACATCGGCTTCGCCGTCGCCGACTACGCCAAGCTCGTCCCGTGGTGGTCGGAGACGGTGCGGGGGACCGGTGTGCGGCTCTTCATCGGGGAGGCGCTGTACAAGGCGGGCGATCTGGCCCAGCCGGCCCCCTGGCAGGACCCTGCCGAGCTGTCCCGGCATCTCAGCTTCGACGAGGCATTCCCGGAAGTGCGCGGCAATGTGTTCTTCTCGGCGAAGGAGGTCGTCACCGACCCCTCCGGAGCGATGGCCCGGGTGGTCGCCGACCACTACAAGTCCCGGGTGCGGCCGCCACGCTGAGCACGGACGCGAGTGAGCCCCCGGCCGCCGCGCGCGGCGGCCGGGGTGCTGACTGCGGGCGGCCACGCCGGGACGGGGTGGCCGCCGCGGCGGCGGTGGTCGGGTGGGGCTGCTACCCGCCGGATTCCGTGGTGTGCCGTACGACGGTGTCGGGGCCTGGTGACATCACGGTCTCGTGGCCGTCTTCGAAGCGCACGCGGTACGGGGGCGTGCCGTCCGTGCCGAGGACTTCCACGACTTCCGCGACGCGGTCGCGCTGGCCCACGATTCTGCCGTGCACCAGCAGCCGGTCGCCTACGTTCGCTTGCATCAGCGGTGGCCTCCTATCCGGTTCTCCGGAGGGGATTGCGGTCCGTGTTCGTCAGTGTACGGCTGGTCGCCTCTGAGGGAGCCTCGCCTGTCGCTGGCTCCCCGACCGGACGGCGCGGGAACCGCGTGCGACGCCCGGCAGGGCACCGGGCCAGGACCAGCCGCGCCCGGCGGCTCAACCATCAGCGGCGGGCGTCCCGGCGTCCGGGCCCGCTTCCACATTGTCGCTCCAACATGCCCCCGGCGCTCTCCCCGAACTCGTCATGTGCGCGCCCGCTGGGTCACGCCGATGCAGACCAGGACCGCGAGCGCGGTCAGTGGGGCGGCGAGGGTGAGGTGTTCGCCCAACAGGAGTACGGACCACACGAGGGTGAGCAGCGGCTGCGCGAGCTGGAGCTGGCTGGCCCTGGCCACTCCGATCGCGGCCATGCCCCGGTACCAGAACAGCATTCCCAGGAGCTGCGAGCCCGCGGCCAGCCACAGCAGTCCGGTGACGGCCTGCGCGGTCAGGTGCACCGGCTCGATGGCCAGCGCGATGGCGGCCCCCGGCACGGCGACGGGCAGGCAGCCGATCAGCGCCCAGCCCACCACCTGCCAGCCCGGCATCTCACGGGCGAGCCTGCCGCCTTCCGTGTAGCCCACGGCGCATATCAGCAGGGCGGCGAAGAGATACAGGTCGGCGCCGGTGAGCGCGCCGCCGCTCTGCTGCACCGCGAAGGTGATCACTACGGCGGCCCCGGCCAGCGCGGCCGCCCAGAACGCGGGCGAGGGCCTGGCCCCGGTGCGTACGGCGGCGAAGGCGGCGGTGGTGAGGGGCAGCAGGCCGACGACGACCGCGGCGTGCGCGGTCGAGGACGTCTGGAGCGCGAGGGTGGTCAGCAGCGGGAAGCCGACGACGGTGCCCACGGCGACGGCCGCGAGCCCCGGCCAGTGGCGGCGCGCGGGGAGCGGGACACGCAGCGCGAGCAGGAAGCCGCCCACGATCAGCCCGGCGAGCACGGTCCTGGTCGTTGTCACCGACCAGGGGCCGAGGCCCTTCAACGCCCAGGCCGTGGCGGGGAAGGTGAGCGAGAAGGCGGCCACTCCGAGGGCGGCGAGCAGCGTTCCGCTACGGGCCGCACGGCTGCCCCGCGGACTGTCACCCGTCAGCCTGGCGCCACTGCGCGGCGCGCCGTCAGGGCGCGTCGGCAGCACGTCACCCGGCGCGGTGCCCGTGGGCGCCTGACCACGGCTGACGGTGGGCGAAAGACCGGGCGCCGCTGCGGCGCCGCCGGTTCCCGGGCCGTCGGCGAGGGCGGGGGCCGGCAGGTCCGTATCGGTGCCCACCGCTATCGCAGACGAGGGAGTAGCGCTATCTTGTGCTGTCATGTACGAGCGTAGCAGCGTCGCTGATCTGGCCAACATCCTCCGCCTGGAGCTCAACCGCTACTCTCCAGGTGAGAAGCTGCCGTCCAGTCGCTCCCTTGTTGAGCAGCATCGGGTCAGCCCTGTCACCGTCTCGCGCGCACTCGCCGTCCTCGCCGCCGAAGGGCTCGTCGTCACCCGCCCCGGGGCGGGTGCCTTTCGCGCCCAGCCGCCCGGTGGCGGCGGCTCGGGCGCACTGCCGCGCACCGGGGACACCTCATGGCAGGAGGTCGCCCTCAGTGCCGAAGCCGCCGTCGACGCGGTGCCGCGCTCGGTGGACGCCTCCGGCATCCTCGCCACGCTCGCCGTCCCGCCGCCCGACGTCATCGAGCTCAGCGGGGGCTACCTGCACCCCTCCCTCCAGCCCGAACGCGCTCTGGCCGCGGCCCTCGGCCGCGCCGGGCGGCGGCCGGGAGCCTGGGGACGGCCGCCGATCGACGGGCTGCCGGAGCTGCGGGCCTGGTTCGCCCGCGAGATCAGCGGGCAGCGCGGCGGCATCGGCCCCGCCGACGTGCTGATCACCTCCGGCGGCCAGAGCGCTCTGACCACGGCGCTGCGCGCGCTCGCCGCGCCCGGCACGCCCGTGCTGGTCGAATCCCCGACGTATCCCGGCATGCTGGCAGTCGCCCGTGCTTCCGGCCTGCGACCGGTCCCGGTGCCGATGGACGCCGACGGCGTACGGACCGATCTGCTCGCCGACGCGTTCCGGGCGAGCGGTGCCCGCGTCTTCGTCTGCCAGCCGCTGCTGCAGAACCCGACGGGCGCGGTGCTGAGCGAGGAGCGGCGCGCCGAGGTGCTGCGGGTGGCGCGGGCGGCCGGCGCTTTCGTCATCGAGGACGACTTCGCCCGCCGCCTCGTCCACGAGGACGCCCCCGCGCCGCCGCCCACGCTCGCCGCCGATGACGTCGACGGCACCGTGGTCCACGTCTGCTCGCTCACCAAGGCCACCTCGCCCAGCCTGCGGGTCGGCGCGCTCGCCGCCCGTGGGCCGGTGTTCGACCGGCTCCGCGCGGTCCAGGTCGTCGACAGCTTCTTCGTGCCGTGGCCGTTCCAGGAGGCGACGCTCGAACTCGTCGGCTCACCCGCCTGGCCCCGGCATCTGCGCACCATCGCCGCCGAGTTGCGGCAGCGCCGCGAAGCCCTCACCACGGCCTTGCGGCACGAACTGCCCGCCGTCGGCGAGCCGCGGATGCCGCCCGGCGGCTTCCATCTGTGGCTGCGGCTGCCGGACGGAATCGACGACTCCGCCGTCGCCCGAGCCGCGCTGCACGCGGGCGTCGCCGTCGCCTCCGGCAGGCCCTACTTCGCCGCTGAGCCCCCCGCCCCGCACCTGCGGCTTTCCTTCGCCGGGGTGGCGGGCCACAGCGAACTCGCGGAAGGCGTACGGCGGCTGCGCACCGCGTACGCGACGACACCGGGCGCGGGGCCGGGGTGATGCCATCGGGCGCGACGGCGCCGGGTTGACGGGGCATCGGGCGCGACGGCGCCGGGCAGCGAGGCCGCGACCGAGGACGGGGTTCACCGGAGCCCGGGGCCCGGGGCCCGGCCGGGGTCAGGCAGCCGCCCAGGACGGGTCGCGGCCGCTGAGACCGATGAGCTGGTCGAGCTCCGGCGCGTCGGCGGGGACCTTCACGGGCGGGCCGAACAGCCCACTGGTGTCCGCCTCGGCATCCGCGTCCTCCCCGGCGCCCGCCTCAGCGTCCGGCGGAGGGGCCTGCGCCAGGAACTCCAGGCACGTCCGTACCGAAGCCGGGCCCGGGTCGAACGGCTGCCCGCTGGCTCGGGCGATGTCCCAGCCGTGGACGGTCAGTTCGTTGAGAGCGACCAGCCCGGCCACCTCACCGGGCAGATCGACACCACCGGCCTGCGTCATTCCCTCCCAGGCGGTGGACTCCCGCCACGCCTCGGCGAGCGCGATGAGCTGCTGGGAGATCCGGCCGCGCCACCCCTCGCCCAGCTCCGTCGCGTCACCGGAAGGGCCTTCCGTGCCCGTTGACGCCAGATCCTTGACCGCCGCCGCGGTAAAGGCCAGGCACAGTCCGCCGACGTGGTCGATGAGGTCCCCGAGCGCGTACGCGGGACACGGCGTGCGGACGCTGAGCTGATCATCGGTCACCCCGCCGAGCAGGGCGGCCATCTGGCGGGCAGCCGGCCCGAGGTCGGGCCTGGTGGTGGTCATGGTGGGCTCCTTGAGTACCTGTTACGGGCGCTGGGACGAAAGGGCACGGCGCGGGTGCCCCGCGCGTCACCGACCGCTGAGCCACCGCTCCTCACATTCTGGAGGCGACCACTGACAATCGCCGTTCCACCGCCCCGCGTACGGCAGCCGGCCGCGCTGCTCCTTCCGGCGCACGGCTCTGCCCAGCGGCGGACGGCTACCGTGTGTCCATGCCACACGCCTCCGCGCTCCTCATCATCGACATGCAGAACTCCCTGATGGGCATCGCGTACCGAGCCGCCGAGACCGTCGCCGCGATCGCCGGACTCCGCGAACGCGCCAAAGCCGCAGGCGTTCCGGTCGTGACGGTCCAGCACCAGGGCGACGGGCTGGAGCCCGGTACCGAGGGCTGGCGGATCGTGCCCGAACTCGCGCCCGCCGCCGACGAGGCGGTCGTCCACAAGACAAGCGCGGACAGCTTTCTGGACACCGACCTCGACAAGACCCTGAAGGCGCTGGGAGTCACCGAGGTGGTCGTCACCGGGTTCGCGACCGAGATCTGCGTGGAGACCACGGCACGGCAGGCGCTGAGCCACCGGTACGACCTGGTGCTGGTCGCCGACGGGCACACCACGTCCGACCGCGACGGCACCGGCGCGTATGCCTCGCCGGAGCAATCGGTCGCGCACCACAACGAGATCTACCGGCACATCGACTTCCCCGGGCGGAGCATCCGCGTCCTGCCCGCGTCCGCGGTGGACTTCGCCGCTGCTTAGACCGTCTCTGGGGGCACGCGAAAACTCATGTGCCCACGCCACCCACATCGCTTATGGTCCGGGGATTCGTGGCGGGAGCCCCGGCGCGGCCGGGGGACGGGACCACGACGTGGAGGGTACTTGTGCGCTACCGCGAGCTGGGACGCAGCGGACTGTCGGTGTCGGAGATCGGTTACGGCGCGTGGGGCATCGGTGAGTCCGGCTGGGTGGGCGCCACGGAGGACGAATCCGTACGCGCGCTGCACCGTGCCATCGACCTGGGCGTGAACTTCGTCGACACCGCCCGCGGTTACGGCGAGAGTGAGCGCATCGTCGGCCGGGTCGTCCGCGAGCGGGTCGGCGACGAGGTGCGTGTCGCGCAGGTCCCCGCGCCCCTGACGGGGCACTCCTCCGCGCTGGGTCAGGGCTCCGCCGGACGCCCCCTAGTAGCCGACGGTGAACCGGCGCTGGATGTGCCGGGGGATCTCGGCCTCGTCGATCAGCGCGACGGCGACGTCCTCGGCGGAGATGTCGCCGGCGTGCGGCGACGGAGGGAGCATCTGGTCGCCGCCGAGGCGGTACCGACCGGTTCGCTCACCCGAGCTGATACGGCCGGCTGAGGGGCTGAGATAGCTCCAGTGCCGGTCCGACAACCGGCACAGCTCAAGCACCTCGACCTGGGCGAGCACGACCTTCCGGTATTGCTCGGGGACGCCCAGCACCTGCGTCAGAATCCTGGCGAACTCCTCCTCGTTGTCGATGAGCCGCACGCCCGGCGCCACCTCCAGGCTGCCGCCACCGCCGACCACGAGCAGCCGGGTGGCGGGGCGCCGCTCCAGTGCCTTGAGCAGCGCTCGGGCCGTGGCGGGCAGCACGTGCGCGTTCGCGATCTGCTCCTGGATGGTGCCCCCGGCGTTGATGGCGTTGACGACCACGTCAAGGCCGTCGATGGCCTCGGCGACGCTCTCCACGCTGACCGGGTCGGCGACCTTCCAGGTCACTTGCGCGGCGTCGGCCGGGATGCGCGAACGGTCGCGGGTGAACGCCGTGACGCGGTGCCCCCTGCCCACGGCCTCCGCCACTACCGCCCGCCCGATGGCGCCCGTCGCGCCCAGCACTCCGATGTCCACGAGTCCCCCTGGTTGATTGGCGTGCAGTTACTGCACGCCGTGTAGTTGCTGCACGGGAGATATTAACCAAGTGCCGTAGAGTGTCAAGGGTGGGAATGCCGACGCCGAGCCGCAGAGAACGCCTCCGGGCGGAGACGGCCCAGGAGATCAAGACCATCGCGCTGCGGCTCATGGCCGAGGGCGGGCCCGGTGCCATCTCGCTGCGCGCGATCGCCCGCGAGATGGGCATGACGGCGGGCGCCGTCTACGGCTACTACGCCACTCGCGACGACCTGATCACCACGCTGGTCGACGACGTGTACGCCGCCCTCGTCGACACACTGGAGGCGGCGCGCGACACCCGCCCCGCCGACGACTCCGCCGGCCGCGTGCTGGCCTGGGCCGACGCGCTACGGACCTGGGCGCTCGCCAACCCCGAGGGGTTCCGGCTGATCTACGGTGACGCGATCCCCGGCTACCAGCCGCCGGAGGCGGGCGCGGCGGCCGTGGCGGAGGCCCGCGCCTGTACGGCGCTGGTCGGTCTTGTCGCCGCCGCCTGGCCGCAAGCGGAGCGGCTGGGCGTCAGCGCCGACGACGCCTACGAGTGGACCGACTTCGACGAGGGCCTGGTCGCCCACGTCCGCGAGCGGTTCCCCGGTCTGCCGCCCGCCGGCATCGCCCTGGCGGTACGCGTGTGGGGGCGGATGCATGGCTTGCTGGCCCTGGAGGTGTACGGTCACCTCTCGTCGCTGGTCGCCGATCCGGGCAGGCTCTACCGCGCCGAGATGCGCGACCTGGTCCGGTGGCTGGGGCTCACCCCGCCTGCCGGGTGACCGAAGGCCGCACCCGGCGCAAGACCTGCTGAGAGCCGGGAGCCGGAGCTACGAGACCGGCAACCCGACCGTACGGGGCGCACACGTCCGCTTCCGGGCATGGCATGGCCGCGGCACCCCGCGCGGGGACCGCGGCCGAGGCCGTGCGGACCTGGGGACCCGCCGCGACCCTCTCTGACCGAAGAGGGCAGCGGAAAGCCTCAGAGCTTGGTCATCTTGGAGAACGGGCTGGTGACCCGTACCTGGACCGTTCCGAAGTCGACGAGCACCGCGATGTCATCCTCGATGCCGATGACCCGGCCAAGGCCGTACTCATCGTGTGTGACCCGGTTTCCGATGGCGAACCGCTTGAGGGGCGGCGCAACCGGGTTTCTGAAGGGACTGGAGGGCAGGTGGCGCCGGGTGGCGGCTGGCTTTGTCATTGACTCCAGTATGCGCCTGTCCGTGTGGACTGTGGCCCGGTGTGGAGCCCCAGTTTCCGGAAGCCGTCCGAAACAGGGGTTTTTGTCCCCGGTGCCGAACAGGCATCGGCACGGCCTCGGCAGGGGAGCCGCGGCCGCACCGGTGCCGTGCCCGGTCGTCCGCTCAACGACCCGTACCGGCGAAATCGCAGGTGATGTCGGTGGCGGGCAGTGACCCGCCGCGCAGATAGTCGTTGACGGCCCGGTCTGCGCACGGAACGGGCCGCATGCCCTCGATACCGCGCCCGTAGACGCCGTGCGAGCGGATGTCAGCCGTCACCAGACGCGAGCCGGTAAGCCTGCGGTGCAGCGCCAGGGCGCCCTCGTAGGGAACGTTGTTGTCCCGCCGGGCCTGGAGCATGAGGACGGGCACGTCATTGCCGATCGCGGTGCCAGGCTCGCGAGGCGTGGCCCCCCAGAAAGCGCACGGCGCGATCATGCCGTTGACGTAGGGCCCGAAGACGGGCTGAGTGGAACGGCTGCGCTGGATGTTGCGCCAGTACGTCTCCGGGTCGTTCGGCCAGCCACCGGCCGGCCACCCGCCGTCACCGCACATGAACAGCGCACCGCCCAGCATGCTGTCCTCGATGCCGGGCGACCTCAGCATCTCCAGCAGCGAAGCCAGCGCCGGGCCCGGCTCGACCGGCTTCCCCGCGGCGGCGTCCACGAGGTCCCGTACGGAACTGGCCAGCGCCCGGTCGTTCTCCTCGTGCTGGATGAACTGCTTCATCAGCATGCGCAGCAGCGTCGCGTTGAGCCGCGTCCCGTCGACGGCGACCGGTCGCCGCTCCGCGTGGGCGAGCAGCCGCTCAACGGTCGCACGCACCTGGGCGCGGCTGCGGCCCAGCCGGTACTCGCCGTGGTGCCGCGCGGCCCACCCGCCCCACGCGTCCAGGGCTTCTTCCAGGGGCTTGCCCGACTGCTGGAACAGCTCGTACTGGGTGGCCGCCGGATCGGTGCTGGAGTCGATGACCACGCGGTCGGCCCGGCGGGGGAAGAGCTGCGTGTAGACGGCGCCCAGGTCGGCGCCGTAGGAGATGCCGTAGTAGGACAGGCGGCGCTCGCCCAGGGCGGCGCGGATCGCGTCCATGTCGCGTGCGACGTTGCGGGATGAGGGGTGCGGCAGAAGCTCGGCGTTGTCCCCGTGCTCGACGCAGCGGCGGGCCGTGGAGCGCGCGGACCGTACGGAGTCCTCGAAGTCCGCGCGGGGCGAGGTCGTGGGTCCGGGCTGGGTCGGCGGCGGGGCCGGGGCGCAGCCGATGGGGGAGCTCTCACCGAGGAACCGGGGGTCGAAGCCGATCAGGTCGTAGCGGTCCGCTACGTCCTTCAGCGTGGGGCGCAGGGCCAGGGTGTTGGCCAGCCCGGTCCCGCCGGGGCCGCCCGGGTTGGACAGCAGGATGCCGCGCCGGTCCCGCGGGTGCTTGGCCTTGACGCGGGAGATCGCGATCCGGATCGTACGGCCGCCGGGCGCCGCGTAGTCGAGGGGCACCGTCACCTTCGCGCACTCGGCTCCCGCCTCGTTCAGCTCCTTCTGGTCGGCGCCGCACGGGCCCCAGTCGAGCCGCTGCTGCTGATACGCCGGAGCGGCGGCGGGCGGCGGGGCGGCGGAGACCGCCGGGGGGACGGCCCCCGTGAGTAAACCGGTCAGGCCGAGACCGGCGGTGACCGTGGTGACGACGCGCATCGTGCTCCTTGAGCAGGGGGATCAGAGGGATCGGACGGACCGAGTGGGTCAGCCACAAGGCCGGAGCCGACGCTAGGAGAACGATCAGCGCGAAACCATCGGGCCACCTGGTGAGGGCGCACTGGTGCCAGCCCCCGCTCAGGCCGTCTCGGACCCGTCTCCGCCCGCGCGAGCAGGAACAGCAACAGCACAACAGCGACAGCCCGACCCCAAGGCGAGGTCACCGGCCGCCGTCGCGGTGCCTGCCTTGGGGTCGGGCCCGGGTGCTGGTTACGCCGCCGCGGCCGTGACCGATTCAGCAGCCTCGGGAGCCTCAGCGGCGGGCACGGCTGTGCCGAACGGGTTGTCGATGATGTAGCGCCACAAGCCGTCCGCGCCGCGCCGGGCGACGTCCGTCGCCGTGCCCGTGATCCGTACCTGCTCGCCCGTCGGCCCCGGTCCCTCGATGACCCAGTCGACGATCAGCAGCGCGATGTCGTCGGCGACATAGGTGTGCCTGGGGCTGACGGTGATCGGCATCCCCAGGCCCAGGAAGTCGGCTGTCGCCTCGGTCAGCGCGTCGCCCTCGACGGGTCGGCCGGGCTGGGGAACGAAGACCGCGCCGGGCGCGTACACGCGCGCCACCGCGTCCGCGCTGCCGCTGTTGAAGCATGCGGCGAACACGGCCGGGTGTTGCTCCGGGTCGGTGGTCAGAGAAACAGTGGGGCCATGCTGAGGCCCGATGTGCGATGCGATGCTCATGACGTGAGCCAACCCGGCGGTTCCATAGCTCACCAAACGGAAACCCACGACCGTGCGACGCCTGCCGTGGCCCCACCCGACGACCGCCGGGCCGCGAGCCGGGACACGGGCGGGGACGCGAGCCGGGACACGAACCGGGACACGGCCGGGCATGCCGAGCAGCGCACGGACCCGGACGGCGCGGGCCGGAACTGGGACGACGAGCTGGTCCCTGACGAGCGCGGGCGCACTCCGCGCCCCGAGCCCGACTGTCCGGTCGAAATCGCTCTCGGCGCCGTCGCAGGTCGCTGGACCACCCTCGTCCTGCGCGAGCTGATGCACGGACCGCATTCCTTCAGCAGCCTCCGCGACCGGCTCCCGGAAATCAGCCCCAAGGTGCTCGCCGAACGCCTGCGCGTCCTTGAGCAGCGGGGTCTCGTCGCGCATGACCGGCTGCGCGGCTTCCCCGTCCGTACGCGCTACGCCCTCACCCCCGCCGGGTCGGCCCTGCGTCCTTTGCTCGTCGAGCTGTACCGCACAGGCGTCGCGATAGAGGCCGCGCGCGACCAGCCCGCACCGGTACCGGCCGCCGGGCCGGGACGCAGGGGAACCGGCAGGGGAACCAGCAGCGGGACGGGCAGCGGGGCCGGCTGAACGGTCGTGCCTGTCGTGCTAGTCGTACCGGCATCTCCGTCGTCCCGCCGACCCCAGCGCTCCACCCGACCCCGGGTCACATCGGATACCCAACTTCCCGTCCACGGGGCTACGGGGCGTCCCCGGCCGCTTATCCACAGCCTCTGCCAACCCGCTGCGCGGCGGCTACGGTGAACGCGTGACCGAGACCTGGCAACCAGCTGACCCCGGCGTCCTCCGGCTTCCCTCCGGGCGCCTGATCCGAGGCCGAGCGCTGCGCCGCCCCCTCACGGCCGGGACCACGCCTTCCTATGGCGTCTATCTCCTGGGCAAGCAACCCCCGGAAGTGCCCTGGGACGCCACATGGTTGCGCTGGCCGGACTTCCGGCTGCCCAGCGACCGCACGGCGGCCCGCACCGCCTTCGCTGAGGCGTGGAAGCGTGCCGAAGCCGAGCGCGTCGAAGTCGCCTGCGGCGGCGGCCGGGGGGGGACCGGCACAGCGCTGGCCTGCCTCGCCGTTCTCGACGGCGTTCCGGCCGATGAGGCGGTGGCGTACGTCCGTCGCCATTACGACCGGCACGCCGTCGAAACCCCGTGGCAGCGGAGCTACGTGCGCCGCTTCACCGACTAGGACACGACCGCTCGGGGCGGGCGACCACCGGGGACGGCGCCCGCCGGGAAGAGCGTCCGTTCCGAAGAGCGCCCGTTCGCCACCGCGTAGCAGCCGGGGTGCACCCGCTCCGGGAAGGTCAGGAAGCCGGGGTGAACACGAGCGAGGCGTTGTGGCCGCCGAAGCCGAAGGAGTTGGTCAGGGCCGCCGCCAGCTCACCGTGCCGCGGCTGCCCCGCGACGACGTCGAGCTTCACCTCCGGGTCGAGCGTGTCGAGGTTCCGCGTCGCCGGAATGACCCCGTCCCGTACGGCGAGGATCGCGGCGAGAGCCCCGATGGCGCCCGCTGCCCCGAAGAGATGGCCGGTCATCGACTTGGTCGCGGTGACAGCCGGGTGGCTGCCGACGGCCTCGGTGATCGACTGGGCTTCGACAAGGTCACCCTTGGGCGTGGAGGTCGCGTGAGCGTGGACGTGCCCGATCGCGAGTGGTGAGAGTTCGGCGTCGGCCAGCGCCCTACGCATCGCGCGGACCTGGCCTTCCGGATGTGCGGCCGTGATGTGGTGCGCGTCCGAGGTGACACCGGCTCCGGCGAGTGTCGCGTGGGCGCGGACCGCCCGGGCGGCGGCGAGGTCGGCGCGCTCCAGGACGACCACGACGGCTCCCTCGCCGATGACGAACCCGTCGCGGTCGGCATCGAAGGGCCGTGATGCCTGCTGGGGTGCGTCGTTACGGGTCGAGTGCGCCTTCGCCTGAGCGAACCCGGCCATCGGCAGTGGGTGGACGCACGCTTCGGTGCCACCGGCGACGACCACGTCGGCCCGGCCGAGCCGGATCAGGTCCAGGCCCATCGCTATCGCCTCGGCCCCGGACGCGCAGGCGCTGACCGGGGTGTGCGCGCCACCCTTGGCCCCTAGGTCGATGCTGACCCAGGCGGCAGGTCCGTTCGGCATGAGCATCGGGACCGTGTGGGGCGATACCCGCCGTACGCCCGAGGCTTCGAGCACGTCGTCCTGGCCGAGCATGGTCAGCGCGCCTCCGGTGCCCGTGCCGATCACCACGGCGAGCCGTTCCGGATCGACATCGGGCGTGCCCGCGTCGGCCCACGCCTCGTGGGCGGCGACCAGGGCGATCTGCTCACACCGGTCCATGCGGCGGGCCCGCACCCGGTCCAGGACCTCGGTCGGTTCGGTCTTGAGCCTGCCCGCGATCCGTACGGGCAGCTCGGCCGCCCACGGCTCGTCGATCGCGCTGATGCCTGACTGCCCGGCCAGCATCGCGGACCAGGTCGAGGCGACGTCCCCGCCGAGCGGTGTCGTGGCCCCGAGACCGGTGACCACCACAGCGTTGGTGTCGGCACTCACTGGGTGAACCTCCATTTGTCGTGGCGATACAACTCCTCGGGCGTAGATGCGCGAGAGGAGATCGCTTCACCAGCCACCCTGCCAAGGGAAACAGAGCCACTTGGATGCTGTGATCAACGGATTCCGCTGCCCGTGTTTTGTAGGGACTGATCAAATCGTCCGCTGTCATGTGTCAGCCGTCGCCGATCCGAGCGGATGCTCGTGACTGCGGGGTGGTCGGCGCGGCGCGGTCCGGGGAAGCCGGGCACGGGCACTGCCCGGACGCACACCCCACGTCGGCGCACGCACTCACGCGGGAGGGACACGGGAGGGACGGGAAGGACGGGAGGGACGTGTCGGCCGACGCCCTCAGCCGGACACGTGACGGACGGTGCGGGAGGTGTTTGCCCGGCGTCCAGGTGGTAAGCCATGGTCGGATCGTCAGGGGTAACAGATCCACGGCCAGCCGCGCGGTCGTAGGGACGCGTGGCTTTGAACGGAATGGAATGACATGCCTCTTGAGGGTGAATACGAGCCGAGCCCGGAAGCGTGGGTACGCGAGCAGGTCAAGCTGTATGAGGAGTCCGGAGGTACCGAGGGGACGACGCTGCGGGACATGCCCGTCGTCATCCTCACCACGCGTGGCGCGAAGAGCGGCAAGATCCGCAAGTCCCCGCTGATGCGCGTGGAGCACGACGGGAAGTACGCCGTCGTCGCGTCCTTGGGCGGTGCCCCCAAGCACCCGGTCTGGTACCACAACGTCAAGGCCGACCCCCGCGTCGAGCTCCAGGACGGCCCACTACGCCAGGACATGACGGCCCGTGAGGTCACCGGGGACGAGCGAGAGCTGTGGTGGGCGCGCGCGGTCGAGGCGTATCCGGACTACGCCGACTACCAGACGAAGACCGACCGGGTGATCCCCGTCTTCATCCTGGAACCGGCACCCGCCGGGCACTGACCCAGCCGTTTCACCCGGGTTCCGACGTGGCCCTCACGTGCCGGCACCGCACCGCGCCGCGCCGGTGGAGCCCGGCCCCGTGGCCCCGCCCTCCGGCGGGGCCACCGCCATGTGTCGAGGCTGCGGCCGGAGCGCGGGCGCGCTGCCGCGATCGAGCTTCGAGCGTGCGGTGGACGCCCGGCGGACGTCGGCGCGGTCCCTGACGGTGACGGTGCGCTGCGGCTGGCGAGTGCCGTGAACCGCATCGCACCGCATCGCACCCGCACCGTTCAGTGGGGCCGGGCACCCTGTCCGGACGCGGAGACTCCCGGTGTCCCGGCGGGCGTACCCGGGCAGACTCGGCTGGACCGGGCCGGGTGCTCAGCCCGCGAGCTCTCCCAGAAGCGCCCAGGTTCGGCGCCGGTCGGAGTCACCGGCGATCTCCGTCCCCGCGAACACCACCTCGGTCGCCCCCGCGTCCCGGTACCGCCGCACCTCAGCCGCGACGGTCCGCTCATCGCCGATCACGGCCACGTCGGCACCCCGTTTGCCGCCGGAGAGTTCAATGGCGCGCGCGTAGGACGGGATCTGCTCGTAGAAGGCGAGCTGTTCGGTGACCTTCTCGCGCACGGAGGCGACGTCGTCGGTCACCACGCCGTGCACGATCGCCACGATCCGGGGCGCGGGGCGGCCCGCTGCGTCCGCCGCCGCGGTGACGGCCGGGACGATGAACTCGGACAGCGCGCGCGGCCCGGCGAGATAGGGCAGAATCCCGTCCGCCAGCTCGCCGCTGGCGCGCAGCGCCTGGGGACCCATCGCGGCGACGAGCAGCGGCACACCGTTCTCAGCGCCCGGCACGCGCGCGGGCATCGGCGTGGTCGCGGTGAGTAGCTCGCCGTGGAAGTCGGCGGCACCGGTCTCGGTCAACTGCCGCAGAGCGATGAGGAATTCCCGCAGCCTGGCAATGGGCCTCTCATGCGGGATGCCGAAGCCTGCCTCGGTCACGAACTTGGCGCCGAGGGCCAGCCCGAGGTGGTAACGACCGTGCGTGGCCGCCTGGGCGGTCTGCGCCTGGCTGGAGATGAGCAGCGGGTGGCGGCCGAAGATGGGGATCGCGGACGTGCCCACGTGCAGCGCGGGTACTTCGCGTCCGACAATCGCCGCGAGCTGAGGCGAATCGGCGCCGAAGGTCTGCCCGAACCAGGCGGACCGCAGCCCCGCTGCCGCGGCCTCCTCGGCGAGCCGCACGGTGGCGTCGACCTGATTGCCGGCGTCCGCGGCGTTGAGCGCTATTCCTACAGTCATGACAGCACCCAACAAGCGGAGGGTGGCTCCGCATTCCGGTTCCTGCGTGACGCCGGCCGCGCCCCTGTGACAAGGCGCTCCGGCACACGGGCACACGGGCACACGGGCACACGGGCACACGGGCACACGGGCGAAAGCGCAGGAACCCCTTCCTGTCGCCGGGGCCGATCGCCCAGGACCGATCCGACCGGACCGATCCGCCGGGAACGCTGCCCGGAGCTCGCGGACGCGCGGCGCCGGGGCTACGAGCGGCGGCGAGGTTTGCCGCTCTTGCCGCCCTTGCGGCCGCCGGAACCGCCGGAACCGCTCCGGGGGCTCCGGCTGGTCGGCTTCCCGGCTGCGGGCTTGCGCCGCGCGCCGCCCTTGTCGGGGCGCTTGCGCTCCGGCTGTGCCGGGGCCGGGGCCGGGGAGCGCCCCCGTGAGCTGTTGACGGTGCGCCCGCGGACGATCCCGATGAAAGCCTCGACCAGGTCGGTGGTCTCGTCCTGCGGCCACGAGAGCGCGACGCGCGACTCAGGGGCGTCCGTCACCGGCCGGTAGGTGAGGTCCTTGCGGTGGTACAGGCGGGCGAGCGACTGCGGGACGACGAGCAGTCCCACTCCCGCCGCCACCAGTTCCACGGCGTCCACCGTCGTGGCGGGGCGCTCCTTCGCGGGCAGCCCCGGCCGCTGCTCCCAGTCGAGGGTGTCGTCGAGAGGATGCAGCACGATGTCGTCGGCCAGATCCTCGGCGGACACCTCGTCGACCGCCGCCACGACATGGTCTTTGGGGACCACGACCACCGTCGTCTCGGTGTAGAGGGGGATCGCGCTGAGGTCCGTCCCGTCGACCGGTAACCGGACGAAACCCGCGTCGACGCCCTCGCCCCGCAACGCGTCGGGCGCTTCGGCGGCGGACACCGCGACGAGGGTCAGTGGGACGTCGGGCAGCCGCTCGTTCCAGATACGCACCCATTTGGTGGGTGTCACGCCGGGGACATACGCGAGCCGGAACGAAGGGGATACTTCCGAGCCAGTCACTCCGCCAGGTTACCGGTCGTGGTCGGCGGTAGCGCACACGATCGATACTCTTGACACCATGACGTCGCACCAGACCACCCAGACGATGAAGCCCGCCACCGCGGCGAAGAAGCTGGGTGTGTACCTCGAAGCCACCCCCACCGAGTTCCAGGAGGGTGTCGTCTCACGCACCGAGCTGAGTGCGCTGCAAGCCGACCCGCCCGAGTGGCTCGTCGAACTGCGCCGCAACGGCCCGCACCCCCGGCCGGTGGTCGCCTCGAAGCTGGGGATCTCCATCTCGGGTCTCGCCCGTGGCGGAGTCACCGACGCCCTCACCACGGAGCAGATCGAGGCACTGAAGGCGGACAACCCCGAGTGGCTGCAGCAGGAGCGCGCCACCCAGGCAGACGTCCGCAAAGAAGCGGTGCGTATCAAGGAGAAGAAGGCGGAGCGAGCCGACCAGCCCCGCCCACCGCGTTCCTGACCAGCTCCGCCGAGGAGCGGGGTGTCCACCGCCGGTTTCCAGGGTTCGGGCGAGGATACCGTCCGCTGGGTCAACGACACCGTTGGCGGTTTCACCACCGCTCTGTGCGCGATAGAGGCCCTGCTTGAGCATGGCATCGAACTCAACGCCGTCTCCGACCACCACCCAGCCTGACCAGCCTCCTGGTCCTGGGGCACACAGTCTGTCGACGCGTCTGTACGTTTCCTCATGATGGCCGAGGCACGCGGAAGGCCCCCCGGCCCCGGATATTCCACGCGGGCTGAACGGGTCGCTTCACCCGCTCAGCCCGTCCGCGTTGTCGTCCTGCTGCTCCCTGCTGCCCCTACCGCGTCTCTGTCTCCTTGAGCTGGTACAGCTCGGGCACGGAGACCTTGATCGGCTCTTGCGTGGTCCGTGCGATCACGACGACCGCGGGCTCGTTCGGGTCGGGATTCTCCTCCCGATGGGGGACGAACGGGGGGACGAGGAAGAAGTCACCAGGACCGGCGGCGATCCGCACCTCCTGTACGCCGTCGTGGTAGACGAACACGGGGTGACCGCTGACCACGTAGATCCCCGCCTCCGACTCGCCGTGGTGGTGGTTGTCCGTCGCGCTCAACGGCGGATTCTCCACCAGGCCCATCCAGAGCTTCTTCGAGCCGACTGTGCTGCCGCTGATGGCGGCGTAGCCATCGAGCTCGCTGGATCGAACGTGGTGGACGCGGTTGCCCAGCGGCGCGTTGTCGTCGGTGTTCGGTGCGGACCCGACGCCTTCGTGAGTGGTCATCGTGTGGCCTCCTGATCGTCTTCGAGGGCCTTTGGCCGAGCACCAGACTGCGACCACTGGGCTTGAGGCGACAACTGTTGTTGCCGTAATGGCAACGCACACGTACACCCGCACACCCACACACCCACACGCGTACACGCGTCGAGACAACGGCGCCCGTCGCCGCATCAGCGCGATGGCGCCCCGTAGCGGCCTGTCGCCGCTCGCCGAGCCTTCGCCGTCGACCGACCGCTGCCACGAGTTGGCTCCGTCGCGGGGAAGGAGGGAGGGACTCGTTGTGATGTGACGACGGGAGTCATCGATGTGACGGTGGAAGTCACCCTCTGGCCGAGTTCGCGACGCCGGGTTGTTCTGACGGCAGCCAGAAGCCCGCGGTGGGAGCGTGGAGTACGCGTCTGCCGCGGGGAGGATCGATGGGAATGCCGAAGACGGTCAGGCCGTGTTCGGCGGTGGGCACCGGCAGCGATGTGTGCGCCCGCCTGTCACGGCCTGTGTCCGTGAGGGGAACGAAGGCCGTCACGTAAGAGCGGAGTGATCGTCGTGACCGTGAACAGAGCAGAGGTGTTGGCACGCCTGGACGTCTTCGTCGGTGAGTGGGCCGTGGAAGTCCGGTTTCCTGGGGGTCAGTCGGCACCGTCCGAGGCGGCCGAGGGCCGTCCAGTGGTGCACAGCCGGTACGAATGGGCCTTGGACCGGCAGTTCCTGCTGCAGCGCACCGAAGTTCCGATCCCCGAGGCCCCCGACAGTCTGACGATCGTCAGCGCCGACCTGAAGACCGGCGCGTACACGCAGCACTACTACGACTCCCGCGGCGTGGCGCGCCTGTACGCGATGAGCCTCGCCGACCGGGAATGGACGCTCACACGGGAGTCGCCCGACTTCACCCCGCTGGACTTCAGGCAGCGTTTCATCGGCACGTTCAGCGAGGACGCGAACACCGTCATCGGCGCCTGGGAGACGGGCCGCGACGGCGGCGAGTGGGAGCACGACTTCGCCCTCGTCTACCGCAGGGTGGGCTGACATGAGCGCTGGTGGCTCCGCCGCGCAGGCCGTACGGGAGATCATCGAGGCCAATCGCTATCTCGTCCTTTCCACCGCCGACGCGGCAGGACGACCGTGGGGTTCGCCCGTCTACTTCGCGCACATCGACTTCGCCGAGTTCTTCTGGGTCTCCTCGCCCGACGTCACGCATTCCCGCAATATCGCGGTGCGCCCCGAGGCGGGCATCGTGGTCTTCGACTCGCACGTGACGATATGCACCGGGCAAGGCGCGTACATGTCCGCCGTCGCGACGCTGCTGGACAGCGGTGAGACCGCCCGGGGGATCGAGGCGTTCTCTCGCCGTTCGGTGGCCCACGGTGGTCGGGAATGGACGAGCGAGGACGTCCGGCCCGGCGCGGGGCTGCGGCTCTACCGGGCCACCGCCGACTCGCACTGGGTCCTCGCCAAGGACGGCCGGCCCGACCACCGCATCCCCGTGCCGCTCGTCTGTCGATGAGCCGGAGGACAACGTGTCGGAGCATGGCTCCCACGAGGCCGGGCTTCGGCCGGGCGGCGGGGTGTCCGTCGGATCGGGTGCGGTACGGGCCAGGGGCGCCCCGGGGGCGCGGGTACCGGCGGTGGCCTGGTGGGGGCCGGGTGGCACCCGGTCGTGCGGGTGGGTGGCGGGGGTCAGCCGCCCGTCCAGGGACGGCTGAGGCAGAAGGGCTGTCCGGAGGGGTCCAGCAGGACGGTCCACTGCTCGCCGCCGGGCTGATGGCCGGGCTTGGTCGCACCCAGTTCCAGCAGGCGCTTTTCGGCGGCCTCGGGGTCCTCGAAGGCCAGGTCGAGGTGGAAGGGGAGTTCGTCGGCCGGCCAGTTGGGGGCGGTGAAGTTCTTCGCGGTGTAGAAGACGTAGGTGGTCGTTCCGTCGGTGACGAGGAACGCGGTCGGTGTGCCGTTCTCGTCGGGGAAGGACTGGGTGACCTTCCAGCCGAGGGCTGCGGCGTAGAAGTCGGCGAGTGCCTCGCCGTCGTGGCCCCAGAAGGCGTACGAGGAGACGGTGCCGGTCGGGGCGGGGGCGCTGGTCATGGTGGTCACCACTCCTTCTTCTGCGTGACGCCGATGACATAGCCGTCGGGGTCGACGAAGTAGAAGAGCTGCTGTCCGGCGACGGCGGCCTCCTTGGTCACCGTCACCAGCGGCCGGATGCGGGCGACGTACGCGTCGAAGTCGTCGACGGCCAGGTAGAACATGCCGAACGCGCCGACCGGGGTGTCGGCAAGGACGGGCAGCCAGGTCCGCAGGTGCTCATCGCGGCAGACCATGAAGGTGAACTCGCCCTCGAACAGGACCATGCGGATGTCGTCGTCGGGGTTGTTGGCCGAGGGGAGGGCGGTGAAGCCGAGCTTCTCGTAGAAGTCAACGGATGCCTGGGTGTCCTTCACGCCCACGCAGGGGGCGATGGCGGGAGCCTTCATGGTGATCACTCCTTGGGGGAAGAGCGGGGCCGGGCCCGCACGGGGCGGGCGGCGAGACCGGCGCACTGTCGGCGTCCGGTGGGGGCGGGTGTGTGGCGGGTGCCGCGCCCCCGCATTCGTAGTAGTACATGAGTACTGTACTGTAACTCAAGAAAAGGGAGCAATACGGACAAAAGAAACGGTAGGTGAGTGTAGCGGTGTCCGCGCCCGGGCGTGGGCCGGTCGCGCGGCTCTGTCGCCGCAGTCGCACGTCCAAGCGCAAGTAGCAGCGGCTCTGCGGGGCGATGCCGACCGCTGGGCCCATCCAGGCCGCCCTCCCGCCGGTCTCACCGACTGGAAGAGGGTTACAGTACGTACGTACACTACTGTTCTTCGCCCTGTCTGGAGTGCTCCGTGGTCCCCGAGAAACCTGTCCGACGCCGACGCGATCCTGAGCGGCGGATCGCGGACATCGTGGCCGCGACCGAGCGGGTCATCGCCGCCCGGGGCGTCGAGGGCCTCACCCACCGCGCGGTCGCTGAGGAAGCCGGGGTTCCGCTGGGGGCGACCACCTACCACTTCGCGACGAAGGAGGATCTGCTCGCGGCGGCGCTGACCCGTGCCGTCGAGCGCTTCGCCGCCTACCTCCACGAGTGGGTCGCCAGGCGCCCCGACCTCACGCACGAGCAGTTCGCGGTACTGCTCACCGACGCGCTGCTGCACAGCTTCGGTCCTGAACACGACCAGCAGGTGCTGGAGTTCGAGCTCTATCTGGCCGCTCTGCGCCGCCCGGCCCTGCGGCTGATCGCCGACCGCTACACCGAACTGAACCTCTGGGCGCTGAACCAATACACTGACCCGGATACCGCCACCGCGGCCGCCGCCGCCCTCAATGGCATCAGCCTGCGCGCCCTGGCCAACTCCGCCCCGCCCACCCGTGTCGAGGTCGAAACCATCCTGCGCCGCATCCTCACCCCCAATCCCGCCTGCACTCCTGTCCGCACGGACGCCGGGCCGGCCGAGCAGGAGGCGGACCGGTGAGCCTGCGCCGCAAGGTCACCGACAGCGAACGGCGGGCCCGCCTGGGCCGCCGTCACCTCCTGACGGCCACCGGCAAGGCGGCCCGGATCGAGGATGTCGCCGACGCCCTGGTCGGGCTGCACGCCACCGACCCGGCCACCGTGTTCCTGTCCGCCGCGGCCCGGCTCGCCCAGCCGAGCGTGGCCGAGGTCGACCGGGGCCTGTACGACGACCTCACGGTGACGCGGATGCTGTGCATGCGCCGCACCATGTTCGTCGTCCCCACCCCGCTCGCCCCGGCCGTGCACGCCTCCACCGCCCGTGCGGTCGCCGCCAAGGAACGCACCCACCTGCGCACCCTGCTCACCGACGCGGGCTGGGGCGCGGCCAAGCTCGCCCGCTCCGAAGAGGAGTTGCTGGCCGCCCTGGCGGAGCGGGGCGAGGCCACCGCCGTCGAGCTGAGCAAGGACGTGCCGGCTCTGGCCGAGCAGCTGGTGCTTTCTCCCGGCAAGAGCTACCAGGCACGACAGGGCGTCGGTTCACGCATCATCCGGGTGCTGGCCGCCGAGGGCCGCATCCGCCGGGCGCGGCCGCGCGGCCTGTGGACCTCCAGCCAGTTCCGCTGGACCCTCCAGCCCGCCTCGGCGCAGGACACCCCGGAAATCGACGCCGCCGAAGCCAAGGCGGAGGTGGCCCGCCGCTACCTGGACGCCTTTGGCCCCGTCACCGCCGACGACCTCAAGTGGTGGACCGGCTGGACCGTCACCGACACCCGCAAGGCGCTCGCCGCACTCGGCGCCGAGGACGTCGACCTCGACGACGGCAACACCGGGTATCTCCCAGCCGACTGGGACAAGCGGGCCAGCGACGCCGCCGAGCCGTGGGTCGCCCTGCTGCCCGGTCTGGACCCCACCGCCATGGGCTGGCGCCACCGCGCCTTCCATCTCGACCCCGGCCACGTCCCCGCGCTGTACGACCGCAACGGCAACATAGGTCCCACCGTCTGGGTCAACGGGCACATCGTCGGCGCCTGGGCCCAGCGCGCCGATGGCCGCGTCAACCACGAGCTGCTGGCCGACCCCGGCTCCGAGGCCCGCACAGCGATCACGGCCGCCGCGCATGCCCTGGCCGACTGGCTCGGCCCCGTGCGCGTCACCCCCGCCTACCGCACCCCCCTCGAACGCCGGCTCGCCACCGCGTAAAGGCCCAAGGGCGTCAGCCCGCCCTTGCGTGATCCACGGTGCCACCACGGGCGGTGCGGCGACGCGGCCGCCTCCGCTGAGGTCCGCCCGCCACGCGAGAACAGGCGCAGGTGACAACAAAGAACGACCTTCCGGTGCCAAGTAGTGCGAACAGGCTCAACCAGGGCCCAGCTCAGCAGCACCGCGGTGTCATCGAGGTGTCGGACTGGGGCGTGAGCCGGAAGGCCGGCAGCCCGTGTGTGTAGGGATCGAGTGCGAGGGTCAGTGTCGCGGTGACCGCGTCACCGAACGCGGCCCCGCGCGGCTTCACCGGCATCGGGGACGAGTCCAGAACCTGGCCCTGCCGGTGGACCCCCATCCGGCCGGAGACGTCGGCCCAGCGCGATCTGCGAGAACCCTCTCGCCGCCCTCACATCCCCCAGGCCGGCGAGCTGTCGCGCAGCGGACTGCCCAGATCAATGGCGAGCTGACGTTGCCAGAGCGGCCGGACGATGTGCGCCTGGCCGACGGAAGGCACGCTGGTCGCGTCCGCCAGCTCGGAGAACGTCATCACCTGCCCCTCCCGGCCGCCGATAGTCGTGAGTAACTGGAAAGTCTCAGTCACGGGTCGCGGTTCAGTGCGAGTCGTCAGATGACCTCCACCTCCTCCGCCTGCATGCCCTTCTGCCCGCGGGTAGCAATGAACGAGACCTGCTGGCCCTCCTTCAGGGACTTGAATCCGTCCGACCGAATGGCCTTGAAGTGCACGAAGAGGTCATCGCCACTCTGTGGCGTGATGAAGCCGAAGCCCTTCTCATCGTTGAACCACTTCACTGTCCCGGTCTGCCGATCGCTCATGTCCACCCCAGGGAAATCCTGACGGCCTCGTGCCGTCGGACTGATCTTGGCTCGCATGTGCGGAGCGCAAACACAATTGCCGCCAAGAGCGAACATCGGCAGATCCCCGCAGGATGATCGCATATAGGTGCGAAGCGATCGGGCTGAGCACAGGACAGGCTGAGTGAACTGCTCACAGGCCAACTGGCGCGCTCGGTCGCACGCGCTGTGACCGAGAATTTTAGTTGACACATCTCGCTCTGAGCCGTGCAGGTCAGGGCGACTTGGAGAACCCTTGTTGGCACCTCTTGAGCGGGATAGTTGGCACCTCAGGGGCGCGGATGCTCACTGCGCGTGAGGGTGGTGGGCGGCGTCGAAGCCTTGATGGACGTCGAACGTGGCCTGTTCACTGAGGTTCTTCAGCGGTGCCGCTCCAGGGTGAGTACGGCTTTGGCAATCGACGTCATGTGGTTGCAGCGGGCGGGACGGAAGATCCTCAGGACTTGAGGTGGGCAAGGCCGTGCTCCGAGGCCCAGCGAGCGGGAGTTGACCCTCCCCTTACGTCAGGCTTGAGGCTGTGTACCGATGAAAGGGCAGGTGGATGAGCTACTCCGTGGGGCAGGTCTCGGCCTTCGCCGGGGTGACGGTGCGGACACTGCATCACTACGACAAGGCGGGGCTGCTCTCGCCCAGTGACCGCAGCCACGCCGGATACCGGCTCTACAGTGAGGCTGACCTGGTCCGTCTCCAGCAGATCCTCTTCTACCGTGAGCTCGGCTTCCCTCTCGACGAGATCGCCGCGATTTTCAAGGATCCGCAGGTGAACCCCTTGGAGCGGCTCCGGGCCCGGCAGCGGCAGCTGAGTGAGGAGATCGCCAGGCTGCAGCGGCTGGCCGAGGTGGCGGAACGGGCGATTGAGGTCCAGAAGACCGGGGTGCCCCTGACTCCTCAGGAACGCTTCGAAATCTTCGGTGAGATCACCTTCGACCTGAGCTATGCCACCGAGGCAGAACTGAAGTGGGCGCACTCGGAGGGACAGCGCGAGGCGATGGCCCGCGCGGCTGCTCACACCAAAGAGGATTGGTGTCAGCTCATGGGCGAGGCCGCCGCCTGGCGCGCGGAGCTGCTCGCGGCCTTCGACGAGGGGGAGCTGAGCAACGGCGAGCGGGCCATCGACCTCGCCGAGGAGCACCGCTTGCACATCTCACGATGGTTCACCGCCTGCCCGCCCGACATGCACCGGCGCATCGCGGACGACTTCGTCACCGACCCGCGCGCATTCGCTCTGGTCATACCGCCGTCGCAGCAACGCCCGGGCCTGGCCGCCTATACGCGCAAGGCGGTTCACGCCAACGCGGACCGCCACGCAGGTGGCCGTACCGATTCCGAGGAGGACCAATGAGGATACTGATCGCCGCAGCCGGATCGCGCGGCGACGTCGCGCCCTACACGGGTCTGGGCACCGAACTATGCCGGGCCGGATACGACGTTACCCTCGCCACCACAGACACCTTCGCACCCCTCGTACGCGACGCAGGGCTGGAATTTCGCAGCCTCCCCGCCGACACACGGGTGCGCGGCAGCGTCACAGGCAAACGTGAACTCATGCGCACTGCTGCCGCGTTCATTACCGAACTGGGTCAGGGCTTCGCCGACGTGATGGACGGTGGCACGGACCTGCTCCTGCTGTCGACCACCACGGCTCCGCTCGGCTGGCACCTCACCGAGGCCACGGGCACACCGAGCCTCGGCGTGTACCTCCAACCCACCGAACCGACCGGCGACTTCCCGCCCGTCGTCACAGGCTCCCGCTCACTGGGCCGTCTCGCCAACCGAGCCACCGGACGCTTCGCACTGCGCATGGCCGACCGCGTCTACGAACAGGCTGTCGCAAAGCTGCGCCGCCGCCTCCAGCTGCCCCCGGCCTCACCTTCCGAGATGCGCCGACGACAGGAACAGGCGAATTGGCCCGTCTTGCATGGCTTCAGCACGGTCCTGATGCCTCGTCCCTCCGACTGGCGATCTGGCCTGGAGGTCGTGGGCAACTGGTGGCCCCATCATCAGGCGGCCGAACGGCTGCCTACTGATCTGGAGGACTTCCTGCGTGCCGGACCCCGACCCGTCCTCATCGGCTTCGGCAGCATGGCGGCCGGTGACGGGGAGCGGCTGAGCGAGATCGCTGTGCAAGCCCTGCGCCGCGCCGGGCTGCGCGGCATCCTCCAAGCTGGCAGTGCCGGGCTTGCCGCCGACGGGAACGACGTGCTCACGATCGGGGACGTACCGCACGCCTTGCTGTTTCCACGGCTGGCTGCGGCGGTCCACCATGGCGGGGCCGGCACCTCGGCCGCCGCGTTGCGTGCTGGAGTGCCTGCGGTCACCGTGCCGGTGACTGCGGACCAGCCGTTCTGGGCGGGGCGACTCGCCGCGATCGGCGCCGCCACCGACCCGATCCCCTTCCGAGCCCTCACCGCCGAACGGCTTGCCGACTCACTTCATCAAGTAGTGAAGCAGCAGGCACACAGTCGAGCCGCCGCAAGAGCGGCGCAACATCTGATGACCGAGAACGGAGCAGGTCAGACGCTCAAGACCATCCAGCAGCTGACCGATGGATGACGCCAATCCGTTCCTCGTCCTCCTTACTGCCCTTCTTCAGTCTGGGCACCGATCGGGTGACGGCTGAGGGCGCGTAACAGGCCAGGCCCCCGGATTGTTGATGGAGATGCCTGACGTCTCAACCAAGCAGCCCTGGAGACCTCGTTGGTCATCTACCCTGCCGCGCTCGACGTGCCGCATGCGCTCGTGAAGTGGGTCACCATGCTCATCGTCACCCGCGAGGGGGACCGGCGCTGCAAGCTGCGCCCGTCTCAACGCGCGATGGTGGCGCTCGTGTACTTACGTGAGCACATCACGTTGGCGCAGATCGCCGCAGGTTTCGGGATCAGCGAGTCCACCGCCCACGCCTACACCACCGCGGTCACCGACCTGCTCGCCGAGCGCGCTCCGGGTCTGCTCAAGACACTGCGTGAAGCCGATCCGGACTTCGTCCTGCTGGACGGCACTCTCGCCGAGTGCGACCGCGTCGGTGACGGGCGGGCGGACTACTCGGCCAAACACCGCCGCCATGGCGTGAACGTGCAGGTAGTCACCGATCCTGGCGGCCGGCTGCTGTGGCTTTCCCCCGCGCTGCCGGGTCGCGCCCATGACCTGACCGCCGCCCGAACCCACCGGATCATCCGTATCTGCGAACGCCAGGGCATCCCCATCCTGGCCGACCTCGCTTACCAGGGAGTGGTCAAGTGCCCAACCCTGCAGGGCTTCTCGGCGCCGTCGATAATCGACGGGAAATGACGTCGAGTAGATCTCGCCGGCGATGCCGTCGAGCGCCTTGTGGAACTCAAAAGGGTCGACCCGGCTGACGGCTACTCCTGTATGAAATTTTGCTCCATGGCTAGGGATTCCCAAGTACGCCGCAGAATCTCCCATGGAACCGCCGAGGACCCATTGCACTAGACGAACTGCTGCTGTCCTTCGTAAGAGCTTGGGTGATGTCTCGGGGGCATTGGGAAGATAGCGTTTGAACCACTCCTTCTCCAAGAATGCAGGAATCTGCTCAGGGCGGTAGTCATTGCGTGTGGCTGAGCGGATGTTGGCGGCACCTCTGGTCATCCGGAATGATCGTGTCAGCGGTTCAATGGCGGTTCGGAATTCACGAGAGCAAGCTTCTTCGTGTCTCGATACGAGTCCGTTCCAAGATGCCCGTCCAGCCTTGTCCTTGAACCCCTCACGAATGAGAGGGGCCAGGGCTTCGCGAAGATCTTCGGCATCGATGAGTGAACGCGCCGCTGACAAGAGTGCCGCGCTTGTGGCAGCATCTCGGAGGAGCGCATCAATAACCTGATATCTGCGGGTCCCGCCTCCACCTGTTCGCCGGTAATCGATCTGGCCTGAAACGTAGAGGTCAACGCGATCTCTGTATTCAGGATCAATAAGATCCCTGCTTCCTGGCCATGACGCACTGAGGGCAGCGACGACGAGCCGTAGGTGGGTGAAGAAGGATGCGGCATCCTCATGCGAGGTTGTGAGGGTGAGAGTCTCGATGATCTCCCGTTGCAGGGCAAGCAGAGAATCCGCCGGATCCAGCCTGTGCCCCCCAGTGGCGATTTCGTCGAGCGGGCAGCCGCATGCCCTGCTCATACGCTTCCGGACCCCCGAAGCCTCAACGGTCCATCGGCACTGCCCGGGACGCAACGTATGGTCGTTCGACCGCCGCATCAGTGTGGCGCTGTCTTGTGCCGGCTGGCCGCAATGAGGGCACTGATCCCGCAAAAATGCACCGTGTTCCGTGCAGGCGAAAACAACGGGGAGGTGCCACTCCTTTTTCCATGAGCCTCCATAGAGGATACGGTCCTTTTCGGTATCACCAGTGAGGCATCGCGGACGGAAGCGTGGAGTAATGAGGAGCCAACTGTCCGGCCGAAGAGGCTGTTTCGGCCCAGGAAGGGAACGAAGTATTGGGGGATACCGGTATTTCCAGGCGGACAAGGTGAGTGAAGTGACCTCTTCTCGGGTAAGTCGTGTCGCCTGGCCGAAGATCTTGGTGGTGTCACTGTCAAGCTCCATCAACGCATGGCGCCCCATGCGATTGCGCTGACGGTCAGTGCTGTGCAGGCCCGTGAGGCTTGCCAGATGCACTGGAGAGATTCCAAGACGATATGAGAGCCTCCGCAGGTAACCCCCCATTGATTCATTTTGGATCGGGTTCAAGCTTCGGGGTAATGGGTGCATAGTTGTTTCAACTCCCCGTTGCGCCAGCAGGGCCGTGGTCGTCGAAGACGGCGTTCCGGGGCCTTTTCGCCCGCTGGGCTTTCTTGCCGTAGGCCGACAAATCAGTCGGAATTACGGGCTCGTCAGGCGGCTGCTCGGGCTCGTCCCGGCGGAGCACGATCTCATCCAGTAGATTCTCGTCGATCAGTTCCTTCTCGGATTCCATGGCCTCATAGGCACCGTCCTCCAGCAGGCGTCCCAGCAGACCGACGACGCCACCGGTGCGACGCATCAAATACTCCGGCATAGCGCCACCGGTATGCATTCCCCCCTTCGAGTTCAGCAGCCGCAGGTGGCGCTCGATCCCCTCCAAATGGTCGACGAACGCCTGAATCTGCTTCGGGGTGGAGTAACGGAAGCGGTCGATTTCGATGAGCTCGAAGCGGTGCTCGGTCTGGGTGATCTCCAGGCCGTGGATGCGGGTCGACTCCAGCGGCGGCATCTCCCACTGCCGGGTCTTCCTGTTCCACTTGGCCTCGCGCAGCAGCCCGATGCCGGAGATATTGACGCCCGTCAGGATCAGGGTGACGTCCAGGCTCATGAAGGCCCGCATCAGATCAAGGACGTCCTGGTCGTCGGCTCTGTGCATTCGAAGCCGACTGATGTCGTCCAGAATCAGCGCTTTGACGCCATGGTCGTGGAGCGAGTCGGCGACCTGCCGTACCAATTCCGGCAGGGTGGCCGCCTTGCGGATCGGGGCACGGAAGAAGCCCAGGATTGATACACAAAGGCTCTTCGGGGTCGCTGTCACCGGGGTCGAGACGTAGACGACCGGCGCGTGAAGATCACGCGTGCTTGGCAGGGACCCGGGGATGAGGCAAGTGTGCAGCTTCAGCCACTGGTCTTCGAAGACGGCCCCGGCTGAGCAGACAGAGGCCGTCTTGCCGTAGTTGCCCCAGCCGCCGATCATGACGCCGGCGCGCGTTGGGTCGTCCTTCTTCCTCGTGTTGCCGCTCAACCGGCGCCGGATCAGCTTGTTGACCTTGTCGTGCATGGGGGTGTCCTGCAACGGGAGGTTCGCGTTCGTCAGTTCTCGGCAGAGGTCGTAGTCGTACTGGCGGCTTTCGGGGAGCGTCGCCCACTTCCGCAGCGGGATCACCGGGGCGGGAACGAGCAGGCCGCAGTGGGTGCGGTAGTGCTGCCAGCCGACGTAGGTGTCACGGGGCGGGCGGTTGCCCAGGATCAACTCGGCGATCTTGGATCGTGAGGGCAGGCCTTCCAGCGGATCACCGCGTGAGAGGCACCGGGTCACTCGTCGTCCTCCCGGAGAGTTGTTTCGCCTTCCGAGGCATCGGAGGGCGGAAGCCGGAACATGGGCCGCCGCCTCAGGGCCTCGTGCAGCGTCGGCGGGGCGATCGGCCTGGTTCCGGCGAGTGCTTCCTCGCGTCGTCGGCGCCTGTCGGCGTCGACGACGCGGTCGATCGTGCGGGCGTGCTCGGCCCAGGACACAGGCATTTCGGCTGGGACAGGCTCGTCTGCGGGTGTCGGCGCGGCGGGGCGGTCGGCCGCAGCGGCCTGTGCTCGGGTGATCTCGCGGGCCTGGGCGACCCGCTGCTTCTTCCCGGTCGTCTTCTTGGCCTGGCTGGGCCACTGGTCGACGGGGGTGACCGAGCCCAGGATTCCCAGCAGATGCTCCAGGAGCTCGCTCTCGGAGTGGATCCTGATGTTGTTCGCCCTCACGTGTGTCAGAAGGGCGTCGGCGGTCTTGTCCGAGAAGGCGGGGATCTCACCGTCGGGCGGCAGCCCTCGCCAGCGCAGGATGTGCCAGGTCTCATGATCGGCGTCGTCCTGGAAGAACACCTGACGGCGGTCCCTTCGGTCGCTGCGGACCACCCACTGGCGCGCGTGCTTGCCGCCCCGGGCGGAGGGCTGCTGGAAACGCGGCTCGTCGAGGACCGGGTCGTAATACCAAAGCCCGAGGATCTTCACTCCCCTGCGCGGATGGACCTTCACGTGGTGCTTGCGCAGGACCTTGTAGTAGAAGCTCGGCTCGGGAAAGTCCAGGTCGAATCCGCCCTGTTCCATCGCCGCGGCGAACAGCGTGTTGGGGCTGTGGTCCTCACCCGGCGCCCAACGCGGGGCATATTCGCCTAATTTGCGGTTCTGCCAGATCTGGACGATCCAGGTCGCGATGATGTGCTCGGCCTGTGCGAGCGTGAGGCTCGCGTCGCGTTCCGGGTCCGTCCCGCGGTCGGCGACGTCACCGCCGGTGAAGCCCAGCAGGTGCTCGAAGAGCATGGTCTGGACGGTGAGGAACTGGCGCTCGACTGCGAACTTGTCGGTCTGGCGCAGGACGCGGGCAGGAAGGATGCGGCAGCCGATCTCCCGCTCGGCCTCCACCAGGTCGTGGTTCTTGTAGGGGCCGCCGTGGTCGGTGGTGACCGTCTCCAGGGCGAAGAACGGCAGAGCGGCGACCTTGTGCCCGGTGAACTCGGCGATCACGTCGGCCGGAACCCCGGCGTAGGGCCATTCCATGTCCTCGCCCCAGCCGTCCCGCATCGGCAGCGGCAGCATCACGTCCCGCAGCAGCATCGCGATGTCGACCGAGGTGTCGGACTGCAGCGTGAGCCGGAAGGCCGGCAGACCGTGCGTGTAGAGATCGAGCGCGAGGGTCAGCGTCGCGGAGACCGCGCCACCGAACACGGTCTCGCGCAGCTTCACCGGCATCGGGGTCGAGTCCAGCACCAGCACCTGGCCCGGCCGGTGGACCACCATCCGGCCGGAGACGCCAGCCTCTGCGGCGGCCTCGGCCGTCCGCCCGTAGCGAGGCCGGGCTCCGCCGGGCCCGAACCACTCCTCCCAGACGGTCGAGAACGTCCAGCGGGAAGGGATCTTCTCGGTGGGAAACGTCGGGAACCGCTCGCTCATGTATTGGTGCATCAACCGGTGTCTGGCGGCCCAGCTCAGGCCAGCGCGTTCGCGGCACTCGGCCTTCACCGCAAAGATCGCTTCCCGGACCTCTTCGGTGATGCTGCGGTGCCCGCCGCGTCGCCGTGTCCAGCGCCCGTCCGCGCAAGCCAGCAGGAGGCTGTCGCCCGCCAGCCCCGAAAGACGCATCAGAGTCCGGTAGCTGAGGTGCTGCAGGCCGAGCCGGACCGCCTCCGGACGGGGCAACGCCTCCAGCTCCGCTGCCTTCGAGCGGCGGCGCTCGGTCAGCGTCGTGCGGCCCGGGTCGTAGGCAGGCCGGGGCTCACCCGGCAGGGCCCGAGTCGGGTGCCCCTCCCGGAACCCCGTCTCAGCTTCCAGCACGTGCGCAGCCCGCAGCTGGGCCCGGTCCAGCTGGTCCTTGGTCAGGTCCGCCAGGGTCCTCGGCTGCTGGGCGACTGGCGACGGAGGCCCCGACGCTTCGGCCCTCGGCAGGAGCCGCAGGTCGGGATGGTTGATGAGCCAGCGGAACGAGCGGATCTCCATGCGGCCGTCGTCATCCGCGAGGACGAGCCGACCGTACTGACCATGGACAGCTTCGACCGTCCACTCGACGCCGTTCAGCGCGACCCGCCTGCCCGGCGCGATCTGCAAGAACCCCTTCGCCGCCATCACACCGCCCAGATCAGCGAGCTGTCACGCAAGGGACTGCCCAGGTCAACACCGAGCTCGCGCTGCCAGACCAATCGGACGATGTTCGCCCGGCCCACGGACGGCACGCTGGTCGAGTCCGCCAGCTCACAGAACGTCATTACCCGCCCCTGCTGACCGCCGATAGCGGTGAGCAACTGGTCCCGCATGCCGAGCAGGTCCCTCGCCGGCCGCCGACGGGAGGACAGGTGATCAAGGACGCTCCAGACATGCGGCCGCCAGCCAGCGACCACCGAGTACCGCCACCCGCAGGCGGCTGCCACTTCCCTGGCCGCCGCGAACTTCAGCGCGTCCTCTTCCTTGATCAGCTCCATCGGCCGGACGTCCATCAGCCACATCTCGCTGCCGATCACGACCAGGAAGTCCGGAATGTGCCAGGCTTCCCCGCCCGCATGCTCGAAGTCCAGCCGGAACGGCTGCGACAGCACCTCCGATGCCCTCAAGAAGTCCAGCGCGACCAGCAGACGCATCTCCTCCAACGACTCGAAGCCGTGTGCCCGGCCCGTGGAGGCCATCACCTCAAGCCCGGGGCGATGCCGCTGCTTCGCCCGCCACGTGAACCCCCGCATCGGACGGGACGACAGCACCGGTACGCGCGCCATATCCCGGATCGGCCAGCAGGCCTTGCCCTCGCCCACCTGCCATGTCGAGCTCCACCGGCGTACCCAGTCATCCCCGAGCCTCAGCCGATCCCGCAGCCCCGCGTCGCCGTCGTACGCGATGACAAGCTGGTCCAGATGACTTGAATCCGACGGGATCTTCGCACTCGTCGCCTCGCTCACTAACCCAGAGCAGCACCACTCGACCGGCGATACGGGCGCTTCTTCAGTACTGACCGCAACACAGCGTTACGAGACCAAGATGTGCCAACTAGCGCTCTCCATGTGCCAACTAAAATTCTCGGTCACACGCGCCCGCCGCGACCGCACCGAGCCCCATTGCATAAAACTGCCATGCTCCGTATAGTCATGCCATCACGGAGGAGGGTTCTATGGTCGTACGAGCAGCGGTGGCCGGGGCGAGTGGGTATGCGGGCGGCGAGGTGCTGCGCCTGCTGCTCGGGCACCCCGGCGTCGAGGTCGGCGCGCTGACCGGGAACTCCAACGCGGGGCAGCGGCTCGGCGCGCTGCAGCCGCATCTGGGGCCGCTCGCCGAGCGGGTGCTGGCGCCGACCACCGCCGACGCGCTCGCCGGGCATGACGTCGTCTTCCTCGCCCTGCCCCACGGGCAGTCCGCCGAGGTCGCGCGGCAGCTCGGGCCCGATGTGCTGGTGATCGACTGCGGGGCCGACTTCCGGCTGCGGGACGCGGCGGACTGGGAGGCGTACTACGGCTCGCCGCACGAGGGGACCTGGCCCTACGGGCTGCCCGAGCTGCCCGGCGCGCGGGACGCGCTGCGCGGGGCCAAGCGGATCGCCGTGCCCGGCTGCTACCCGACCGCCGTCTCGCTCGCGCTGTTCCCCGCGTACGCGGCGGGCCTCGTCGAGCCGGAGGCGGTGATCGTCGCGGCGTCCGGGACCTCCGGGGCTGGCAAGGCCGCCAAGCCGCATCTGCTCGGCAGCGAGGTGATGGGCTCCATGAGCCCGTACGGCGTCGGCGGAACGCACCGGCACACGCCCGAGATGATCCAGAACCTGTCGGCCGTCGCCGGGGAGCGCGTCAGCGTCTCGTTCACGCCGACCCTGGCCCCGATGCCCCGGGGCATCCTCGCGACCTGCACCGCCAAGGCACGGCCCGGGGTGACGGGCGACGACGCGCGCGCCGCCTACGAGAAGGCGCTCCGCGACGAACCGTTCGTGCGCCTCCTGCCCGAGGGGCAGTGGCCCGCCACCGCCGCCGTGTACGGGGCCAACGCGGCTCTGCTGCAAGTCGCCTACGACCAGGGCGCGGGCCGTCTGATCGCCATCAGCGCCATCGACAACCTCACCAAGGGCACCGCGGGCGGGGCGGTACAGAGCATGAACGTTGCTCTCGGTCTCCCCGAGGAGCTGGGGCTGTCCACCGTGGGCGTCGCGCCGTGACCCGCCTCGCCGGTCGCGCCGTACGCCATCCGCCCGCCGCGCGCGTGCCGCGACCGGGCGCGAGCCCCGCACCACCGCCCCCATCCCACAGCGCAGACAGCGCAGACAGCGTGGTCACGGAAGTGAACGGAGAAGCACAGTGAGTGTCACGGCAGCACAGGGATTCACGGCGGCGGGCATCGCCGCCGGGATCAAGGAGAACGGCAACCCGGACCTGGCCCTCGTGGTCAACAACGGGCCGCGCCTGGCCGCCGCCGGTGTCTTCACCTCCAACCGCGTCAAGGCCGCCCCCGTGCTGTGGTCCGAGCGCGTCCTCGCGGGCGGGCAGGTCTCCGCCGTCGTCCTCAACTCCGGTGGAGCCAACGCCTGTACGGGGCCGCTCGGCTTCCAGGACACCCACGCGACCGCGGAGAAGGCCGCCGAGGTGCTGGGGCACAGCGCCGGGGAGGTCGCGGTGGCCTCCACCGGGCTGATCGGCCTGCGGCTGCCCATGGACAAGCTGCTGCCCGGCGTGGAGACGGCGGCGGCCGCCCTGAGCGAGCACGGCGGGGAGAAGGCCGCCATCGCCATCAAGACCACCGACTCCGTGCACAAGACCGCCGTCGTCACGAGCCCCGACGGCTGGACCGTCGGCGGCATGGCCAAGGGCGCGGGCATGCTCGCCCCCGGTCTCGCCACCATGCTCGTCGTCCTCACCACCGACGCCGACGTCGACGCCCCGGCCCTGGACAAGGCGCTGCGCTCCGCCACCCGCACCACCTTCGACCGTGTGGACTCCGACGGCTGCATGTCCACCAACGACACCGTGCTGCTGCTCGCCTCCGGCGCCGCCGCGGTGACGCCGGAGCACGACGCGTTCGCCGAGGCCGTCCGCGGTGTCTGCGACGACCTGGCGCGGCAGCTGATCGGCGACGCCGAGGGCGCCTCGAAGGACATCCGTATCGAGGTGGTCGGCGCCGCCAGCGAGGACGACGCGGTCGAGGTCGGCCGCTCCATCGCCCGTAACAACCTCCTCAAGTGCGCCATCCACGGCGAGGACCCGAACTGGGGCCGGGTGCTGTCAGCGATCGGCACCACCTCGGCCGTCTTCGAACCCGACGAGCTGAACGTCGCCATCAACGACGTGTGGGTGTGCAAGAACGGCTCGGTCGGCGAGGACCGCGACCTGGTCGACATGCGCTACCGCGAGGTCCGCATCACCGCCGACCTCGCCGCCGGTCAGGAGTCCGCCGTCATCTGGGCCAACGACCTCACCGCCGACTACGTCCACGAGAACAGCGCGTACTCCTCATGACCCAGACCGCTTCCTCCTCCACGCCGACGGCTCCTGCCAAGCCCGCGCCCACTTCTCCCGTCCAGCCCATCCCGGCGGCGCCCCGTAAGCACACCGCCCTTCCCAAGGCCCGCACGCTCATCGAGGCGCTGCCCTGGCTGACGCGGCACCACGGCAAGACCGTCGTCATCAAGTTCGGCGGCAACGCGATGGTCGACGACGACCTGAAGGCCGCCTTCGCGCAGGATGTCGTCTTCCTGCGGCACGCCGGTCTGCGCCCCGTCGTCGTGCACGGCGGCGGCCCGCAGATCAGCGCGCAGCTGGACCGCCTCGGCCTCACGTCCGAGTTCAGGGCGGGCCTGCGGGTCACCACCCCGGAGGCCATGGACGTCGTCCGGATGGTCCTCGCCGGGCAGGTGCAGCGCGAACTGGTCGGGCTGCTCAACCAGCACGGCCCGCTCGCCGTCGGCATGACCGGCGAGGACGCCCACACCATGACCGCCACCAAGCGCTACGCCACCATCGACGGCGAGTCCGTCGACCTCGGCCGGGTCGGCGACATCACCCACGTCGACGCGGGCGCCATACAGGCCCTGCTGGACGACGGCCGCATCCCGGTGGTCTCGTCCATCGCGCGCAGCGGTGACGCCCTCGACGCGGGCGGGGACGTCTTCAACGTCAACGCCGACACCGCGGCCGCCGCGCTCGCCGCCGCGCTGGGCGCCGAGACGCTGATGGTCCTCACCGACGTCGAGGGCCTGTACGCGGACTGGCCGGACAGCGACGAGGTGATCAGCCAGCTCACCGCGACCGAGCTGGAGACCCTGCTGCCCGAGCTGGCCAGCGGCATGGTGCCCAAGATGGAGGGCTGCCTGCACGCCGTACGCAACGGCGTCACCACCGCGCGCGTCATCGACGGCCGCGTACCGCACTCCATCCTGCTGGAGATCTTCACCGACGAGGGCATCGGCACCATGGTCGTACCCGACACGCCCGACACGCCCGACACGCCCGGTCAGCCCGCGAAGGGGGCGGCATGAGCAGCGCTCACGACCACGAGGGGGACGGCATGACGAATACCGCGCTCACCCAGCGCTGGCAGGACGCGCTGATGGACAACTACGGCACCCCGCGCCTCCCGCTCGTGCACGGCGCGGGCACCCAGGTGTGGGATGCCGACGGCACGGTGTACCTGGACTTCGTCGGCGGCATCGCGGTCAACTCGCTCGGCCACGCCCACCCGGCCGTCGTCCGTGCCGTCTCCGACCAGATCGCCACCCTCGGCCATGTCTCCAACCTCTTCGTGGCCGAGCCCCCGGTGGCGCTCGCTGAGCGGCTGCTCCAGCTGTTCGGCCGGCCCGGGCGGGTGTACTTCGGCAACTCGGGCGCCGAAGCGGTCGAGGCGGCGTTCAAGATCGGTCGGCGGACCGGCCGGCCGCACATGGTGGCCACCACCGGCGGATTCCACGGCCGCACCATGGGCGCCCTCGCCCTCACCGGCCAGCCCGCGAAGCAGGAGCCCTTCCTGCCGCTGCCCGGCGACGTCACCCACGTCCCGTACGGGGACGCCGAGGCGCTGCGCGCCGCCGTCACCACCGACACCGCGCTGGTGATCATCGAGCCGGTGCAGGGGGAGAGCGGGGTCATCGTGCCGCCCGCCGGATACCTGGCCGCCGCACGCGAGATCACCCAGGCCACCGGAACCCTCCTCGTCCTCGACGAGATCCAGACCGGCATCGGCCGCACCGGCCACTGGTTCGAATGCCAGGCCCAGGGCGTCGAGCCGGATGTCGTCACCCTCGCCAAGGGCCTCGGCGCCGGGCTGCCGATCGGCGCGACCGTCGCCTTCGGCGCGGCCGCCGACCTGCTGACGCCCGGTCAGCACGGTTCGACCTTCGGCGGCAACCCGGTCGCGTGCGCCGCCGCGCTCGCCGTTTTGGACACCATCCAGTCCGAGGGAATCCTCGACCGCGTCAAGCGCGGCGGGGAGCGGCTGCGGGCCGGAGTCGAGTCGCTGCGGCACCCGCTGGTCGCCCAGGTCCGTGGCGCGGGGCTCTTGCTGGGTATCGTGCTGCACGAGCCGCTCGCGCCGCGGGTTCAGCGGGCGGCTCAGGACGCGGGTTTCCTGGTGAACGCGGTCGCGCCGGATGTCATCCGGCTCGCTCCGCCGCTCGTCGTCACCGACGCCGAGATCGACACGTTCCTCCAGGCGCTGCCCGCCGTCCTCGACCGCGTACCCGCGCCACACGGGGCGACGCCGCCCGACGGGGAACAACGATCCGGAGACTGACACCACCATGACCGAGGCGCAGGAGAACGAAGCACTCGCCGCGGAGCAGCACGCGGGGCCGGCCGTGCCGCAGACCCGCACTGCCCGCCACCGCCGGATCGTGGACATCCTCAACCGGCAGCCGGTCCGCTCCCAGAGCCAGCTCGCCAAGCTGCTCGCCGACGACGGCCTGTCCGTCACCCAGGCGACGCTGTCGCGCGACCTGGACGAGCTGGGCGCGGTGAAGATCCGCAACACCGGCGGTGAGCTGATCTACGCCGTGCCGAGCGAGGGCGGCGACCGCAAGCCCCGCGCTCCGCTCGGCGAGTCGGCGAGCGAGGGAAGGATGGGCCGCCTGGCGGGTGAGCTGCTGATCTCGGCGGAGGCGTCCGCCAACCTCGTGGTCCTGCGGACCCCGCCGGGTGCCGCCCAGTTCCTCGCCTCCGCCATCGACACGGCCGAGGTGCACGACATCATCGGCACCATCGCCGGAGACGACACGCTGCTGCTGATCAGCCGCGAACCGAACGGCGGCCAGGCCCTCGCCGACCATCTGATGCGGCTGGCCCAGCGGGCCCGCTGAGCGGCACACCGAAGCGCCGCCCGCCCCCGGTCACCGGGCCTAACGGGCGGGTGGCGCGGACCAGTTGGTCACTCTCGACACCTCCAGGACGCCACGGTAGCGTGGGCCGCGCCCCAACTGGATAAGCGTTTCAGCCGGCGATTTCGCGCGCGCTTCGAACCGCTTCTCTTCGCACCGATTCCTCGCACCCACATTTCCCAGTCACCGAACCCGTATGTGTGCCCGGCACCCGTGCGGGGCCTTTGGGGGAGATATGCCGGAAGACGCGGCGTCCGCGGAACAGTCCAGGGTCGACCGAATTCGTCACCTGCACACGCTCGGACCACCGGGCACCAATCTGGAGGCAGCGGCGTGGCTGTGGCTGCGCCGCCGTGGACGTGCGGATACCGGAATTGTCGAACTGCACGCGTCGCTGGAATCCGCGATGGACCTCGCCCCGCGCGACGGCGAACACGCGCTCGTCGCCTGCGCCGTCTATCCGCATCTGCATACGCTGGTGTTCGGCAATCTCCAGACCTGCCGCATGGTCGACAGCTTTCTGGCGCCCACCTATGACATGGTGCTCGCCACGACGGCCGACGCCCCCGAGAAACCGCGTACCGTGGCCACCCACCCCGCCCCGGCCAGCCTCGTCCCGCCGTACTGCGAACAGCGCCCCGCCCTGAGCAACGCCCAGGCGGCCATCGACTGCGCGAACGGCGAGACCGACGCGTGCGTCACCACCGTCGTGGCGGCGGCGGCGCACGGTCTGCGCGTCGTGCGCAACTTCGGGTCCGTGCCCATGGTCTTCACCGTGCACCACGTGCTGGAGGCCGTGTGATGAGCGGGCCGGGCGCGGACCCCGACGGCATGCTCGCGGCGGCGGACATCCTGACGCGTACGCTGCTGAAGCGGGTCAACGCCTTCCGGTCGCGGCAGCGCGGTGACGGCACCGTCGCCGACCCCGGCGACCAGGACAGCGCGGATCTGCGCGCCCTGATCACGGAGGCGACGGGCTGGTACCTGCGCCATGGGCGGGCCCACCAGGCCGACGCCCTGGTGGCGGACGCCGAGGGCTGGCTGTCCGCCGGGCTCGACGCCCCGCCGGACTTCGCGTACTCCAGGGACGCGCTCATCGCGCCCGCCGACGGCGAATGGGCGGCGTTCCTGGCGCCGGTCCGGACGACGAACAGCGCCCCGCCGGTGGGCAAGCGCATGGAGTTCTTCCTCGTACGGCGCAAGGAGCCGCGCGCGCTCGGCGAGGTGGCGGCGCGGTATCCGCACCCCAAGAACAACTGCCAGGCGACCGTGCTGCTGGCGGGCAGCGAGGGGTTCGCCCGGGGCAACTGCATCGTCTTCTTCCCGGAGAACGTGGCCACCCACGACAAGGTCACCTCGCAGGCGTACGCCATCTTCACCTTCAGCAAGTTCCGCAAGATCCATGAGACGTTCGCGCTGCCGTCCGCCGAGGCCGTGCTCACCCCCGGCTCCGTCCCGCGTGCCTCCAGCGGGCTGAGCCCCGGCACCTGTTACCAGGCCCGCGCGCTCTGGGGATATCTGCACGACTACTTCCACCACCAAGGGGCCTGGCCCCTGGACCGGCACATCAAGCTCAAGATGAACTGGTTCGTGGGTCTCCTGGAGGAAATCAAGGTGGACGCGCAGACGGCACTCGCCTGTGCCGGGGGCGGCATTCCCTACGCCGACGAACAGATCGACATGATCGTCCTGGAACGGATGTTCCGCTATCCGCTGGCCGACGACGCCGTCCGCAACTTCGACGCCGGAACCGGTGTCTTTCTCTACTCCTGGCTCCGTGAATGCGGTGCCCTGACCACGGACGGCGAACGCCTGTCTCTGAGCCGCCCGCTCCTTCTGACCGCGTTACGGGAACTGGTCGCCGCCATCGAGGAGATGGAAAGCCAGGTGACGACTCCCGCGGAATACCGGTCCGCCGCCACCGCGTTCGTCAGGCGTTTCCTGCCGGTGGGTGAGGAAGGCGACCGCTACCGTTTCACCGACGACCAGCGCGTGCTGCTCCGGGCGCGAGAACACCTCGCGTCCCTGCCCGCGCTCGACTTCGCACCGGGAGAGATGTGAACTCATCCGAACGGCAACAGGGCGGCATGACGAGGGACCGCCTGGAGGCGGCGGTGCGCCTGTACTTCCAGGCGTGCAACAAGGTGGACCGCGCGTTGTTCGCGCAAGTCCTCGCCGAGGACGTCGTGCACTACCTCGCCAACGGAATGCACGGGCCGATCCACGGCATCGACCCGGTCGTGGAGCGCTGGGGAGCCGACGTGCGGGCCAACTCCTCCTACTGGGTGGTCGACGCCGTCTACGCCGACGAGCAGACCCGCACGGCCGTCTGCGAGTGGACCGGCGTCAAGCCGGGACTCGGCACCGTGCTGCGCGGTGCGGAGGTCTACCGCTTCAACGACGCAGGACTCATCGACGAGGTCCGCATCTACTACGCCGCCCGCCGCGACGAGACCACCGCGGCCAACGAGCTGGAGGGCTACCCGTACGCCGAGCGGGGGTTCGCGACGTGACCGACGGCTCCCCGGACCGGCCCTTCGACGACCGTGCGGGCGTCATCTGGCTCGACGGCGAGTTCGTCCCCTGGCGCGAGGCGCGGCTGCACGTCCTCAGCCACGGCCTGCACTACGCCAGCAGCGTCTTCGAGGGCGAACGGGCCTACGGCGGAGCCGTCTTCAAGCTCCACGAGCACAGCGAGCGGCTGATCACCTCGGCCCGCGCGGTCGGCTTCACCCTGCCCTGGAGCGCCGACGAGCTGGACGCCGCCACCCGCGACGCCGTCAGGGCCATGGACATCCTCGACGGCTACGTACGCCCCGTGGCCTGGTGCGGCACCGAGACGATGAGCGTCTCACCCCGTGGCGCCCGCGCCCATGTCGCCATCGCGGCCTGGCCCTGGCCGCATGTCTTCGCCCCCGAGGCGCGCGGGCGGGGCATCAGCCTCGCCACCTCCCGGTGGCGCCGCCCCGCCCCCGACACCGCGCCGGTGCACGCCAAGGGCGCCGCGCTCTACGGCATCGGCGCCCTCGCCCGGCAGGCCGCCGAGTCGGCGGGCTACGACGACGCGCTGCTGCTCGACTACCGCGGCCGCCTCGCCGAAGCCACCGGGGCCAACCTCTTCCTCGTGATCGGCGACGCACTCCACACGCCGGTGCCCGACTGCTTCCTCGACGGCATCACCCGCCGCACGGTCATCGCCGCCGCCCGCCGTCTCGGCATCCGCGTCGTGGAACGGCACCTCGCACCGGCCGCCCTCATGGACGCCGGCGAGGTCTTCCTCACCGGCACGGCGTACGAGGTGCAGCCGGTCAGGGCCGTCGACGACAGGGAGTTCGCCGTCGGCGAGATCACCACGGCGCTCATGAAGGACTACCGGCGGGCGGTCACGGCGCACACGCCGGACGCGCGGGGTGCGGACGCGTGAGCGGCGCCGAACCCGCTCCGCACTCCCAGACCCCCGAGGAGGGACGGCGCGCCGCGTACACCGCAGGAGCGAAGGCGGCGCTGCCGTTCACCGTGGCGATCTTCGCTTTCGGCATCTCCTTCGGGGTGCTCGCCAAGGGAGCCGAGTTCTCCGCCCTCGCCGCGGGCACGATGTCAGGGCTCGTCTTCGTCGGCTCGTCCCAGTTCGCCGCCGTCTCCGTCCTCGTCAACGGCGGCGGCTGGGCGGCGGCCGCCGTCGCCGGGACCCTGCTCAATCTGCGCTACCTCGTCATGGGATTCGCCATCCTCCCCGCCCTGCGCGGTGGACGCGCCCGCCGCGCGGTCGAGTCGCAGCTCGTCATCGAGGAGTCGTGGGCCATCGCCAGCGACGCCGACGGCCGCTTCGACCGCACCCGCCTGCTGTCCTCCGGTGTCGTCCTCTGGCTCGGCTGGGTCGCCGGCACCCTCGTCGGCGCAGTAGGCCCCATCAAAGCGGTCGACATCCTCCGCTACGGCCTCGACGCCGTCTCCCCGGTGCTCTTCTTCCTGCTCCTCGCCCCGCACCTCGGCACCCCCCGCCGCCGGACAGCGGCCCTCGCCGCCGCCGCGAGCGCCCTGCTGCTCACCGGCCTCGGCGCACCCGACAGCGCCATCGCCGTCGCCTGCCTCGTCGCCGTCCTGTGGACCTGGAGAGCCCGATGAACCACACGACCTGGCTCGTCGTCGGCGCCCTCGTGGCCACCACCTTCCTCCTCAAGGGGGCCGGATCGCTGGTCATGGGCGACCGGGAGCTCCCCGGCTGGTTCCCGCGCTTCGTGGAGTACCTGACTCCGGCGCTCCTCGCCGTCCTGGTCATCACCCAGCTGGTGGGGTCGGCCGACGCCGACGGCATGACGTTCGACGCCCGTCTCGCCGGGTTCGCGGCAGCGCTCGTCGCCTGGCGGCTCAAGGCCCCGGTGCCGCTGGTCGTCCTCGTCGCCGCGGTCGCCACGGCCGCCGCCCGCGCCCTGGTCTGACCTCACCGCCCCCGCTGTCCACCGGGGTGGCTCAGCTGGACTCCGCGCGCACCCCGCCGGGCAGGGGGAGGTCCATCGCCTCGTAGAGTTCGGCGGCCTCGCGCCAGTACCGCAGCGCCGTACGGGTGTTCTTCGCCTGGTGTATCCCCCCGGCGGTCTCCAGGGCGCGGGCAAGGCCGAGCCGGTAGCCGGTCTCGCGGTGGATGACCAGGGAGTGTTCCACGGCCTCCTTCGCCTTGTCGTGATGGCCGAGCGCCAGCCGTACGCGGGCCAGTTCGGCCATGGCCTCGCCTTCGGCGACGCGGAAACCCGCCTCCCGCGCCAGGGTCAGGGCGGTCCGCGCGTGCGACAGTGCCTCCCGGTAGGCGCCCCTGAGCCGGTAACCGGCGGCCAGCCCGGTGCGCGCGGCGACGCTCGCTCTGCGGCAGTCGGCCTCGGTGGCCAGGCGCAGCGCGCGGTGGTGCCGGTCCAGCGCCCCGGCGACGTCGTCCACGCTGAGCAGGGTCGTGGCCAGGGCGTTGAGGGCGTCGGGCTCGACGAGGCGGCGGTGGGTGCGGTGCGTGCTGCTCAGGGCGTCCGACGCGTGCTTGATGGCCATGCGGGGATCGCCGGTGTCCCGGCACACCAGGGCCAGGCAGCACAGCACGCCTTCCCCCGCGTACGTGGCCGACAGTCGGGCGTCGTCCGTGAGACCGCTCTGGAGATGCTGCCCGGCCTCGTCGAACCGGCCCAGCCCGTGCAGGGTGGCGCCCAGCCCCCACAGCGGCAGGATCGCGGCGTGCGGGTCCGTGGACCGCTGCCCGAGGTCGTACGCCTCCGTGAAGTGCGTGTGCGCCTCGTCGAACCGCCCCTGGTCCAGGCAGCCGAAGCCGAGCAGGGCCAGCGCCCAGATCTCACCGGCCGGTTCGCCCACGGCGCGGTAGACCTCCAGCGCCCGCAGCGCGTACTCCCGGGCGGCGGCGAGCTGCCCCTTCTCCCGGTGGGCCGCGGCCAGGCCGAGCAGCGCGCCGCCCTTCTCGGCGGGCAGCCCCGCCTGCTCGTACAAGGTCTCGGCCTCCGCGCTGTGCCGGATCGCCGCGTCGTGCTGGGCCAGCTCCCAGTACACGTAGCCCAGGCTCCAGTGCATGGACGCCCGCCCGTAGCCGTCCTCGTCGGCGTCGGCGGCGCGCAGCCCGGCGCGTGCGGCGCCCAGCCAGTCCGCGCGCCGGCCGTGGGCCATCAGATGGCCGTGCAGGACGAGGGAGAGCTGCCAGGCGATGACGTACGGGCCGTGCTCGGCGGTGTGCTCGACGCACGCCAGCAGGTTGACCCGCTCGGTGTCCAGCCAGGCCAGGGCGTCGCTCTCGCCCGCGAAGGCCAGCGGCGCGGCCAGCGGGTCGTCGGGGTCGGGGGAGGGCTCGGCGAACCACGAGTAGAACGTCCCGTACAGGCGCTGCGCCGCGCGGTCGGCGGTGGCCAGGTACCAGGTGAACAGGCGCCTCGCCGCGGCCGCGTTGTCCTCGGGGCCGCCGTCCTGCCGGGCCCGCTCCCCGGCGTACAGCCGCAGCAGCTCGTGGAGGTGGAAGCGGCCTGGCCGGTAGGTCTCCAGCAGGCTCCTGGACGCCAGGCGGTCCAGCGCCTTCGCGGCTTCGGCGGTGGGCACGCCGGCGAGCACGGCCGCGGCGCGGGTGGAGAACTCGGCGCCGGGCATCAGCCCGAGAAGGCGGAAGAACCGCTGTTCGGCTTCGGGGAGCGCCAGGTAGGACAGGCTGAACGGGGCGCGCACCGCCGTCTCCCACGGTTCCTCGGTGGACAGCTCGGCCAGCCGGTCGCCGTCGCGCAGGTCACCGGCCACGTCGGCGACCCCGCGCCCCCGGCTGCCCAGCAGGTTCGCCGCGACGATGCGTACCGCCAACGGGAGATGACCGCACAGCCGGGTCACCTCGGCGGCGGCTTCCGGCTCCTCGCGCACCCGCTCCTCACCGATGACGCGGGCGAGCAGCGCCAGGGACTCCTCTTCCTGGAAGGCGCCCAGGTCGATGTGGTGGGCGTCGTGGAAGGCGGTGAGGCCGCGCAGGTCGTTGCGGCTGGTGACCACGACGAAGCAGGCGGGGGAGCCGGGCAGCAGCGGCCGGACCTGTTCGAGCGCGGCGGCGTTGTCCAGCAGCACCAGCATGCGCTTGTCGGCGAGCAGCGACCGGTACAGCGTGGCCTTCTCGTCCGCCTTCTCCGGCAGATGGCTCAACGGCACCCCCAGGGCGCGCAGCAGCTGGCCCAGCGCCTCGTCGGCGGTCATGGGGGAATCGGGGGAGTAGCCGCGCAGGCTCACGTACAGCTGCCCGTCGGGAAACCGGTCCGCCACCCGGTGCATCCAGTGCACGGCCAGTGACGTCTTGCCGACCCCGGCCATCCCGGAGAGCGAGGAGATCACCAGAGTCCGGTCGGCGGCCTGCGCCCGCCCGGCCAACTGGGCGTCCAGCTCCCGCAGATAGGCGGCGCGCCCGGTGAAGCTGCCCACGTCGGGCGGGAGCTGGCGGGGGACGGGCTGGGGCACGGCGGACGACGGTTCGGGCGCGGGGCCGGGCTCGCCGCCGGAGCCGGGAGCAGAGCCGGGAACAGATCCCGCAGCAGGCTCGGGTTCGGTGCCGGTGCCGGTGCCGGTACCGGTGCTGGTCCCTGTGCTGGGGCCGGGGCGCGGCTCGGGCTCCAGTGCGGGGTCCGCGGTGAGGACCGCCTGGTGGAGCTGCTGGAGAGCCCGTCCAGGCTGGATGCCCAACTCCTCGTCGAGGACCCGGCGGATGTCCCGGTAGGCGGCCAGCGCCTCCGCCTGCCGCCCCGTCCGGTACAGGGCGAGGATGAGCTGCGAGCGCAGCCGCTCGCGCAGCGGGTGCTCCTCGACCAGCTGGCCGAGTTCGCCGATCACCTCCTCGTCGCGGCCCAGCCGCAGCAGCGCGTCGACCCGGTCCTCCCTGGCGACCAGCCGCATCTCCGTCAGCCGCTCCGCCTCGGCGAGCGCGAACCCGCGGTCGCTCACGCCGTCGAGAGCCGGTCCCGACCACAGTGCGAGGGCCGCCTCCCAGCGTGCGACAGCGGTACGCGGGTCGCCTTCGCCGAGGGCGCTGCGTGCCTCCCGCGTGAGCCGGAGGAACGACATGGCGTCGACCTGCCGCTCGTCCAGCAGCAGCGCGTAGTTCGTGTTGCTGCGGCCGCCCGAGCTGACCAGGACCTCGAAGCCGTCCCGGGCCCGGCGGCCCGGCTCCAGGATGCGGCGCAGGTGGAGGATGTGCGTCCGCAGGGTGGTGACGGCGCCCTGTGGGGCACCGCCCTCCCACATCGCGTCGACGAGCCGGGAAGTGCTGACCGCGCGCCCGCCCGCGAGGGCGAGCAGCGTCAGCAGCGCACACTGCTGAGGCCCGAGGCTGACCGCGCGGCCGTCGACCTCGACGCCCACCGGGCCGAGTAGCCGCAGCCGTACGTTCTTGCCCCCCGCCGCGTCCACTGCTCCCCCCGGAGGGTGGCTCACCCGGCTCCTCTCGTCATGCCGTGGCCAAGTCCGCCGTCGCGGACGGCGCCAGGGACGCCCCCGGGGACGCCGCTGACGCCGTCGCCGGGAACGCCGGTCAGGCCGTTACCCGGGTGACCGGTGCGGGCCGCCCGGCCGGTCAGCCCGGCCCTGCTTCGTACCGGCTGATTTTCCCGTCGGTGAGGGTGAACGTCCATGCTGTGGAGAGATCGCCCCAGATGTCGTTGTGGTAGCGGGCGGTCAACGAGAGTCCGTCCTCGGACTCCCAGTCGACGTCCATGCTGGCGTGCGAGGTGAAGATCTCCCGCTCGGTCCACGCGGCGAGGTCCCGCTCCGTACCGTCGTCGGCCATGGTCGCGTCGGGCGTCAGCGTGGCCCACAGGGCCTCGCGGTCACGGGCGTTGACCGCCGCGACGAAGGCGCGCACCGCCGGACGGGACAGTTTGTCGTTGAGGCTCATCGGGCTGGCCTTCCTGGTGATCCTTGCTGCTGGTCGTAGCGATCCACGAGGGGAGGGCGGCCGCGCCCGTCAGCGTGAGGCGGCGGCCGCTTCACCGGACGGCTGGGCGGGCCCGGCGAGGGCCTTGGCCAGGGCATGGGTGTCCTCGAAGAGGCGGTAGCCCGCGATGAGTCCGTCGGCGACGGTGACATGAGCGGCGAAATGCGTGGTCAGCGTCGCGCCGGTCGCCTTCACAGTGTCCCTGAGGTGACCGATGATCACCCCGTTGTCGCCCTCGACCACGATGTGGGTGACGGTGAACTCCTCCGTCGTGAGGTGTTCGTGGAGCAGGCTGAAGAACTCGGCGACCTCGGCGCGCGACGACCGGCGGCCGGACCAGGGAGCGGCACCCGAGGCGGGCGCGTCCCAGTCGACGTCCTCGGCGAACATCGCCACGGCGCCTTCCAGATCACGGGCTCGGGTCTTGGCCAGATAGGCGTCGATGATGGCGCGGGTGCTTTCAGTGGACATCTCGTCGGCTCCTTATGCGCGCGCGTGTCAGCGTCCCCAAGGCTGGCACTCTTCCCCCCGTACCGCGACACCATCCGGCAACTTCAGCCAACCGGGTCCGCGACATGGCGGCCCACCCGCCGGGCGGCCCCAGCAGCGGACGCGCGCGTAGCACGCGATCACCAGTCCGGGCACAGGAGAGCGGATGCGGACTCGTCCCCCAGAGTGCTCGCCGCCGCAGAAAAGCGCTGTCCGAACGGGCCCGTCCTTCCTACGCTGCTGGGATGCTGAGCTCTGATCATCACCAGGCGCTGTCCGGCGCGGACCTCGCCCCGCTCGCCGGTCACCCGTGGAGCGGGGGAACCCACCGCGAGGCGACGGCGCACCTGGTCCAACTGGGCTGGGTCCCTTGCGGCGTCGGCGACTGGGCGGTGGGTCTGCGCGCCCCCCAGGGCCTGTTCGCGGCCCGGGTCTGCCCGTTCGACCCGGCGTACGCGGCGTTCCTCGACCTGTGCCGCCGCTGCGAGGGCAATCCGTATCTGCCGCGCGTGGAACTCGCCGAGGCGCTGGACGGCGGCGGCACGCTGACGGTCATGGAGTTCCTGGCCCCCGTGGAACAGGCCGAAGCCGCGGACCTCAAGCGCCGGTGGGAGGAGTGGTCGCCGCGGGACGGTGCCGACGCCGACCTCGCCGAGGTGCGCGAGGCCGCGCGCCGCGTCGACCTGGAGTACCGCGCGAACATGCCCTGGTGGGACGGCATCGACCTGAACGCGGGCAACGTCCGGCGTGCGATCGACGGCCGGATCACGCTGGTGGACGTCTTCTGCATGGACGGCGCCGCGCTGTACGGCCAGGTCCTCGCCGACGCCTCCGTCGTACGGGACCGCATGGGCGAGAACCGGACGCGGCATCTGCTGGACATCCCGTTCATCGCCCGCGAGAGCAGCCCGGAGGAGATCAGCGCGCTGCGCCGGGCGTGGGGCGGCTGACGGCTCCCGCGGGTGGCCGCACCCCCGAGCACGGCCCGGGGGTGCGCGCCTACGCCGGGAACGCGGCTCCGGGCTGCTGGGCGCGGGTCAGAAGGCGGTAGTGGTCGCTGGTGTCCAGGAGTTCGCCGTGGGTGCCGGTGGCGACGACCACGCCGCCGTCGAGCACGATGATCAGGTCGGCGGTGCGGATGGTCGACAGCCGGTGGGCGATGACCAGGAGCGCGCACTGGGCCGAGATCTGCCGCGTCGTATGGCGCAGCGCCGCCTCGTTGACCGCGTCCAGGTGGGCCGTCGGCTCGTCGAGCAGCAGCAGGCTGGGACGGGTGAGCAGCGACCGGGCGATCGCGACGCGCTGGCGCGCGCCGCCGGACAGGGCCATGCCGTGCTCCCCGGTCTCCGTGTCCAGTCCGCGCGGCAGCCCGGCGACCAACTCCGACAGATGAGCCAGCCCGATGACCCGCTCGACCTCGTCCCCGTCGGCGTCCGGGGCGGCGTACAGCAGGTTCTCCCGCAGCGTGCCGTGCAGCACCGGGGCGTGCTGCTCCACGAGGCCGATCTTCGCCCGGTGTTCGCCGCGGTCGAGGTCGCGCAGGTCATCGCCCGCAAAGCGGACGGTGCCGCTGTCCGGGTCGTAGAAGCGTTCGGCGAGGGCGAAGACGGTCGACTTCCCGACGCCTGAGCTGCCGATCAGCGCCACCTGGCCGCGTCGCGGCACCTGGAAGGAGACGCCCCGCAGGACCGGCCGTCGCGGGTCGTAGCCGAACCAGACGTGCTGGAATTCCAGCACGGGAGCCGTGTCGCACTCCGGCCCGCGTGCCCTGGTGACGGGGCGCGCCACATCCGGCTCGCGGGGCAGGTCGAGAATCTCGTTGATGCGCCGCAGCGCGCCCATGCCCTGCTGCATGGTGCCCACCGCCTGGAACACCGCGCCGACCGGCCCCACCAGGTACAGCATGGAGAGAAGGAACGCCGCCAGGTCGGCGACGGAGCCACCGGCGGCGACCCGTACGCCACCGACCAGCAGGACCACCAGGAACGAGCCGTGCGGGGTCAGTTCGATCGCCGGGGAGATCACCGCGTCCAGCTTTCCCATCCGTACGCTCGCGGTGTACGCGGACCTGGCCTGCCGCGCGATGCGGTCGGACTCCCGCCGCTCGGCGCGGCTGGCGCGTACGGTGCGGATCGCGCCGAGCGCCCGCTCCAGGTCCGCCGTCATGGCGCCGGTGGCCTGCTGGGCGTGCAGTGACGCCCGGGCGATCCGGCCCAGCACCGAGGCGACGGTCAGCGCGCCCACCACGAGCAGGGCCAGCACGATGAGGAACAGCACCCAGTCGAGCCACACCATCAGGGCGATGACACCGACCAGGCCGATGACACCGACCAGGCCGATGCTTCCGCTGACCGCGTCGGTGAAGCCCTGGGCGATCAGCAGGCGCAGCGCGGTGCTGTCCGCGCTCGTACGGGAGATCAGATCGCCGATCCGGTGCCGGTCGTACGTCCTCATCGGCAGCCGCAGCAGATGGTCGATGAGGCCGAGGCGGATGCCGAGCACCACGCCTTCGCCGGTCCGGACCAGCACGTATCCGGCCACCGCGGTCACCACGGCCTGGGCGACGAAGAGGGCGATCAGCACACCGACGGCGCCGCCGAACCCCCGGTCGGCGCCAGCGGATTCGATCACCTTCCGCACCAGGAGCGGCTGTGCCAGCCCCAGGGCGGAGCCGGACAGCGTCAGCGCCACGGCGGCCCAGATCCAGCGCCAGTGCCCGCGCAGTACGCGCAGCACCTCGCGGGGCGCCGACCGCTGCCCGCCAGGAGTCCCGCGCGGGGTCACGGTCTTCATGGCACGGTGAAGAACGGCTGGAAGTAGTCGGGTGGGTGCTCCTCGCCGACCGCACGGCCCTCCGCCTCCACCCAGGCGTGCGCGCCGAACGGCGGCAGTCGCCGCACCCCGACGCACCAGGTCGGCCACTGGCCCCGTACCCGGCACAGCATCGCCGTCGCCAGCGATCTGGGCAGACAGCCCTCGGGGCCGGTACAGGCGAGGCCGACCGTGGTGACGGCGTCCCGTGCGGCCCTGGTCTCGGCGTGACCGGCCGGACGGGCGCCCTGGCTGAGCCGGCTGAGCACCGCGCGGATACGGCGTGGGGGCTGACCGGCGAGCACGCGCGCGAAGGCGATGACGAGGTGGGTGAGGGCACGCCTCGCCAGAGGCACGGAGCGTGGGTCGTAGGAGATGACTTCACTCACGCTGCGCTCCTTTCGGGAGGCGGTGCCGGACGGCCCGCCGCGCGCGGAGCGCTACGGCTCGACCAGGCCCGACTCCTCAAGCGCCAGCACCAGCGCTCTGACGTCCTGCCGGGCGATCTCCACGTCCACGTCGAAGCCCCCGGTCAGCTCCTCAGCGGCCTGCTCAAGTGTGCCGCCCGCGAGCAGCGTGCGCAGCACGTGCGCCCCAGTGGGGTTGAGGTTCCAGTACATGCCGTTGTCCTCGTCGAGCAGCGCGACTCCGGAGTCGGTGTCGGCGCAGGACACGCCGCGGCGCAGGGTGAGAGTCATGGTGTCGTTCCCGTCGTCGGGGTGGCCGCCCGGTGCGGTGACCGCAGCCACACCTCGCAGGCCACGGTCTGGTAGAGCGCGCCGTGCAGGTCGCCGGAGGCCGTCTGGAGCGGCCGGGTGCACAGTTCGCGCAGCGCGGCGGCGTCGATCAGGCCGAGCCGCGCGAGCCGCGACTCGTCCCCCATGGTGAGGAGGTCCGCCCGGTTGGCGCGGAGCGCGACGTCGAGGTCGCACAGGCCCCCGGACTTGGTCTGCCGGGTCAGCAGCCCGTCCGGGACGACACCGCGCATCGCGGCCAGGAGCAGCGGCTTGTACTGCCACGCGGTGTACTTCTCCTCGGGCCGTACGGCCAGACACGCCTCCAGCACCCGGTCGTCGCAGTAGGGCGCGGCGAGCGAGACCCCGGCGCGGGCGGCGAGCCAGTCGATCTGGCGCACCGGGCTCGCCGCGTCCTGGATTCCCACCAGGTCGCCGTGCGGCCCCTGGCGCGCGGCCAGCGGCTCGGCGCCGGGCGCCTCGGCGCGGATCAGCTCCCGTACGGCGTCGGCCGCGTCAGGCGTGACCCACGGCGGCAGCCGCGGCGGCGGCCCCCAGCCAATCAGGGGCCCGTCCTGCTCGGGCGGGGGCCGGGTCAGCTCATCGGACACCCTGAGCAGCCAGCGGCGGTACGAACGGCCGTCCCTGAGCCGCTGGAGCAACTGCCCGTAGGACCACCGGTACTTGGCGGCGAGCCCGCGCAGCTGGCGCAGGGCGGCCGCGGGATGGGTGGCCAGCAGGGCCCGCAGATGGGAGGGCGCCCCGCACAGCAGCTCGTCCCCGCCGAACCCGGTCAGATGAAGGCGTGTGGAAGCGCGTCCGGAAGAACCACGAACCATGAGGGAATGAGCCTGAGGTCGTGCGGCGCCAATGCTGCCCACCGCCCTTCCCGCGCGCCCTGGTGGCGGGTGACCATGCGCCCACCACCAGGTTCTTCGGAATGCTCCCTGGCACTCGGCGATCAGCCAATCAGACGGTGACGCCTGAGAATATCCGGCGTGCCGGTCCGCTTGAGCAGCCCGGTCACCATCTTGAAGGAGCCGACCGCGGTCAGGGTCGGGCGTTCATAGGTGCGTATTGCGGTTTCACCTCCATTCCTTGGAGTCGAGCGCCGTCACGGCTCTCCAACGGAATGCGGTGTCGCTCGATCCGCTGGATGAACGGTCACCTGACCCGCGTGATGCTATGGATTGTCAGCGTCGGCACGGCGATATTCGACCGCTCAACTACCGGCTGTCGTCGGCCATTCCGTGAGCCATGACCGGTTTCCAGCATAGCCCGCTGGTGTTCTTCCGTCACAGGGCGGAAGAACACCCCGCGGGTACCGCCCGCGGTGTTCAGGAAGGCGTCGGAGGAAGCGGCAGCGGAAGACCGGGCAAGCCGTCGAGGCTCGTGCCGACGTGTTCCTTCTTCTCGAAGTACGCGCCGAGCGAGGCGTCGTCCTCGCGGCGGAAGCGGTCGGCGTGCAAGGAGCGGTCTTCCTTGTAGTCCATGAACGGGACCGCGTAGCCGCAGGTGTCCCGGATCAGTTCGGCGCTGACGACGATGATGGCCCGCAGGCCGTGCGGCGTCGGGTCCACGCCGGGGAAGTGCCGCAGCAGATCGTTCCAGCGCGGATCGTCGCGGAAGACGGGCTCAGCCCGCCCATGCACCCGCACGATGGTGGGCGGCCCCTCGAAGGCGCACCACATCAGCGTGATCCGGCCGTTCTCCCGCAGATGGGCGACGGTCTCCGCGTTGCTTCCCGCGAAGTCCAGATAGGCGACGGTGAGGTCGTCCAGTACCGCGAAGGACCCGGCCACGCCCTTGGGGGAGAGGTTGACCGTGCCGTCTCCGGCGAGCGGCGCGGTCGCGGTGAAGAAGATCTTCTGACTCTCGATGAAGGTGCGCAGCCGTCCCTCTATGCGCTCGTAGGTCTTTCCCATGCCCCGCATTATGGGGCGTAGGCCCTGGTAGACGACTGGAGGCGAGCATGGTGAAGCGACCCGGGGTACGCGTGCGGCGGGTGTACGACGCGCCGGAGCCGGACGACGGCGCGCGGGTGCTCGTGGACCGCCTGTGGCCACGCGGCCTGGCGAAGGCCGACGCCGCACTGGACGACTGGTGCAAGGCCGCCGCCCCGTCGACGGAGCTGCGCACGTGGTACGGACACGACCCGGCCCGCTTCGCCGACTTCGCGGACCGCTACCGCGCGGAACTGGCCGAGGGGACCGGCCGGCGCGCGGTGAACGAACTCCGTGAACGGGCCGAAGCGGGCCCGCTCACCCTCCTGACGGCGACGAAGGACCTCACGCACGCGCACGCGGGGGTACTGGCGGAGGCGGTGCGCGGGAACGGGTGAACGCGCTGGGTGGGCGGCCGCCGGGTCGCCTCTCACAGCGGTATGGCCGGTAGCGGTATGGCTGACGTGGACATCCCGCGGGCGGGTGGCCGCTCCATCCGGCTGTGACACACCCCTGACCTGCGAAGACACGCCCCGCACGCATCGCGTTGACGAAACATACGGAGGGCTGCATACTTATACCCATCAGCGTATGCATCGTAAGGAGAAACCCGTGACCGAGCGCGTCGTACTCGCCTACTCCGGCGGCCTGGACACCTCCGTCTGCATCGGCTGGATCGCCGAGGAGACGGGCGCCGAGGTCATCGCCGTCGCCGTGGATGTCGGCCAGGGTGGCGAGGACCTGGACGTCATCCGTAAGCGCGCGCTCGCCTGCGGTGCGGTGGAGGCGGAGGTGGCCGACGCGAAGGACGAGTTCGCGAACGAGTACTGCCTGCCGGCCATCCAGGCCAACGCGCTCTACATGGACCGGTACCCGCTGGTCTCGGCGCTGTCCCGGCCGACGATCGTCAAGCACCTGGTGGCCGCCGCCAGGAAGCACGGCGCGACCACGGTGGCCCACGGCTGCACCGGCAAGGGCAACGACCAGGTGCGGTTCGAAGCGGGCATCTCCTCCCTCGCCCCCGACCTGACGTGCATCGCCCCGGTCCGGGACTACGCCATGACCCGGGACAAGGCCATCGCGTTCTGCGAGGAGAAGAACCTCCCGATCGCGACCACCAAGAAGTCCCCGTACTCCATCGACCAGAACGTCTTCGGGCGGGCCGTGGAGACCGGGTTCCTTGAGGACATCTGGAACGCGCCGGTCGAGGACGTCTACGACTACACCTCGAACCCGGCCACCCCGCGTGAGGCCGACGAGGTCCTGATCACCTTCCGCGAGGGCGTGCCGGTGGCCATCGACGGCCGCCCGGTCACGGTGCTCCAGGCGATCCAGCAGCTCAACGAGCGGGCCGGGGCGCAGGGCATCGGCCGGATCGACATGGTCGAGGACCGCCTCGTGGGCATCAAGTCGCGGGAGATCTACGAGGCGCCCGGCGCCATCGCGCTGATCACCGCGCACCAGGAGCTGGAGAACGTCACCGTCGAGCGTGAGCTGGCCCGCTACAAGCGGCAGGTCGAGCAGCGGTGGAGCGAGCTGGTCTACGACGGCCTGTGGTTCTCGCCGCTGAAGCGGGCCCTCGACGGGTTCATCGCCGAGGCCAACCAGCACGTGACCGGCGAGATCCGGATGACCCTGCACGGCGGCCGGGCGGTCGTCACCGGCCGGCGGTCCGAGAAGTCGCTGTACGACTTCAACCTGGCGACGTACGACAGTGGCGACACCTTCGACCAGTCGCTGTCGAAGGGCTTCATCGAGCTCTTCGGTATGTCGTCGAAGATCGCCGCGAAGCGCGACCTGGGCTGAGACCGCGCGGTCGGCTGCCCGCTGACCCGCGCGTCCACTGGTCCACTGGTTCGTGTCATACGCTCGCGTTCCAGCCGCCGCCTCCTCACCCTCCCAGGTGGGGAGGCGGCCGCACATCACCACCCCGAGCACCTCCGAGGAGCATCAGTTGAGCAGCAACAGCGGTGACGTCCGGCTGTGGGGCGGCCGGTTCGCCGACGGCCCGGCCGAGGCCCTGGCGGCCCTCTCGGCGTCCGTCCACTTCGACTGGCGGCTGGCCCCGTACGACATCGCGGGCTCGCGCGCGCACGCACGCGTACTGCACAAGGCCGGGCTCCTCACCGAGGACGAGCTGACCCGGATGCTCGCCGGGCTCGACCAGCTCGAAGGCGACGTGGCCTCCGGCGCCTTCGTGGGAACCGTCGCCGACGAGGACGTGCACACCGCCCTGGAGCGCGGACTGCTGGAGCGGCTCGGCCCCGACCTCGGCGGCAAGCTGCGCGCCGGACGCTCCCGTAACGACCAGGTGGCCACCCTCTTCCGGATGTACCTGCGCGACCACGCCAGGATCATCGGCGGACTGGTCACCGACCTCCAGGAGGCGCTGGTCGGACTGGCCGAAGCGCATCCGGACGTCGCCATGCCGGGCCGTACGCACCTTCAGCACGCGCAGCCGGTCCTCTTCGCATACCACGTCCTCGCGCACGTGCAGGCACTTGGCCGGGACGCGGAGCGGCTGCGGCAGTGGGACGAGCGCACGGCCGTGTCGCCGTACGGCTCGGGCGCGCTGGCCGGGTCCTCGCTCGGACTCGATCCGGAGGCGGTCGCCGCCGACCTCGGTTTCGAAGGTGGTTCGTCGGGCAACTCCATCGACGGCACGGCGTCCCGCGACTTCGTCGCCGAGTTCGCCTTCATCACCGCGATGATCGGCGTCGACCTGTCCCGGATCGCCGAAGAGGTGATCATCTGGAACACGAAGGAGTTCTCCTTCGTCACCCTGCACGACGCGTTCTCCACCGGCTCCTCGATCATGCCGCAGAAGAAGAACCCGGACATCGCCGAGCTGGCGCGCGGCAAGTCGGGGCGGCTGATCGGCAACCTGACGGGCCTGCTGGCGACGCTGAAGGCGCTGCCGCTGGCGTACAACCGGGACCTCCAGGAGGACAAGGAGCCGGTCTTCGACTCCTGCGACCAGCTGGAGATCCTCCTGCCCGCCTTCACCGGGATGATGGCCACGCTGACCATCCACCGCGAGCGGATGGAGGAGCTGGCCCCGGCCGGGTTCTCGCTGGCCACCGACATCGCCGAGTGGCTGGTGCGGCAGGGTGTGCCGTTCCGCGTCGCGCACGAGGTCGCGGGGGAGTGCGTGAAGGTGTGCGAGGGCCAGGGCATCGAGCTCGACCAGCTCACGGACGAGCAGTTCGCCGCGATCTCGCCGCATCTGACGCCGGATGTCCGTGCCGTGCTGAACGTGCCGGGCGCGCTCGCCTCGCGCAGCGGGCGGGGTGGCACCGCGCCGTCGGCTGTCGCCGTGCAGCTTGCGGAGGTCAAGGCGGATTTGCTGGTGCAGCGGGGGTGGGCCGGGCGCTGACGCCGGGTCGGGCGTGGGCGGCCTGTGGCCGCTCTTGTCTTGAAGCTTTGTCCTCAACGCCGGACGGGCTTGGTTTTGCGGGCTCGGCTTCGCCCTCAAGCGTCGGGTGGGCTGGTTGTGTCCTCAAGCGCCGGACGGGCTTGATTTGGGCTCGGGGTCCTCAAGTGCTGGAAGGCTTCGGGGTTGATCGCCGGGCGGGCCTTGTTGGTCCGCCCGGCGGTTTTTGTGGTGGGGGCACTTGAGTGCCGTGAGACGTTGGTGTCTCAAATGACGTAGCCTCGTCTCATGACTGTGGACAGAGGCCAGGTGCTGCGGGCGGCGGCATCACTGCTCACGCGCCAGGCGACCGCCTCCATGGACGAGATCGCCAAGGCCGCTGGCATCAGTCGTGCGACGCTGCACCGCCACTTCGCGGGGCGGGACGCGCTCATCAGGGCGCTGGAAGAGCTCGGCATCGCGCGGTTCGAGGTGGCGATGGAGGCCGCCGCGATCGACGACGGCAGCGCGTCGGACGCGTTGCGCAGGCTGATCACCCACATCAAGCCGGAAGCGGCCCTGCTCGCCTTCCTCACCACCGAGAACCAGCTCTTCGAGGGAGAGGTGAACGCGGGCTGGGCCCGCCTCGACGAGCGTGTCGCCGGGCTCTTCCGGCGGGGACAGGAGCGGGGCGAGTTCCGGATCGACCTGACCGCCGGGTGGCTGACCGAGGCGCTGTACGGGCTGGTCGGCGCGGCCGCGTGGGCTGTGCAGGACGGGCGGATCGCCGCCAAGGACATGGAGCACATGATCGCCGAGCTGCTGCTCGGCGGCATACGACGGAGCATGGAGAAATGAGCAGTCAGATCACGAGGCCGGGCGCGAGTGCGAAGACCGCGGTCGGCCAGACCGGGCTCGGCCGCTGGCTGGCCCTCGCCGTTCTCGTACTCGCCGTGCTGCTGGTCGCCGTGGACGCCACCGTGCTCGGCCTCGCGACCCCGTTCCTGAGCGAGGACCTGCGCCCCTCGGGCACGCAGCTGCTGTGGATCGGCGACATCTACTCGTTCGTCATCGCGGGCCTGCTGGTGTCCATGGGCAGCCTGGGTGACCGGATCGGCCGTAAGAAGCTGCTCCTGACGGGCTCGGTCGCGTTCGGCGCCGTCTCGGTGCTCAACGCGTACGCGACCAGCCCGGAGATGATGATCGTGGCGCGGGCGCTGCTCGGCGTCGCGGGCGCGACGCTGATGCCCGCCACCCTCGCGCTGATCCGCAACATCTTCCACGACCCCAAGGAGCGCAGCCTCGCCGTCGGCATCTGGGGCGCGGCGGCGTCAGCGGGCGCGGCGGTCGGACCCGTCGTCGGTGGGTTTCTGCTGGAGCACTTCTGGTGGGGGTCGGTGTTCCTGATCAACCTGCCCGTGATGGCCGTGCTCGTCATCGTCGGCATCCGGCTGCTTCCCGAGTCGCGCGACCCCTCGCCGGGACCCTGGGACATGCCCAGCGTCGGACTCTCGCTCGTCGGCATGGTCGGCGCCGTCTACGCCGTCAAGGAAGCGGCGGTGCACGGCATGCGCTGGGACATCGCCGCCGCCGGGATATTCGGCTTGCTGGCGCTGGCCTGGTTCGTACGGCGCCAGCTCACCCTTCCCGCGCCGCTGCTCGACATGCGCCTCTTTCACAACCGGGGCTTCTCCGGTGCGGTCCTCGCCGACCTGCTGACCATCCTCGGGCTGTCCGGCCTGGTCTTCTTCCTGTCGCAGTATCTGCAACTGGTCCAGGGCAGGGGGCCGCTCGAAGCCGGGCTCGCCGAGTTGCCGGCGGCCGTCGGAGCGGTCACGGCCGGGTTGCTCGCGGGGGTGGCGGCCCGCCGGTTCTCGGTCCGGCTCGTCGTCGCGGGCGGCCTGGGCGCGATCGGCCTGGCGACGGCGGCCCTGGGCTGGATCGAAACGGATACCGGCTACCCGCTGCTGGGTGCGGTGCTGCTGATCGTCGGCATCGGCGCGGGCTTCTCCTTCACCGTCACCGCCGACGTGATCCTCTCCAGCGTGCCCCAGCATCAGGCCGGGGCCGCCTCGGCGGTTTCGGAGACCGCCTACGAACTGGGCGCCGCCCTGGGTATCGCGCTGCTCGGCTCCATCGTCACCGGCGTCTACCGGGGCTTCGACACTCCGGCCGGGACCCCGGAGGGGGCGGCCGCCGAAGCGCATGAGTCGCTGGGCGGCGCGGTCGAAGCCGCGGACGGGCTGCGGGCCGGGCAGGGCAAGGAACTGCTGACCTCGGCGCAGGACGCGTTCGTGGAAGGGCTGCGGATCGCGGCCGCGATGGGCGCGGCGGTCCTGCTGGCGACGGCGGTCACCGCGTGGTTCCTGCTGCGCGGCCAGCGCCTGGAGGAGAGCCCGGCCGACGTCCCGGAGGAACAGGCCGCCGTGGAGGCCGATCCGGGCCCCAACTCCCCGACCGCCTCGGACAGCTCCCGGAAGAAGTGACACCGAGCCGCGCCTCCCGGCCTGTCCCGTACGGCGCGTCAAGGCGCCGGGTCAAGGGGGGCCTCGGTGCCCGGTCCCTGACCGCTGACGCGACGGACTGGCCACGACACTGGTACGAGCGCCGCGGTTTCTTCGTCATCGGCCACTCGCACCGCTTCGAACGGAACTGGGCGCGAACGGAGCTGATCGCGAACGGAGCTGATCGCGAGACAACCCGGTGCCGGTGACAGGACTGCCCTGGATGATCCTCAACAGACCATCGTCTGTTGAGGATCACGGGACTGTGGTGCCCTCCCTCGGCGGCTGATCTCTCGCAGTGACGTCGCTCACACCAGTTCGGGTTGCGGTTCGGGTTGCGGTTCTGGTTGCCGCGCTGGTGCGGCCTTCGATTCCCACAGATTGGTGATCCGCACGTAACTGTGGATCATCGAGGCCATCGCCAGAATAAGAACCGGTCCGAACACCCACGGATGTTCGGCCATCTCCATCGGCAGATAGCGATACGACACCAAGAGCGCGGCGAAGACCGTTGCGCCGTAGGTGACCAGCAGGATTCCTTGCCGGTCCCAGCCG